>JAJRWS010000382.1 GCA_024276705.1 Planctomycetota bacterium | reverse complement strand
CACGATCACGATCGTCGGCATCGCGGTAAAGAAAGGGGTCGCAGCTCATAAAATAGCTTTGATGCCCAACATTGGACTGTAATGTAATTTACCCACCCCAAACACAGGCATTAGGCGAGCGGCAGATGAGAACTCACCAGGTTGTAGACGGCTGGTAATGCTTGACAACCTCGCGGCAGGTAAATTTTCACTTGCCGCTCGCCTTATATGGCAATAAGCCTGTAGGCCGGAACAAGCCGTGCGCAGTTCCGGCATTAGACCACTACCTCGCTTTTCGTACCAGCTGGCCGCAGGCGGCGGCGATGTCGGTACCGAGCGAATAGCGGATGGTCGTTTTCAGGCCGGCCTGTTTGAGGATTGCGGCAAACGCTTCGCGGCCCGCCCGCTCGGTACCGGCGAGGTGGGGCGCCTCGGCAATCGAGTTAAAGGGAATCAGATTCACGTGCACCCGCAAGTTTTCGCTCCAGGCAACCAGGGCCCGGGCATCGTCGGCCGCATCGTTCACGCCTCGCAGCAACAGATACTCGAGCATCACCGTCTCCGCCCCATGCGGGGCTTGCAGCCGATTGAGCTCACCCACGGTGCGGCGCAGTAGGTCAAGCGGATAGCGGCGGGCCAGCGGAATGATCTGCTCCCGCACCGACTGCCGCACGGAGTGCAGACTGAGGGCCTGGTTCACGCGCGGAAACCGCCCCGCACAGCGGAGCATCGCCTCGGGAATGCCGACCGTGGAAACAAGCACGCGGCTCGGAGAATGGTGAAAATAATCTGGGTGGGTTAATAACCGGATCGCTTCGTACAAATTCTCTTCGTTGTGCAGCGGTTCGCCCATGCCCATAAAGACGATATTTCGCAGACGCTGTCGCCGGGTTGCGGCCAACTGACCCGCCTGCAACACCTGGTCGAGAATTTCCGCCACGATCAGATTGCGGGTAATCCCCATTTTGCCAGTTGCACAAAAATCGCACGCCGCCGCACAGCCGACCTGGCTCGAGACACACAAAGTGGTGCGGCCAGTTCCGGCCCGCAGCAGGACCGTCTCGAGCAGCAGCCCCCGTTCGGTGCGGAACAATAACTTGGTGGCCCCATCGACTTGCGAATCGAGCCGGTCGTGCAACTGGAGCGCATGAATTCGCATTTGTCCGGACAGTACCCTGGCCTGGGGCACGGCGGAATAAGCGTCCTCGTCCGCATGCCAGTGTTTGAACAGGCTCGTCCGAACACGCCGTAAATCGTGTGGGTCGATTCGCAACCGGGCCCGCAACCGGTCGATGCCGGCTTGATCGTAAATGGATATACGGGTGTCTGTCATATCACAATGAGGCCGTATTAGAGTCTTACCCTGTAGGCTGCGCTTCTCCATACGCACTAGTGGTTCGTCTACCACCCAGCTACAACCCTCGTGCTCGTACTCAGCAAAGCGGTACTCGTACTCGACTTATGCATGGGTTAGCGTGGAATATCTGGCATGCTACACGACGATTTGCGTCATCGTGCATGATCGAAAACGATGCAATTGAATGGGCTGTATTTTCGAGTATGAGCACGAGTACGAATGCAGTAAACTATTTTGGGTAGCTGAAAAACACTCGCTAAGGACCGGCGCATCAATAACTGTCGCATTTGCATTTATCGGTGACCATAAGGAACCTCGAATGGTCATTCTACTCGCATCTGCGTTATCTGCGGGCCCTTTCTTCTTGTTGGCCGCCGTTGAATAGGATGCGTTTCTTCTTGGAAGGGAACCATATCGCCATGCTATCTCCTAGGGATTCCTATTCATAGGAGCCCGCAGATAACGCAGATTGACGCAGATGATGGTCAAGTGAGTCTCCCAACCTACTCTCCAACCTACCTCAACAGCACCTTGTACGGCCCTCCGGCCACTTCTTGCACATAACGGGGCACGGCGTAGCCGGGAAGCTGGCGCCGGAGCGCCTCGACAATTTCCAGCCCACGCTCCACCGGCACTTCAAAGTGAACCGCGCTGCGGACCCGATCCAACTGGTGCAGGTAGTAAGGCACCACTCGCAACTCGACGAGCCGTTCACAGAGACTTGCCTGTGCGGCCACGCTGTCGTTCACCCGGCGCAGCAGGACCGCCTGGTTCAACAGCATGGCCCCGGCCCGGTGCAATCGGGTCACGGCCACCGCGACATCCTCCGACAGCTCCCGGGCATGGTTCGCATGCAGCACCACGACCGGAGTGAGCCGGCCACCGGCAAGCCACTTCAGCAACGCACCTGTCACCCGACTGGGGATCATCACCGGCAGTCGTGTGTGAACACGCAATCGCCGGATGTGACCGATCGCGGAAATCCGCTCGACCAGCGTGGCCAAGCGCCGATCAACCCACATCAGGGGATCGCCACCGCTGAGAATCACTTCATGGATCGAATCGTCCGCAGCCAAGGCAGCCAAAGGCCGATCCCAGGCGTTCGGGGCATGGGGTAGCGCATCGTAAGGAAAATGCCGACGAAAACAATAACGACAATGGACCGCACAGGCTCCCGTCAGCAGCAGCAATGCCCGCCCTCGGTACTTGTGCAACAGCCCTGGCTCGAAGGTCGCGGCTCGATCGCCGACCGGGTCTTCAATAAATCCGACGGTCTCATCCAGTTCTTCGGCAACTGGCAGAATCTGCCGCAGCAGTGGATCCTCGGGGTTGCCTCGTTCGATGCGCCGCAGGTAACTGGCAGGCACGAACAGCGGGAAATCGCCGCCTGCCTCATGGGCCATCCTGGCCCATGAGGCAGGCAGTTCCAACTGGCGACAGAGGATCTTGGGATCGCGAATAGCCGTTCGCAGTTCCCGCTGCCAGGCAATCTCCGGCTTTGCGGGCAAATAGGTGCGGACAGAACTGTCTCGACTCGTTAGAATGTTCATAGGACCAGCATAAAACAAAGGACGTCCAGTGCACAGACAAACCGTAAAAAAGAGAATAGTAGGATAAAAAGTGGCTACTTACAGTACCAATGAATTTCGCAAAGGGCTGAAAGTCCAGATCGATGGCACCCCTTACCAGATGATCGAGATGAACTTCCGCAAACCGGGCAAGGGAGTCGCCTTTTATGAATGCAAGATGAAAAACTTGCTCCGCGGAACGGTGGTCGATCGAACTTATCGGGCCGGCCAGACGCTGGAAGCAGCCGACGTG
This sequence comes from Planctomycetota bacterium, assembly GCA_024276705.1. GTDB lineage: Bacteria > Planctomycetota > Planctomycetia > Pirellulales > Lacipirellulaceae > JAJRWS01. The sequence goes on along the minus strand of JAJRWS010000382.1, from coordinate 23,386 downwards.
GAAGAGTTCACGGCTCAGTTCCTCTACCGCCAGGCAGACACATTCGTGTTTATGAACAATGTCGATTACGAGCAGTATGAACTGACGGCCGAGCAAGTGGGGGATCACTGGAAGTTTCTCAAGGAGGGGATGGACTGCATCCTGATGGTCTTCAACAACAATCCGATCTCCATGACTCCACCCAACCACGTCGTGCTGCAAGTCGAGTACACCGAGCCGACCGCCAAGGGCAACACGGCCACCAATGTCCAGAAACCGGTGAAGCTGGAAACGGGCGCCGAGATCGCCGCCCCGCCTTTCATCAACACGGGAGACTGGTTACGGGTCGATACGCGTACGGGCGAATATGTTGAACGGAGCAAGGCACCAGACAAGTAACTCATCCGAAACAAGGGAGATCTCCTCATGACCGCATTAGCTGCTGTTCTGGCCGTGGTACTGGTCGTTGGCCTGGTATTGTTGATGGCCGGGGTGGGTATTTACAACCGGCTTGTTGCGTTGCGCAATCGGCTGGAAAATGCCTTTTCTCAAATCGAAGTGCAACTGAAACGGCGTTACGACCTGATTCCCAATCTGGTGGAAACCGTCAAGGGATACATGAAGCATGAACGGGAAACGCTCGAGGCGGTCATCCAAGCGCGCAACCAGGCCATGGGAGGCTTGCAACAGGCCGCCGCCAAACCGGGCGATCCTGCCGCCATGCAGGCTCTAGCCAGCGCGGAATCGGGACTCAGTGGGATGCTGGGACGATTGTTTGCCCTCTCCGAATCGTATCCCGATTTGAAGGCCAATCAGAACATGGCCCAGCTTACCGAGGAGCTGACTTCGACTGAAAACAAGGTTGCCTTTGCCCGGCAAGCCTACAACGATGCGGTGACCATCTACAATACCTACCGGCAATCGTTTCCCAACAACTTGCTGGCCGGCCTGTTTGGCCACACGGAGGACGCTGCCCTGCTGGAATTTGACAGTACTGCCATCGCCGAAGCGCCGAAAGTTTCCTTTTAAGCCATGGTTACCAATTTTTTTGAGCGTCAATCGCAGGCCCGCCGATACACCCGGTGGCTCGTCGTGCTGTTCACGCTGGCGGTGACCGGCATCGTGGTGGCGACGTTTTTGATCACGCTGGCTGTCATGGACAACGTCAACCAGATCGGAACCAACCGGGCCTTCTCGCCTGAGGGATTTTCCCATGGAAACCGCTCCAGCGACCGCTGGCAAATTCCATTGCTGGCGAGCGGCACCGCCTTGGTATTGATTCTCGGCGGTAGTCTATTCAAATTGGCTCAACTTCGCGGTGGGGGAACTGTGGTTGCCGAACGGTTGGGTGGGTTGCGAATCTATCCTAACACGACCGACCCACTCCAGCGCCGCGTTCTCAACGTGGTGGAAGAGATGGCGCTCGCCGCGGGCGTACCGGTGCCACCGGTTTTTTTTCTACCCCAAGAGGGAGCGATCAATGCGTTTGCCGCCGGCTACACGCCCAGCGATGCGGTGGTAGCGGTGACCCGTGGCTGCGCCGAGCAACTTACCCGCGATCAGTTGCAAGGGGTTATCGCGCATGAGTTCAGCCACATCCTCAACGGCGACATGCGGCTGAATATCCGTTTGATCGGCGTGCTGCACGGCATTCTCCTGTTGGGCCTGCTGGGGCGTATTTTATTGCGGAGTACCGCGTTCAGCGGTCGTAGCCGATCGCGCAACGACTCGGCAGCAATCCTCCTGCTGGTGGGCCTGGCGGTCCTGGTACTGGGATTCGTCGGCACCCTGATCGGCAACCTGATCAAGGCGGCCGTCTCCCGGCAACGCGAGTACCTGGCCGACGCCTCGGCGGTCCAGTTCACTCGCAATCCGGGTGGAATCAGCGGCGCGCTGCAACGGATCGGAGCAGCCCTGACCGGCTCACGCCTGAAACACCCGAATGCCTCCGAAGCGAGCCATATGTTCTTTTCCACCGGTGTCTGGGAAGGATTTACCGGCTTGATGGCCACCCATCCGCCCCTGCCCAAACGAATTCGTGCTATCGACCCCACTTGGAATGGAAAATTCGCCACCGCACGGAGAACCGTACAAGGCGCAACCGGCCGCGATCCGGCTGTGGCTGGACTGGCGGGATTCTCCAGCACCGACCTGATGGACGAGATTGAATCCGGTGAGATGGCTGACAGGACAGAAGCTGGCATCACAATGGCCACCCTCCAGCATGCGAGCGACCAGGTGGGTCTGATGACCCTGGCGCATCGCCAATATGCCGCACAACTAGCCCGATCACTGCCCGAACCGGTAGTGAAGGCGGCCCACGAACCGTACGGCGCCCGAGCGGTGATCTTTGGCCTGCTACTCGACAGACGACCTGACGTGCGAGAGGTCCAGATGCGGAAATTGGCCGAACTGGCCTCGTCGGATGTGGTATCATTGACCGCTCTGCTGACTCCGGACATCGACCTGATCGACCTGCGCGCTCGGTTACCGCTCATCGACATGACCCTGCCCGCTCTGCGCGCCATGGCTCCGCCGCAATACGAAACTTTCACTCACTGTTTTCGCGAGCTGGTCGCCGCCGATCAGAAAATTGGCCTGTTCGAGTGGACCCTGCAACGCGTACTCTTGCGGCACCTGCAACCGCAGTTCCAACCGATCCATCCGCGGCCAGTCCGCTATTATGGTCTGCAGCGACTGGTCGAGCCCTGCTCCACCCTCTTTTCGGCTCTGGCTTATTCCGGAAATGGGACATATCTTGACCGCGCAACCCCTACTGAAAACAAAGCCGAAAAAGCCTTGGCCACTTTCTCGGCGGCAGCGCGCCTGCTCCCTGAAGTTCGGTTGCGGCTGTTGTCTCCCGAAGCTTGCCAGCTTGCCAACCTGGATCAGGCCCTACAGACACTTACTCGCGTCAGTGCGAAACAGCGACGGCGGCTGATCGACGCTGCAGCCGCCGTGATCTGTGCCGACGGCGAGGTGCAAGTCCGCGAAACCGAATTGCTGCGGGCCATTTCGGACATGCTCGACTGTCCAATGCCGCCACTGCTGCCGGGGCAAAGAATAGACAGCCAAAAGGAGCCGGTCGACGAGTAGGGCCTCTCATCATTTTTCCTTCTCCCTTCGACACTCCTTGCTCAATATTCGATATTTATCTTCCTTAGAGCCCCATGAACGACCCCAACCACCTCAATCTACTCGCGGAGCGATCCCGATTGCTTGGCTGCGTGCGGCAGTTTTTTGACCAGCGCGGTTTCCTGGAAGTCGAAACACCTTTGCTCGCGGCCGAGGTGATCCCCGAACTGCATATCGAGCCGATGGCTGTGGCACCCGATCAGCCCTCCACCGGCACCGCACCCAGGCAGTACCTCCAGGCATCACCCGAAGAAGCCATGAAAAGGCTACTCGCGGCCGGGGCTACCGCGATCTACCAGGTAACTCGCTCATTTCGCGCCGGAGAACAAGGTCGACACCACCGCCCTGAATTTACACTCGTGGAATGGTATCGCACGGGCGACGACATGCAGGCAGGCATGGCGTTCCTAGGCTCACTCGTACAGCACTTGCTTGCCACACCGCCCGCGGTGCACACCAGCTATCGCGAAGCGTTCATTCGCCAGGTGGGCATCTGCCCCCATACGGCTTCCAGCCAGGAGTTGGAACAGCGGGCCACGTCGTTGGGGATTGTCACGATCGAGGACTCCAACCGCGCCGACCGGGACCAGTGGCTGAACTTGCTCGTGGACACCTGCATCCAGCCGACGCTCGGCCGGCAGGGCCCTGAAATCGTCTACCACTACCCGGCGAGTCAGGCGGCTCTCGCCACAATCGATAACGACTCAAACGGCTTGCCGGTCGCTGAGCGGTTCGAGCTCTTTTTCCACGGCGTGGAACTGGCCAACGGCTATCACGAACTGACCGACGCGGCCGAACTACGGCAGCGATTGAAAAGCGTCAATACCGCCCGCCAGGCCGATGGTCGTCGGCCCTTGCCCATGCCCGAGCGATTACTGGCCGCCATGAAATCGGGGCTGCCTCCTTCGGCGGGAGTTGCCATGGGATTCGACCGGCTGCTGATGCTGGCGTTGGGAGCCGACTCGATTGATGCGGTGGCCGGCCCGTAAAGTCTGGCCCTTCTCTCCAACGCGATCGTGCGAAAACCTTTGACGCCACGAAAAAGATCCTCCCCTGCTCGCTTCGAGCAGGGTGAGGATCTTTCCATTGTGCATGCGAGATCGCGTATTAGTACTTTTTATAGATAGCAGCGGTCATGCTGTGCGTGGCCATGCTGCTGGTAACGGTCGAGCCGGGAATGGGCTGTCCGTCTCCCGGGTTAACCATTTCCGTCCGGATGCCATTGTGGAAGCCATGATGGTAGGCGAAGGCCAGGCTCAGGCCATGAGGCCCATCCCAGGAAAAACCGGTGTTCAAGTGGTGTTGAATGATGGCCGGGGCGGGAACATTGAAGAAGCCGACGTCCGCGGGCACGGCATTTTCGTTGTACCCGTAACCAGCCCGCAAGTGAAACCGTTCGGTAACATGGAACTGGGCTCCCAGGGCAAAGGTCCAGATGCTGGACCAGCCAAATCCCTTCACATCTCCATGTGGGCCAAATCCCGTTTCGCTGAACCCATCGGTATTCTCATAATCGATGTAACGGACATCAAAAGCAAGGTCGACAAATTTCAAGCCGGTGTAACCCAGGCCCATGGACAGTATCGCCGGGTAATCCATGTTGAATCTCACGGTCTCCGCAGTGCCGTCCGCATGGATTGAATTCCAGGCATACTCTTGCATCCACTGCGTGGTTTTGTACGATCCGCCAATATTCCAGTCGTTATCCATTTCGTAAAAGAATCCAAACTGCAACCCCAGGCCCCAGCGGGAATCCGCATGTGCGGCATTCAAGTAATGGCCAGGCAGGCCAGGACCGGCTGGTGGATCAGGTGGAAAACCAGGGAATGGATCGACGGCCAGTGAGGACCAATTGATTGTTGGGGCAATGCCCAGCGAAAGCCGATCGGTCACCCGGCAAGCAAGGGTGAGATTGACCTGCATCATTTGGTACGAGGAATACAAAGCGCCAAAGCCGCCCGGTCTGCCCAGAATCGGGTTGGTCGGATCGGCTGAATAGTCGACACCGAAGCCGGCGACCGCAAAACCACCGAACCCGTAAGCCCAAGGGGAATCTTTCGGGGAATAAACAAAGCCGAAAGCGGGCATCGGATCGATGTCGGTATCGCTGGAGGTACGCCCATAGTTGCCAAAGGGATCGCTGGAGGCCAGGTCCAGGTCGGGGGCGAACGCGGCCATCGAAAAGCCAATTTCGGAACCTTGTAATCCGGTGATGCTGGCTGGATTCCAATGCAAGGCGCCCAGTGAATCCAACGGCAACGCGGTACCCGCTCCCGCCATCGATTGGTTTACGGGGCCCACCGCGTCCAAGACGTGGCCCATCTGGGCTGCGGCCGGCGAACTCACGCATAAACTTAACCAGCCAACCCCAAATAACGCTAAAAACCGACAACCTATCCTTGACCCAAGGCCACTCATTAAATCTTCCCTTCCATGATCTATGAAGCAGGCGGTTGCCTCTTCCATTAGCAACCTATTGACCAACTGCTCGTTCTATTCGTCCATTGCCTGCGAAAGAGGCCCCTTTGAATGGTCGGAATGAATGCTTTTTAATCGGGAAAGAAAGGAGGCTGCGAATCTGTGACGGTTGCAAGGATTGCAGCGATACTCCTGATTATACCCAGTCTCGCCAGAGGTCGAGCTACGTGAAAAGTGGCGTTGTCGAATGCGTGGATTTCATCGTTTCACTTTTCACTTAGGATCGTTCGAGAAATAACTGGCATATTTCCAGGCCCCTCACCCTGCCCTCTCCCCCAAGGGGCGAGGGGACATCGGACAGTTATTTCTCGAACGATCCTTACAGGTGGATCTTATGGCGACGTCCCTCACCCCATCCGCGCACACTCGGCGTGGCGGTAGTACTTCAGCAAATGGTCGTTCACCATTCCGACCGCCTGCATGTGAGCGTAGACAATCGTGCTGCCGACAAATTTAAAACCACGCTCTTTGAGATCCTTGCTCAGTCTGTCGGAGACCGGGGTGGTGGCGGGAACGTCTGCCTGCTGGCGCCATGCGTTCTGGATCGGCCGGCCATCGACAAACTGCCATAGGTAATCGTCGAACCGGCCAAATTCTTCCCGTACCTGAAGAAAAGCCCGGGCGTTGGTCACCGCGGCATGGACTTTCAACCGGTTGCGAATGATCGCCGGGTTTCGCAACAATCGCTCCAACCGCCGGTCCGTAAACCGGGCCACCTTCTCGGGATCGAACTGGGCGAACGCCTTGCGATATCCATCGCGTTTATTCAGTACCGTCCACCAGCTCAGTCCAGCCTGGGCTCCTTCGAGCAACAGAAATTCAAATTGCCGCCGATCGTCATGCACCGGCACGCCCCATTCCTGGTCATGGTAACGCCGATATTTTTCATCTACGTCACAAGCCCAGTTGCAACGCGACTCGGAGTGGGCAGAGCTGGTTCGGCTGCCTCCTTTCTTGCTAGCCCCTTTCTTATCAACCATGCTCGCCCTCGCGTCGCTTAAGCAACTCGAAGCAAAATGGATGGTCGTTGCGGGCATCCGCCTCATGCGGATCCGATTCCACCAATCGCCACTCGGCCTCCTGAAACTTGGGGAAATACGTGTCCCCTTCCACATCGGCCAATACCCGAGTCCGGTAGAGCCGGGACGCCAGTGGCAAAGCCTGGCGGTAAATCTCCGCGCCTCCCACGACAAACGGCTCCCGATCGCCCGCTTCCCGAGCCATCTCGAGAGCTTGCTGGAGACCAGCCGCCACCCGTACACCCTCCGCCCGGTAACCGGCCTGCCGGGTGACGACCACCATCCGCCGCCCCGGCAGTGGCCTGCCGATCGACTCCCACGTCTTCCGCCCCATGACAATCGCATGGCCTATCGTCAGCCGTTTGAACCGGCCCAAATCGGCCGCCAGGTGCCAGGGGAGATCGCCCCCACGACCAATAACACCATTTTCGGCAACCGCGACCAGGATGGAAAGGGACATGGGGAAATAGTGGGCAGGGGGCAAATGATAGGTGGTAAAGGCTATCGCATCACGGAATATTTCACTCTTTATCGAAACACTTCTTTCAATCTTGAAGAAAAAGGTTCTTCGTAAAGGTCTCCTATTCTCCCACGAGTACCTCTCAACTAGCGCCTACAGAAAGCAACAACTAGGCGTCGTGTTTGTCGTCCGGTTCGGGAGAAAAGATCACTCCATCGTAAAGTTCCGCCATTGGCAACTCAGTGCCTATTTCGTCCAGCCGGATTGTGGCGTCCACCCCGGCAATCACCTCACGGACAAAACCTTGTTCGGTACGGCGATGGAGGGTCACGACCGGCTGGTCCTGTTCGATCAACAGATAGCACGACAACGAAGAGATTGTCAGGAAGGTATCTTTTTTCTCCCCTTCGTCGATCCGCCGCGTCTGGCGAGAGAGGACTTCCGCGACCACCACCGGCTGGTCCTGAAAAGAATCGTCGGGCGGATTGGAATCGCAAATGACCGACACGTCCGGATAATAGAACCTCACATGAGTCGGCAACTGGATGCGGATCTTCGTGTCAGAATTGTACGGCCGACAGGGCTTGCCACGAAGCCGCGCATGCAGCGACCCAAAAAAATTGCCCGAAATGAGATTGTGAACATTCCGCGCCCCGGCCATGGCGTAGATGACGCCGCCCAGGTACTCGTGCTTTACTTGGCTGGCAAGTTCGCCGTCCAGATAATCCTGGACCGAAATCAGCTTGGCGGCAGAGGTAGCAGGCATACTTACAGTTTAGCCCTTGCCCCAAACGGGTTCAAGCGTAAGAAAAGCCACCACTGACAGGTCCCTTCGATGATATCGAACTCCGTGTCAACGGTCGCCACCGCCAGCATCCGCCGGTCTTCAAGCAACTCGACACCCAAACGGCCCGTTCGAAAGCCTCGATTCGGATCCCTCCGGGCACGAAGCATGGAAGACTTCAATCGCGATCGTCGGAACATCGAGGTTTCGCCTACAGTCCACGCCCCCTCACACCGCAATCGGAGCGGAGATTTTCGGATGGGGGTCGTAGTTTTCCAGCCGAAAGTGCTCATAGCGAAAGTCGAAAAGATTGTCGATCGACGGGTCCAGCCGCATCGTCGGCAGCGGCCGGGGGGCACGTTCGAGTTGCCGGCGCGTTTGCTCCAGGTGATTGTCGTACAGATGCGCATCGCCCAACGTATGGATGAATTCGCCCGGCACCAACCCGGTGACCTGCGCGACCATCATCGTCAGCAGCGCGTACGAGGCGATGTTGAACGGTACGCCCAGAAATACATCGGCGCTGCGCTGGTAAAGCTGGCATGACAAACGGCCGGGGCCACCCGCTTCGGCCGGAGCGACATAGAACTGAAACAGTAGATGGCAGGGAGGCAACGCCATCTGGGACAACTGGCCGACATTCCACGCACTGACCAGCAGGCGGCGCGAATCGGGATTGGTCCGGATCGCGTCAATCAGCTCGGTGATCTGATCGATTCGCCGGCCGTCGGCCGCTGGCCAACTGCGCCACTGATGGCCATAGACGGGCCCCAGTTCCCCCCGGTCATCGGCCCATTCATCCCAGATCGTCACGCCATGCTCGCGCAAGTAGCGGATGTTGGTATCGCCGCGCAGGAACCAGAGCAATTCATGGATGATCGATTTCAAGTGAAGGCGTTTGGTCGTCACCAACGGAAAACCGGCCGCCAGATCGAACCGCATCTGATGGCCAAAGATGCTGCACGTGCCGGTCCCCGTACGATCGCTCTTGGCCAGGCCATCGCTCAGAACATGCTGGAGTAGGTCGAGATAGGGTTGCATCGCGGAAAAGGGTTGAGGGTTGAGGGTGTCAGAGAATTGATGATTGATGATTTATGATTGATGATCGGTCTAAATGAAAATTTCCGCTCTCCTTTCTACTTTCTCCACTCTCCTGCTCTCGGCCAAAGGCCGCCGGGGGTCGGGAAAAAAGGGTGTCGGGGAACGAGCCCTTTGTGTGGCACGTCCCTGAGGTACGAAGGGCGTGGTTGTGTTGCTGGGAGGGAAATTGGGTGTCGGGTGGCGGGAACCTATCAATTGTCAATAGTTATTTGTCAATTGTCATTGGCAATTGGTGCCAAGGGCCGATGATTCATTGTGGATTCAGTTTCTTCTTTTCTCAATGACAAATGACTATTGTTAAATGACTAATGATAAATTCCTTGCTCGGGTTCAGGGTTCAGGGTTCAGGGTTCAGGGTTCAGGGTTCAGGGAAGGATCGTTGACGTGGTGACTGAGAATGCAACCCTATTTCAGTGCTTCCACCATTGTCACTCAGCCCTACGCTGGGCAGGGCGATAAGTCGGTGCGGGAACCGATGTTATTAGCCGCTAGCACGCCCGGCGAGTCGGCTTCATCGGCCACTGCTTGGAACGACTCTCATTCCTTCGCCATGAATTCCTCGACCAGCTTCGCCAGCAAAGTCGGGTTGTCCTGTTTTCGCAAATGGTCGATTCGCTTTTTCGGAACCCCCATCTTTTCCAGGGCCCCCACCGCCTGCTTCCATTTGGTCTCCCGGGCCTTCCCCTCGGCCAGGTAGAGATCGGTGACCAACTCGCTAAGCCGCTGGAGCGAGATGGCTCCCCGATTGTCGTAGTAGCTTTTGATGATTTTCTGTTGGTGTTTCGAATAATTTTTTGAAGTACTCATACCCAAAGGTCCTGTTTTATGGTTGCCCGTCTCGCGAGTTGCCAGACTCGAGTTGCCAGACTCGAGTTGCCAAACACGAGTTATCAGACGCGAGTTCGCTGTGTCCGCAAATCCACAATCGCCTCGCATGTCATTTCGAATGGCCTTATTCTAGCGGCCCGTACGAGCTATTAAACTTACGGGAAAATAGGTTGGAAAGGGAGTGCAGGGGCTTACCCGTCCTGCATGCACCAAAACCTGTATATCGGAGGCGGATGAGCCGCCTGCAAAGGGCATGGCAATTGGTGCACCAGGTTGACCAGGTCGGCTCCATCCGCCGAATCCGAAACGACAGATCCCTTTAATTTGCTCTCCTGGCGCGGTAGAGTATGGTACTCTCTGAGCGGCACTGGGGGTAGACCGCAGGTGCCGGCATGATACCTGTTCGCCCGTGGAGTCACCCACCGCCATGCCCGTGATTAAATTCGTCAACGAAAATAAAGAAATCGAAGTGCCCGAGGGAGCCAATCTCCGCAAGGAAGCAATGCGGGCGGGAATCAATACGCACCAAGGTTTCAATGGCTTGGGCGCGAGTTTGAATAAACTGCTCAACTGCCACGGATTGGGCCAATGTGGTACCTGCCGGGTACGAATCGTCAAAGGCATGGAAAACGCCAGCCCGATGGGCACTCTGGAAAAATTGCGATTCTACAACCCGATTCCCGATCCGCTACCCTGCATGGCCTACATCGGCAATGAACAGACCATGCGTTTAGCGTGCCAATGCACCGTCCACGGTGACATGGAAGTGGAAACAGGTCCCAAGCTGGACTTATTCGGTGAAAACTTTTTCGCATGAAACAAGTCATCGCCATCGTCAAACCGTTTTTAGCGGAAAAAATCTTGGAAAGCTTGCGTCGCGCCCCTCTGGAAGCGGTCGATATCCTGGAAGTGAAAGGGATGGGGCGGCAGAAGAGTTATCTCGATCAATATACCGACAGCGAGTACGCCGAGGCTTTTTTACCCAAGGTACAAATCACCGCCTGGGTCGAAGACTCACGAGCTACGGAAGTTGTGCGCAAGCTGGTAGAAGTCGCCCGTACGGGGCGGATGGGCGATGGAAAAATCTTTGTCCTCGCGGCCACATCGTACGAAGCGGTCCTGGCGGAGCCTGGGCGCGGAAACGATTCCTGAAAAAGATACAAAAGGGGCCAATCCATGACCCAGTCGTCTGCCACCTGGCAACCCACTTTGGTCACTCCCCGCCAGACTCGCCTGGGCTGGATCGGCACCGGAGTGATGGGAGGCCCGATGTGCGGCCACCTGCTCCAAGCCGGATTTGCCATCACGGCTCACTCGCGCACGCGGGCAAAAGCCCAGCCACTGCTGGACCAGGGCGCCAGCTGGGCCGATACGCCTCGTGACGTGGCCGCCCGGTCGGACGTACTCTTTGCAATCGTCGGTTTCCCGGACGACGTGCGGGAAGTCTTTCTGGGCAAGCAGGGCGCGTTGGCCGGAGCGCGGCGCGGAACGATCCTGGTGGACATGACCACCAGCCAGCCGCAGTTGGCCGTGGAGATCGCCACCGCGGCGGCGGCCCAGGGAACCATCAGTCTCGACGCGCCGGTCTCGGGCGGCGATGTCGGCGCGCGGCAGGGAACCTTGTCGATCATGATTGGCGGCGACGCCGCCGGGGTTGCCGCCCTCGAACCGTGCTGGCAAGCCATGGGCAGCACTTGGGTCCGACAGGGAGGCCCCGGCGCCGGGCAGCATACCAAGATGGTCAACCAAACGCTGATCGCTGCGAACATGATCGGGGTCTGCGAGGGCCTGCTCTACGCCCACCAGGCCGGACTCGACTTGGAGACCGTAATGCGGTCGGTTGCCCAGGGGGCGGCAGGCAGTTGGTCACTCACCAACCTCGGACCACGAATCATCGCCGGCAATTTTAACCCGGGCTTCTTCGTCGAACATTTCGTCAAGGACCTGGGCATCGCCCTGGAGGAAGCCGAGCGGATGCAACTCACGCTGCCTGGTCTCACCCTCGCCCGGCGTCTCTACGGACAACTCCTCGATGCGGGTGGCGCGAAACAGGGAACCCAAGCGCTGATCCTGGCCCTGGCCCGCCTGGCGAATATATCGTGGCCCTAGCTGCCTTCATGTTCCGCTTTGCGGACCAGGCGCTGGAACGCTGCCCGGGTTTCCCGGCATACCTGCTCGACTTCGGCAGCCAGTTCGCTGCCGCTGGCGTAACCTAGCAAAAAGGCGAGTCTGGCCAATTCTTGGGGCTCGGTGGGAAATTCGTGCCGTCCGGCGGAATCCATCAGACGGATTTTTGCTTCCACGTTGCGCTGAAAGCGATAACTGGCGCCAAGGAATTGGGCATCCTCCGTGGCAAGGCAGCCCGCACCCGCCAGCATATCGAGCGCAGCCAAAGTACCCGACTGTCGTACCAGGGGCAACTCGCGACCATATTTCAATTGCAACATTTGCACTACGAATTCGGTATCCATCGTACCTCCCGCAGCCCGCTTGAGGTTCCGTGGCGAGGCAGAATGCTCCAGCTTGCCGCGCATCGATCGGATCTTGGCGGCATCCGATGCTTGCCACGGGCGCTGGTACGTGGCCTCGACCACCGCCGCCATCGCCCGCCGGGCGGCGGGCGGCGAACCGATGATCACGCGCGCTTTGCACAGTGCCTGCCGTTCCCAGAACTGCCCCGTCCCCGATTTGAAATAGCGCACGAATCCTTCCAGGGGAATTGCCAGCGAGCCACTCCGCCCCGTGGGCCGTAAACGCGGATCGACTTCATAGAGCCTCCCATACGGGCCGAATCGATTGGCCCGTTTCATGATCCGTTGAGCCAACTCGCTAAAAAAATGGTTATTGGTGGTCGAGCCATTGCGGCTCTTGCCCCGCGTTACCGTGACCCCTTCAGCCTCGTAGAGAAATACCAGATCCAAATCGCTATGATAATTCGGTTCTCGCCCGCCCAATTTACCAAGTGCCAAAACCACCAGTTCGCACGGATTTCCTTCCCACTCCGGTGTGGGGAGCCAGGGCGTTTCTTCCTCGGAAAACCCTTGTGTGGGGTAGGGCCGATCTCGCTTCGACCCTCCTCGCGTTGACTCCTCTTGCTTGGGCACGGGTCCGATCATGGGGCAACCCAACTTCTGTTCCAGCTTCCGTTGTTCGATCTGAACAATCGCCTTGATGCACGCCTCGGCAATATCGGACAACGCTCGATGCGTTTCCCGAATATCGTCCTTGCCCAAGATGTCGCGGACTCCGACGCGTAAATGCTGCGCATGCTTAAAACTGTGTAGAATCGGCTCCATGTCCTCGGCGCCTCGAGTCAGGTCAGCCAGGGACTGCTCCAAATCATCCAGGTCGGGCAGATGATCGACCAGCAAACTATCGAGCAATTCGTCGATCATGCCCGGATTGCTGGTGAGGATGCCCGACAGATAAGGACACGCCGCGCACAAGGTCACGTACATATTGAGCGTCGGGTGATTGCTACTGAACAACTCCCACAATGCCGCCTTGCCTCCCAACGAATCGCTCACCCGGCTTAGCGTAACCAGGGTTCCATCGGGATCGGGCGTTGCGGCAATCGCCGCCAGCAATCTCGGCGCAATCGATGCCAGAAAGAGTCGACAGCGTCTCGAAGAGAGAAAAGGAATACTCTCCTCGGCCAGGGACATGAGATGAGTATAGGCCACCCGCGGATCGGCAAAGGGATAGCGTCCCATGATCTGGTCGATCTTGTCGACCGGCGGATCGGGATCGTTTACCAGGTCGACCTCGGGCTCCGTGCAAGTATCGTCCCCAAACGCATCATGCATCAGGTGGTCGAGGATCTTGTGATTCAATTCAGTTCGTTGCCGGTAATCATGTTGAAATGCCTCCAGACACGACTCCGAAGGACAATCCTCGTAGTTCATGCGCCGCGCCAACCTGGTCAATTCCTGCGGACCGGCAGGCAACTGGTGGGTTTGCAAATCGAACATGATTTGCAAGCGATGCTCGAGTTTACGCAGGTAGCTATAATTCTCTTCCAGGATGGACCGCTCCTGGCGTGTTAGCGCTCCGTTCTGCTCCAACAGGGCTATCGCTTCGAGCGTATTGCCACAGCGGACCTTGGGCAGAGCGCCCCCATTGAGAAGTTGCAGGAATTGGATCACGAACTCAATGTCACGTATTCCCCCATGGCCCGTCTTCACATTCCCTTCGCCCTGCTCGGCCGCTCGGCTCTCAATCCGTCGTTTCAATGCCTTGATCCCGGCAATATCGGCCAGCGACAAATAGCGGCGGTAAATCCACGGTTCCAAGTCCGACAGGTAACGGCGGCCCAGATCAAGATCTCCCGCAATGGCCCGCGCCTTGACGTAGGCCTGCCGTTCCCAGGTCCGTCCACGCACGTCGTAGTAGGCCAGGGCACTTTCGATGCTGCTGCAGAGGGGCCCGTGGCGCCCTTCGGGCCGCAGGCGCATGTCGACTCGATAGGCAAATCCCATGTCGGTCTTCTCGGTCAGCAGTCGAATCAATTCTTGGGCAACTCGGTTGGCATATTCTTGCGATTCGGTAACCGCCTGAGGACTGGGCCGCACGGCCAGGTCGTACAGCAGGACCAAATCAATATCGCTGGAATAATTCAACTCCAACCCACCCAGTTTCCCCAACGCGAGCACGGCAAAACGTGGCCGCTGGGTCGTCTGATGGTGCAGTCGTCCACGCCTGGCTTCCACTTGTCGGTGGGCAAAAACGAGCGCCCCTTCGACCATGGCGTCGGCTACGTAGGAAATCTGCCGTGTGGTCTGTGCGATGGGTTGCTGCTGCACGATATCGCCATAGGCGATTCGCAAAGTCTCTCGTTGTTTGAATCGCCGCAGAGCGGCCATGACCTGCTGCTGGTGGTCAAGGCTGCGCACTTCGCCGACTAATTCTTCTACCAACAGGTCACGTGCCACCGCCCGGCCCGCGGTCATGCGAATCAGGTCGTAGCTTTCCGGATCGACACAAAGCCAATTGCTCAAGTGCCAGCTCATGTTGAATAAAAGCAACAACCCCGGCAGGGACGTTGGGTCGCGATCGAACAGAGCCGCAGTGGCCAGCGGACTGCGGGCGGAGAGCAGAAATTGTTCGAGGCAGTTGAGAGCCAGGTCCGCATCGGCCAATTGTGGCGCGGTTGCAGCAAACTGATCGCATATCGTCCCGAGTAAGTCGAGTGGCAAGCCAGTTTCGGCCATGCGCAACAAATTCGCCCGGGCCGCGCGAATATCGGAAATTCCCAGCGGCTCCAACCAGGCTCGAGCCTTCTCGGCACTATCCAATAAACTGCGTAGATGGTCGGGTTGCATCACAGGTTGCCCATCACAGGTTGGCCATCACAGGTTGCCCGTCGACAGGTTGCCCGTCGACAGTGTGAACAGTTCGGGCCCCACATGTTGCGTCACGACCGTGCCAAACAGGGTTAGCGCGTTGGCATCGTAAATCGTCACCGGCAATATCTGACCTACCTGACGCCGGTTCCCCGTAAAAACGACAATCCGGTCGCAGAGCGTGCGGCCGGTCAACTGCAGGGGCCCATCGACATGGCCTGATTCTGTCGCTGGCTGGCGCTTGCGTGCCGTCTTGCTCGGGCCCTCGACAAGAACTTCCACCACCCGGCCCAGGAAGGGCTGATTGTCTTCTTCGCTGATCGCATTCTGCAGGGCCAGCAGGTGGTTATTCCGCTCTTTTTTAACCGCTTCGGGCACGTCATCAGGAAATCGTTCGGCCCCTTTTGTGCCAGGCCGCTGGCTGTATTTGAAGATATAACTATTTTTAAACCGTGACTGGCGGGCCAACTGGCACGTTTGGGAAAAATCCTCGTCCGTCTCGCCGCAGAAGCCAACAATAAAATCGCTGGTTACCGCCACCTCCGGAATCCAGTCGCGCACGCGGCCCAGCATCTCGCGGTACTCGCTGACCGTATAGCCCCGCTTCATCCGCTCCAAAATCCGATCTGAACCGCTCTGAGCCGGTACATGCAGGTAGCGGGTACTCTTGGGTAAATCGCGAACCGCGGCCAGCAGATCGTCGGTCATGTCCTTGGGATAGTTGGTGATGAAGCGAATGCGCTCAAGCCCTTCGACCACCTGCAATTCGCCAAGTAAATCACTCAGGCGGGTCGTGCGCTCTCCCGCGCGGTAGTGGTAACTATTGACCGTCTGCCCCAGTAGGATGATTTCCTTGCATCCTTCGCTGGCCAACTGGCGCGCCTCGGCGAGAATTTCCCGCGGCGGCCGGCTTTGTTCCGGACCACGGACACTGGGAACGATGCAGTACGTGCAAAATTTATCGCAGCCAATCATGATCCGGACGTAGGCCTGGTACGGCGTGGGCCGCATGGCCGGATCGCGCAGTGGATCGAATGACTCATGACTCCGTTCGATGGCATCCCGGGCACCTTCCTTGCGTCCCAGGCTTACTTCCAGCCGCTGTTCGGCCCCAGCGCGAGCCTCTTCCACCAACCGGGGCACTTGATGCAACTGTCCTGGCCCAACCACCAGATCGACATAGGGAGCCCGCTGGAAGACCAATCGCTGATCTTTCTGGGCCATGCAACCAAGCACGCCAATCACTTTGCCCGGATGGTCCCGCTTGGCATGCTTTAAGCGGCCCAGCGCGCTGTATATTTTATCCTCGGCATGTTGCCGCACGCTGCACGTGTTGAACAGGATCGTGTCGGCATCGGTTTTGTTGTCGGTCAGTTCGTAACCTTCACGACGCAGGCTGGCGACCACCAACTCACTGTCGAGCACGTTCATCTGGCAACCGACGGTTTCGATATACAATTTTTTTGTCATAATAACACGACGCCGAAACCCCAGATACCCGCGGTACAACCCTCCACCCACTGTCTATTCTGCTCTCCGCTCTCCGCCTTCTGCTCTCTGCTCTCTGCCCTCCGCCTTCTGCTCTACGCCCTGGGCTCTCCGCTTCATGCAACTTCACGCTCCGCATTGCCGGCGCCCGGTCCGCTTGTACCCGATTCATCGGCAGCCGCCGGCGCGGCGCCCGTTTGCTCTTCGATCTCACGTTGCACCTGCCGGATGAGCTGATTCCGCCGCCTCGCCATCAAACGAACCAACGAAATCACCGCCACGTAGGCACTCCCAGCCAGCAACAACATGTCCCATCGATCCATCGGTCTTACTCCTTGGATGATTCCAGCCCCCCATCATACACCGACCGGGCTATTCGCGGCGAGAGGAAAACGAGCCTACTCGCCCAAACGGTCCCCAACGCGCAACGGATAGCCGCGCAGGAACTCGCCGGCCAGCAATTTTTTTTTCCCGGCCGGCTGGAGCTCCAACAGCTCCAGGACACCGCCGCCCGTGGCGACCTCCAAGTGCGAGCCGGCCTGCAGTACGGTCCCCGGTAGAGCCTCCTTATCGACTGGCTCATCCCCCACGATGGCCACGCGATGGACGATCAAACGCAACGGTTCACCTGCCTGACGCCGCCAATGCGTAAAAGCCTTCGGCCATGGTTGCATGGCCCGTACCAGATTTTTGATCCGCGGGGCGGCACACGACCAGTCGATCAGACCGTCCGCTTTGACCAGTCGGGGGGCGCGAGTTGCCTGGCTCCCTTCTTGCAAGATGGGGTGGACCGTATCGTGGGCCAATTGGTCGACCACTTGCAACACCAACTCCGCGCCCAACTCAGCCAGCCGCGTTTCCAGTGCACCCGCCGTTTCTTCCGCCCCGATCGCTACCCGCTGGACCCCCAGGGTGGGTCCCGCGTCGAGACCCGGAGTCATTTGAATGACCGTATTCCCCGTTTCGGTGTCGCCGTTCAGGATGGCCCACTGCACAGGCGCCGCGCCGCGGTATTTCGGCAATAGCGAACCGTGCAGATTGATTCCCCCCAACCGGGTCACTGCCAGCGTGGGGCGTTTCAAAATCTCGCCATAGTCACAAACCACCAGCAGATCGGCCTGCTGGGCAACCAGCCGCCCTCGGGCCTGGTCGGAATTGACCGTATCGGGCGTCCAGACATCGATTCCCAACGCCTCGGCCGCCAGACAGATCGGCGCGGGCGGACTCCGCCGTCCGCGCGGTTGGCGCGACACCACCAGCAATACGTCGTGCTGGGAAGCATCGAGCGCACGCAACGTCGGTACCACGAAGGGACCGGTGCCTAGGAGAATGATACGCATGGGAAATCCTTCACGTTCGCAGTGCTTCCAGTTTCTCCAATCGGGCGACGATCTGCTGATCGCTGGGCAACTCATCGCGCTGACGTTTACTCTGGAAATCGATTTCGAATTCCTCAAGCAGGCCACGGACTTCCGCCATTTGCGTCGGGGCCAGGCGATCCACGAAAAGTGTACCGTCGAGGTGGTCGACTTCATGCTGAACAATTCGGGCAAAAATGCCATCCAGTTCGGCCGTGATCTGTTCTCCCGCCAGGCTATACGCCTCGATAGTGATTTTTTCCTTCCGTACAACCGGGCCATTCACGCCTGGAATGCTCAAACAGCCCTCTTCCCCTTCGACTTGTCCCTTACCGCCACGCAAGACCGGATTGATAAATGCATACTCGGCATCAGACTGCTCGGAATCGCCCGTGGGGTTCGCGATGAATAGCCGATAGGGTAAATCGACCTGATTGGCGGCCAACCCAACTCCTTCGTGTTGGTACATCAGTTCGAACATCCGCTGCACCATGTCGTGCAGCTCGGCATCGACCCGCTTCAGCGGTTTGGACACATGTCGCAGCGTCGGGTGCGGGTAGTGGATAATGGTGAGGTCCAAGTGGCTATCTGTCCGTTGTTAAAGGGTGGTTTGCGAAGTAGGCCCGAAGGCAAAGCGGCAATTACGGTATTTCCAAATTGTCATTCAGCCCTACGCTGAACAGGGCGATAAGCCGCCCGGAAACCAGCGTTTTTAACAGCTAGCACGCTGTCCGGGTCGGCTTCATCGGCCATTTTTGGAACTGCCGGATTATACCTTTCCAACCGCGAAGGTGGTAGCCGCCAGGCGGCTATGCCAGTATCCTCAAACCCCACCCTTGTTCACTACGAAAAACCTTATCCGTCGGGATCGATAGCAATTTCGAGAGCGATAGCGATTTGGACTATTTTTGGCAAACTTGACCTTGCCATCTGGAGTTAACCATTAAAATTCAGTGGCTCCAGGCAGTGGCCGATGAGGCCGACCCGGGAGGGTGTGCTAGCCGTTAAAAACGTCGGTACCCAGGTGCTCATCGGCCTGGGCCACATAAGGATGGATGGGAATTTGGAAGTACTGAAATTACGGATGTACCTGAGTAACCCCTGAACCTTTGTCGATTGCGGCCGCCAGGTGTCCATGGACCAACCCTATCACCACAGCCCGAATGTACCTGAGCCAGCGGACAACACCAGCCCGACCGCCTGGATGGTATCGCTGGCCATCCACCTTGGCCTGCTCGCGCTGGCCCTGTTTCTGGTACGGCAGCATACCACGAAAGGCACGATGGCCGAACCACGACGCAATGTGGGTATCGTGCTGAAACAGAATACTCCCGATGGCCCACGTTTCGAAGGCGAAGAATCGCTCGAAGAAGAAACGGGCGAAACCACCCAACTCGCGGTGGCCATTGCCACCACCACACCCGACCCACGCAGCGCCCTTGAGGATGCCTTGCCCAGTCAGGCGGAACTGTTTGAAGTCCGACCGTCGTTGCCCCAACCTTCCGCCCCCTCCACCCAGGCGGGCCTGACTCGTCCAATGGGTGCCGAAACGACTTCGATCGGCAACGCGGCGGCATTGGCAACCGGTGGCAGACCCTCCCGGCGAGGTGGCGGACCGGCGCATGTCTCTCTGTTTGGCGTGGAAGGGGTCGGCTCGAAATTTGTTTACCTGTTTGACCGCTCGGTGAGTATGGAAGGATCGCTGCTGGCGGCAGCAAAAAGGCAACTGATCGCCAGCCTTCAGGCACTGGAAAGTGTCCACCAATTCCAAATTATCTTCTTTAACTACGATGTGCAAATCTGGGACCTCACCGGCGGCCAACAACGTATCCCTTTCGCCACCGATCGGAACAAGCAACTGGCCTCCCGGTACGTGCAAGGCATTACAGCGAGCGGCGGCACGTTACGGCGCAAGGCGCTCCAACGGGCCCTCGCCCTGCGCCCTGACGTGGTATTTTTCCTGACCGATACCGACAACAAGATGGCCCCTCGCGACGTGACTCAGGCGATTCGTCAGGCAACGCGAAATGGAACCACCATCCACACCATCGAATTCGGCTTTGGTTCCAAGAGGGGGAGCTCAACCCTTGGCGGAGCGGGCGGAGAAAATTTTCTCACCCAACTGGCCCACGGCTCCGGAGGCAAGTACGTTTACATCGACACGTCCCGGCTGGGGCAGTGAGGCGTCTGGGCATGCATTGGCTGCGTCCCAATACTGTTCGGCACGATATTTGTCTGAGGGAGTGATTTTCGTATTGCAATTACCGCGAAGCGATTCCACCCTGGGATAGTTTGGTCTCGTACTCGTACTCAGCATCGCGGTACTCGTACTCGCCGTCTGCATGGTACTCCGATATTCGGATTTCGATATTCGTCCCGTTGAAACGGCCAAGTTATTTTTGAACACCGACTAAGGGTCGCCCAGAACCTGCGCGATCTTGAACGAGGGGGCAACGTAATCGATCGAGAGGCGATAAACATCCAGTCGACGGAAATCGAAGATGGGTTCAGTCTTCGTCTTTTCTTTCGAGTACGAGTACCGGCTAACGCCTGAGTACGAGTACGATTCGATGCCAGAGTAAAGCCAATATTTTCCGCAGCAATAATCGTGCCGAGCAGCATTGGGCCCTTCCCAACAAGGGTAAAAAGCCCCGAACTCACGGAGGGCTTCCATGAAAAACTAACATTGACATTTCGATTTTCAATGACTATACTCCTGTCATGCTCGAAAGAATCGCCCTGAAAGAGAGCGTATTTACCGCGATGCGGACCAACCCCGTCGTGGCGATTCTCGGACCGCGCCAGTGTGGGAAGACGACTTTGGCGCGAATGATCGCAGCGACGAGAGACGACTGCGAGGTCTTCGACCTCGAGAATCCTGTCGACGTCAGCCGTCTGTCTGCCCCTATGCAGGCGCTGGCGCCGTTGCATGGGTTGGTCATCCTAGATGAGATCCAACGCAGGCCGGAGCTGTTCGAATTGCTGCGCGTCTTGGTCGACCGCCCCGAGAGTAACGCTCAATTCCTTGTGCTCGGCAGCGCGTCTCCCCAATTGATCCAAGGGACATCGGAGTCGCTTGCCGGTCGCGTCGGTTTCGTCGATATGTCAGGTTTTAGTCTGGACGAAACCGGGCATCAGCGCAAGCAGGAGTTGTGGGTCCGAGGCGGATTCCCGCGATCGTACCTGGCACCGGACGATGGCGCCAGTTACGCATGGCGTCAAGACTTCATCCGTACCTTTCTGGAACGCGACATTCCGCAGCACGAGATTACGATTCCGGCGGGAACCCTTCGCAGGTTTTGGACCATGCTGGCCCATTATCACGGACAGACTTGGAACGGCGCTGAGTTTGCTCGTGCGTTGGGTTCGTCGGAACCGACAGCGCGTCGCTATCTTGACATCCTATGCGGTACTTACATGGCCAGGGCGCTGCCACCCTGGCATGAGAACATCAAGAAACGCCAGGTCAAGTCGCCCAAGGTTTACATTCGAGATAGCGGTCTGCTGCATGCCCTGCTGTCAATCGAAACCTACCGTGACCTCCAAACGCACCCAAAACTTGGCGCCTCGTGGGAGGGCTTCGTCCTGGAGCAAGTGCTCAGCGCTGCACACACTCGAGACGCTTACTTTTGGGCAACCCACGGAGGGGCGGAACTCGACCTCCTTCTCTTTAAACGTGGCCGGCGGTACGGCATTGAGATCAAGTATGCCGATGCGCCAACCGTAACGAAATCGTTACGGATCGCCATGGAGGACTTGCGACTCCATCAAGCAACAATCATCTATCCTGGTGATCGCGCCTATCCCCTGGACGAAAAGATCGGCGTGATACCTGTGTCACAGATCGAGACTGCCTTCGACGACAGGCTCGAATAAGGAGTGTCTCGCTGACAAGAACGCCATGCAACAATACTCAGCCCTGGAAAGCCACCTGTGCTGTGGCCAGCCATCTCCCTACTGGATTGGCTTCCTGGACGGGACGGAAACTAAGGCAATAGCCTGTTCGAATCTCGTGCCGAACAGTATATCGCTGCGTCCCCTTTTTAGTCTTCTCATTATGAGTATTTGAAACGACCATTATCGTGCCGAGATTTTTTGCTCAAAGAAATCTACGAGCAATCTGTCTCGCCAGACCAAAAATGCAATGCTAACATGATCTTGCCCGCCGAGTGCTGCAGCCGCTTGGGTCAGGTCTACATTAATATCACTTCCAGGGATAGTACGGCTAAAAGGTGTTCGCCTTCTTCAATCGGAAACGCTTTGAATCGACCTTGATAGAGATGACCCGATCCTTCGGTATGATAATGAGCATGCCAGCGCATCGTATGAGTGTGCGTGAGCCAGCGAAAGAAATCGGTCACCTGGGTTTTCGTTTTTGGCCGGACCACGAAATGCCAGTGATTGGGCATCACACTGTATGCAAAAACCGGCAGGGGAACTCGCAATAGCGCCTCATGGAGCACTCGTTCAAAAGCCTCGTAGTCCTGTTGTTTATCAAACAAGGTCAACCGAGCAACGGCTCGATTGACAATGTGAAAGCAAGTGCCAGCGGGGCATATTCTTGGGCGACGGGGCATCCTGCCCGACTCAATATTGAGTCGGGCAGGAACCCTTTAATGAGCTGCGTCCCAATACTGTTCGGCAATACTGTTCGGCACGATATTTGCGCCACGCAAGAGAGGCAGACGGCGTAAAATAGATAGCCTTGCGCGCTGTGCCAATAGCGCGCATAATTTGGAGCATGGCATCCCGATCGCGAAAACAGAACCGAAAGATCGAAGAGTCCGACATCACGGGACTGAAGTTCTTTGACAAGCTTGCGCCCCTGCTCAATCGCCTGCATGACGACGGCTGCCAGCGCGACCGAGCCGGCAATCGCATGCTGCACTACGACCAGTACTGCATGCTGACGTTGCTCTACCTTTTCAATCCTATCGTCACGTCACTGCGAGGGATCCAGCAAGCCAGCGAACTGAAAAACGTACAGCACAAACTTGGCTGTCCACGCGCATCGTTGGGCTCTTTGTCGGAAGCGACGAGTGTTTTCGATGCGGAACGCCTCAAGGAAATCATCACCGAACTGGGCGATCAACTGCAACCGCTCTCTCAAGACAAACGTCTCCAGGACATCAAGCAAACGATAACACTGGTTGATGGCTCGCTGATCGCGGCGCTGCCCAACATCATGGAGGCGTCTTGGCGGAAGGCGAAGACCGGCAAAGGAATGGTCAAGTGGCGATTGCATACGCATTTTGCCCGTTTTCGCTGAGTCATGGGCTTCGCGGAATACCGACACGAATCGATGTGACCCCCAATGGTGGTGGTGAGCACGATGAACGGGCGGTGCTGGAGAGGACCATTGAAGGAGACCGCCTCTATGTGGCCGATCGTGGCTACGCAAAGTTTACGCTCTT
>JAJRWS010000381.1 GCA_024276705.1 Planctomycetota bacterium | reverse complement strand
GGGTCTAAATGGCACTTGTTTTTGTAAGAAAAACAGGGTAGTATTTCTTACATGAATAAGAAGAGCGGGCGAGAGTCCATTGACTCCAAAGTGCTTTCATTGATCCGCCGACGTGGGCGAGTGGCGGTATTCGTGCCGACTGATTTCCTCCATCTGGGGAGCCGGGAGGCGATCGACATCGCACTGCACAGGTTCACACGCAGCGGCACCATTCGTCGGCTTGCCCGTGGGGTGTACGACTATCCAAAAGAGCATCCCGTGCTTGGCCAGCTCCTACCATCCGCCGAGGCGGTGGCTCGGGCGTTGGCGGGCCGCGACTGCACTCGTCTGCAGCCTGCGGGGGCCTATGCGGCCAACATGCTGGGACTCTCCGAGCAAGTACCCGCCAAAGCGGTCTTCTTGACGGACGGACGAAGTCGGACGGTCAAGATCGGGCCGACCACCATTGAGCTTAGACAGACAACCGCGAAGAACATGGCGGCGGCAGGGCGATTGAGTGGGATTGTGATCCAGGCACTGCGTGAACTGGGCAAAGAGCATGTCACTGCAAAAAATGTGCAACATTTGAAACGGGCGCTGCCGATCGAGAAGCGTCGTGAACTCGTCAAGGATATCCGCCTTGGACCGGCCTGGATGCACCCGATCTTTCGAGAGCTTGCCGAGGAGGAAGCATGAGGCTGGACTTCCTCGAATTGGCCACGGAAGAACGCCGCCTCTACATTGAGCAGGCAGCATTGCGGCAAAATGTATCCGCGGTGATCATGGAAAAAGACTTCTGGGTATGCTGGCTGCTGGACATTCTATTCAACTCTGAATTCTCCGCCAACATCGTGTTCAAAGGGGGGACATCACTATCGAAAGTCTTCGGAATCATTGAGCGGTTCTCCGAAGACATTGATCTGTCCTTGTCCCCGGAATTCCTCAAGCTTCCTGAAGCGGGCACAAGCCGGAACCAGGCGAACAAGTGGATGAAGAAGGCGGAAGCGGCCTGCGGAGATGCGGTCCAGAACCAGATCAAGTGGGCGATGGAAGTTGCGGTGGAGGATGTGTTGGGGAAAAACGAGCAGTCATGGTTCGAATTTCTGATCGATCCCAGTACGCGCTCTCCGGTGTTGCTGTTTCACTATCCGTCATTGCAACCGAACGGGTTCGAATATCTCAAACGCTCGGTGAAGATGGAGTTCGGGTCTCTCACCGACCAGCAACCGATCGGTCGTCACCCGATCCGGCCTTGGATCGCCGATGTATTTACCGATGTATTTCTGGATTGGCAATGCGAAGTTGTTGCCTTGGAAATCGAGCGAAGCTTTTGGGAAAAAGCCACGATTCTTCACTCGGAATACCACCGACCTGCAGGCAAGGTAACTCCGGAAAGGTTCTCCAGACATTATGCGGATACGGCCTCGCTGGCACAGCATCCCGAGGCAAATGCAGCCATCGATCAGCACGAACTTCGCAATCGAGTCGTAGCATGGAAGAGTCGTTTCTTCGGCAGTACCTGGGCGAGTTACGAGAAAGCTAAACCAGGCAGCTTTCGTCTGGTCCCACCAGCAGAACGTCAGCCTGCACTGCGACGTGACTACCAGGCGATGCGAGACATGTATCTGACAGAGCCTGCCAGCTTTGATGATATTCTTGGGACACTGTCCGACCTTGAGAATCGCATCAACCAAAGTGCGGTTAATTGACTAATGGACGCTCTACACGCATCGGACTAATAAAGCGTGGGCAGCGTTTAGCTGCTAAGCTTGGAAAAAGGACGGGAAGAAGGCAAGGTGATTGGCACGATATCAACGCTTCAGGGCATACCCACCTCTTTCATGACTGGGCATTTCCCTATCAGCTGGTCTATTTCATTTCTTCGCTGAAAGTCTGCAACCGATTCCGAAGAGACGCGGCATGTTGATACCGCTTGTGTGCCGACCTGCGGTAGCGTCTCCGATCGCGGGGCAACAGCCAGGCCTGAAATACCGGAACAATGGTTCTGGTATGATTGGCATCGTTACGCCCGGTGCCCATGGCCTGGATCGGCCGTCTGTTCCCAAGGTTGCCAAAGAAAAGGATTTCCAGCGGTTTACGTCTCATTCCAGGAACCGGGTTCGCCAGAAGTTGGTCGTGCCCTCTTGGTTGAGGGCCGATCGGCCTGCCGGTTTGGTCCGGGCTGGGAGCGGCCTGGCCATCCAGGCGGATTTGTTTATCGTCGCACCACACCGACTGAAGTTTTCCCTCCACGAAATTCAACTTGAGATCCACGCGTTTGCGTTTTTCATCCATCTTGAATTCCCCCTGAGCGTGCTCCTCGAAGGTCCACGTTAGATATCCGTTGTTCAGGTCGGTTTTCGTGCCTGTTCCCTGGTAGATTTCATGCCCCGTTCCGGAAGCCTGAGGCCGAATGCCGAGCATCTCAACTCGCTGGATCCATGTTCCATGGGCCCAGTGTTCCCGGTACTGGTAAAAAACGCCCGCGGCGGGTTGTCCCATGACCGGGATGATGCGGGTCTCCAGGACTCCCCGGTCGCGGGTCGTGCTGCCCACCGAGATCAAGGAGGTATGCGGCGATTCTATGTGAAGGAGCGTCTTCGAAGGGTCGTAGTTCCAAAAAAAATTCCCCGCGTCTCCGGCGATCAGTACCTTCGGCCCTTCGGGGCCTCGCAGGGACCACCAGGCGCTAGCCGCGAGAACGACAGGAAGAAGGAGCAGTAAAAGGAGAAAAATGGGTCTCGGCATGCGACGCGACACTTGCCACTTGAGCGAATGTACGATTTGAGTCAGTCGCGTGCGGTCCCCGGCCATCGGTTGGGTGTCGGAATGTTCGCCGTGCGCCTTCCGCGCCAACTCTCTCAAGTCGGCTTCCGCCGCGAACGGTTCCAGGGCGATCGCCACCTCGGCGATACGCCGAAAGCGATCCCCAGGCTTCTTGGCCAGCATGCGCCGTACGAGCGCGTCCAATTCCGCGGGGATGGTGGGGCTTTCCCCGCATACCGAGGGCAAGGGAGCGGCCAAATGGGCTTTCTTTTTGCTTTTGGCGTCTCGATCCGAATAGGGAGCGTGGCCCACCAAAAGCTTGAAAAGCGTGCAGCCCAGACTGTAGACATCCGATTCCACGCCGATCTCCGTGGCGCCGCTCCAAAGTTCGGGCGCCAAGTAATCGGCGGTCCCTACCAGGGACTCGCTCGAAAAGAACGGTTTGGGAGACGCCAGGTCTTCCTGGAAAATGGCCAGCCCCAAATCCATCACCTTCACCTGGCCTTGAGTTGAGAGCAACAGGTTGCTCGGCTTCACGTCCCGATGCAGAACCCCATGGCGGTGGGCATGGTCGAGGCCGAGTGCGGCTTGTCGTGCCATTTCACACGCATACGTTCCCATCGCTTTTCCGCAGTTCGCTGTCGAGCTGCCCGATATGTTCCTGGCAAACTGGGCAATCCGCCAGATGTGCGCCGACCGCTTCCAAACGATCGTTCTCAAGACGCCCGAAAAGAAAAAGCGAAAGCGTTTCACGCCCGGGGCATTGTGGCGGTGGGTCATTTTTCGGTTGGGCGGACATGGCAAGCTGCCGATATTATTCCATTCGCAACTTGGACGGTACGTGACTGGTATCGGTATCCAGCAGCTCTCGAATTCTTCGCAATAGCCGAGACTGGACGAGATAGACCACATTGATGGTTACCTTGAATTCCTTCGCGACATCCGCTGGAGCCTTCTCTTCCAGAACCACGTGTTCAAAAATGCCCCAGTCGCGCAATGAGACTTCGGCGCGTAGAGCGTAGACGATTTCTTTCCACAAGCCGTCCGGCTCGCAAACCGTATGCACGGTCGAGATACTGCCATCCGCCAGCTTGTCCTCGAAAGATTGCACCAGCTTATGCCAGGTCGTTCCACCGGTTGCCAAGGGCAAGGCTTGATGCTTTCGCCAGTAATCGCGTAATCTGTTGGTAGTAATCGTTCCCAGCCATTTCCGGAAGCTGGCGCTACCGGTCAACGGCTGGTAACGCTCGAACGAACGCGAGATGGCTAAGAAGACTTCCTGGACAAGATCCTCGGCATCGTCGATGGGCGTATTGAATTGGATGGGGCCAACGACTTCCCTCACCATCTCTTGCCGCCAGCTTTTGGTGTCGGGGAGCACGGCCTTGCCACGGTCGTAGAAACGCCGTGTAATCCGTTTCGGAAACAGGGCATTGCCAGCCAGGACCGTCTTATATTCGATGTCCACAAGCTGCAGCAAACTTCCGTCCTCCCACCGGGTATGGAAGCGGGTTGGCAGAAAGCGGGCATTTGCCGAGAACCGATACGTGGTGATGGCACCTCTTGCGGTTTCGGTAACAATCCGGACCCGATGCGTATCCCGTTCGCCGAGCATCTCGGCGTGGAGGATCTTATCTTCCTTCAAGATGTCCTCCAGACGACGCCTGGCATCGCCCGCGCCACTCTGCCTGGGGTCCAACGGGAAAAGAGAAGGAAGCTGATCGGTCAAACGGATCCATCCAGTTGAAATCGAGGGCACATACTGGGTCCAG
>JAJRWS010000380.1 GCA_024276705.1 Planctomycetota bacterium | reverse complement strand
GTAGCGGTTTTCCTTGATCATCACGTGCATCCAGGCCAGCAGGAGCGCCATGTCGGTACCCGGTTTGATTGGCAGCCAGTAACGTGCCTTTCCTGCCGCGGTCGAAAATCGGGGATCCACGACCACCAATTGTGCTCCGCTACCCAAGGCGTCGGCGAACTCTTGCACTTGCGTATTGTGCATGTTTTCGCCCAGATGGCTGCCAATCAGGGTGATGCAGCGGGCATTTTCCAGATCGATCGATTCGGGCGAACCCACTCCGTTGCCAAAGGTCAGGAAATAGCCCACTTCCCTGGGCCCCCGGCACTGAGCGTAGGAAGGGGCGGCAATGTTGTTGGTGCCATACGCTTGGACCAGATGCTTGAACCAGGAGCCGCCAAACCCATGGCTGAACAGGGCGAGGGCCTCGGGACCATGTTTGTCGCGGAGCGCTACCATTTTCTCCGCGATATAGTCCAATGCCGCCTCCCAGGAGGCTTCCTTGAATTCCTGTGCGCCGCGCTTGCCGGTACGGATCAACGGCTTTTTCAGCCGATCGGGGTCGTAGAGTAAGCCAATCCCGCCCGTGCCGCGAGGGCACAGACGGCCACGCGACAAAGGATGTTTCGGGTTTCCTTCAATCTTGGTAACACGTCCGTTTTTGACATGCGCCAGGACGCCGCACTTCCAAAAGCAGAGCTCGCAAAACGTGGGTACGATCTGGTCGCCTTCCGTCTGAGGGTCGTAGGGATGGTGGCCATCAAGCCCCCACCAATCGGTCGTGAGTCCCGACCCCAGGGCGGCAACACCCGAAGCACCGGCCCCAATTTTGATGAAATCACGTCTGCAAAGTGTCATCGTTCGCCTCGTGTATTTCGGTCTTTAATGCAACTCTCGATACAATTGAGCATGCGGAATAAGTGCGGTTCAATGATCTCGTAATACGCATGACCACTGCGCGTGCTGGCGGAAACCAGGTTCGCGGCGCGGAGGATGCGCAATTGCTGGGAGACAATCGAAGAAGAGATGTGCATGGAACTGGCAATATTCTTCACATTTTCCTCGTGCGACGAGAGCAAGCAAAGAATTCGCAGGCGCTGCGGGTGTGCGATCGCCTTCAGCACTTCCGCCGCCCCGGTCGCTTGGGCCTCGTCGAGGTCGACCGGAGTTCCAGCCTGCTTTTCCGCACGCGAGTTGTTCATCGGACTCCCTGAATTCCGCAATATGCAATGTCTAGAAAATAAGATATCGCGATCTCTTTATATCCTAATATGTGATCGACTATGTTGCAAGCGGAATTGACAAATTATTTTAATCTTTATCTGGTAGGGACTTCCCTTCCAGGCAGCCCGAGGACATGATTTTTTTGTGGCAAGCCATCACAGACCATTTACGAGACAATGAGGAGTATCCGAATGGCAGCAAGAACCCTCCAGTTGAGCGTCGTCCTGGCGTTTGCGTTAGGCGCCTGGCCGGTGCCTGCCAACGAGCCTGGCAGGATCTTTCGGGCGGCCTGTGTGAAAGTGGACATCACGCCCGACACTCCCCAGTGGCTGCATGGCTACGGGCCAAGAAAATCGAGCGGTGTCCACGATAGGATTTATCACCGAATCGTTGCAATGGACGATGGGACAAGGCAATTTTTCCTCGTCTCGACTGATGTCTGTACCGTATCGCCCTCCTATCACGATGCATTCTGCCAGGAGTTGATGCGAATGACCGGCATCAGACCGGAGCAAATCTGGTGGTCGGCCACCCACACGCATGCGGCCCCCCATCTCGGGCCGCAAGATCTTGGCCAGCTCTTTGCAAAAACACTTGGCGATCGTTTTTCCATGGAGCATGATGTGGCTCATTGGAATTGGGTCAAGAAGGTTTTGATCGAGGGGATTGTGGAGGCCCAATCGCGGCTGGAGCCGGCCCGCCTGGGCATTGGCACGGGCGAATCGCGGGCAAATATTAACCGACGCGGTGCCAACGCGGAAGGGAAAATTGTTTTGGGTGAGAATCCTGATGGGCCTGTAGACCGCCAAATTGGCTTGATCCGACTGGAGCGGCTTGATGGGTCATTGATTGGGCTGGTGGCGAATTATGCCATTCATGGAACCGTGTTGGGTGGCAGGAACACGTTGATCAGCGGCGACGTGCCGGGAATCATCGCCGAGTACGTTGAACGTAAAGTTGGCGCTCCCATGCTGCTGATCAATGGTGCCGAAGGCAATGTGGCTCCCGTCTATAGCGTGCGGGCCGATTTTGCCAGCAGCCATATGGACGAGTTCGAAGCCCTGCTGGGCGATAAAATTCTGGCGGCGAATGATTCCATCCAGCGTACGACCGACGCAGTTGTATTTTCACAGGGGGAGACCGTGATCGAAACGCCGCGCAGGGCGGAGCTGGGCTGGCTGAAGGAACTCGCGGATTACGCAAAAAAAGATCCGGACGGAACCGAACTGGTGTGCGTACCGGTCCGATTTCTGGCCATCAACCATGACACGGTCATCTGGGCGGCACCCCTGGAGCTTTTCAGCGAGATTGCCTTGAACGTACGGAATTCTTCTCCCTTTCCGAACACGTTTTACTTCGGGTTGACCGGCGGCTCCCTGTTGTACATGCCGACCAGGAAGGCATTTTCGGAAGGTGGTTACGAACCGAATGTTTCCGTCTTCACTCCGCAGGCCGAAGAAGATTTTACCACCGGCGTGATTCGATCGCTCCAATCGCTGGAACGGCGTTAGCCATTACGGTAGCAGCATGATGCAGGAGGGTTTCGGCATGGCAAGCGATTTGCCGGCCGGCTTCAGGCGGCCCGTGGCGGGGTCGATCGTAAACAGGGCGACGTTGTTGCCAGGCATGTTCGCACAGAGAAGTAGCTTGCCATCGGGCGTGATCGCCAGATTCTGCGGCCCTGCGCCAAGGCTCGGCTCTATGCCGATCCGCGTCAGATGGCCATTATTGCCAATGGCGTACGCGGCGATGCTGTCGTGCCCGCGATTCGTGCCGTACAGGAATCGGCCGTTTGGGGTGATTTTCAGATCGGCACAATGGCTGGTACCACTCCAGTCTGCAGGCAGGGTCGAGATGGTCTCTTTTTCGATCAGCATTCCTGATTTTGCAATCCAATCGAATCGAGTGACCGCGTTCTCGAGTTCATGAATGACATAGAGGTACTGGCCATTGGGATGGAACGTCAAATGGCGCGGTCCGGCGCCGGGGGACGTGCGGACGTTTGGCTGCCGGTTGGGGGCCAGCTTCGCGGTGGTCGGGTCCAGGCGATAGCCCAGGATCTGGTCGATCCCTAAATCGGCCGCATAGGCATAGCGGTTGTCAGGGCTGATGACGATCGAGTGCGCGTGAGGTTCTTTTTGGCGGGCGGGATTGACGCTGGAACCGGTATGTTGCAGGAACGATGTTGCCTTATCGAGTGAGCCGTCACTGCGTATGGGCAACGACGCCACGCTGCCCGTGGCATAATTGGCAACCAGGACCACTTTGCCCGTGGCGTCGACATCCAGATAGCAACTGGCCATGCCTAAGGTTGACTGACGATTCAGCAATTTCAGCCGACCCGTGCGGCCTTCGATTTCATACGCGGCGATTTGTTCGGGCTCTTTGCCACCAAAGGTCGGCGCATGGATTGAATAGAGAGATCTCTGGTCTGGCGATATGGCCAGGAAAAAAGGGTGCTCGACATCAGTCGTTCGATGCATCGGTTCCAGCTGGCCCGTATCGGTATCCAATCGGCAGGCGTGAATCGCCCCTTCATCGCCAGCCGCGAAGGCCGAGATGAAAACCAGCAGATCTTCGGCATTCGCTGTATGTTTCGCATTACCAGACATGGTACTGGCCAGGACTAGAAAAAGAGACCGGGATAGCAAGAAAAATAGTGTAACATTTTTGGTCATGGTTTTCGATCCTTAAAGGAGAGTGGAAACAAGAGTGCACCGTATAGACGCTGCTATCACAGGAGAACGCACGTATTTTACCCGAATTGAAATCATTGAAAACCACGAATCGGATTCGTGTCTATGTAATCGTTCACAGGCCGTAGATTCGGTGCTACGTTAATGGCATATCCAAAGGCAAGCGAAATGAGGCCGGGAGACTTATGCGCATCGGTCACGTGGCATTGAATCATCTGCGTCAATCTGCGTCATCTGCGGGCCCCC
>JAJRWS010000379.1 GCA_024276705.1 Planctomycetota bacterium | reverse complement strand
GCCTTTTGGTTCTGTGTGGCACGTCCCTGGAGCCAGGGCAAGAGATGATGGAAGGCGAATAGGGCTGGACCCCCTGGCGAAGGGCGTGGACTATGCGTGAATCAACCACGCCCATCGCCGGAATCTCTCACGACGTGCCACACTCTCCTATTGAGCTTTGACAGACCACACCAGGTTGATCGATAGAAATGCGACAGCCACGTAGGTACAGGTATTACCGTTCCTACGCCACCGACAAACGACGACGGTGAGGCACCGAGGGCAAGATTGAACCGGAAGTCGCGCGGTACCGACGCGCTCGATCGGCTATAGGGGAGAGAAGTATGCTCGGCGTTCTGGGAATTATCCTTTCACTCGCTCTGCTAATGATGTTGGCTTACCGGGGCATCAACGTGTTGATTCTTGCCCCCTTGATGTCGATGCTGGCGGTGCTGCTGGGGGGAAATGGACCCCTTTTGGCCACCTATACCCAGATTTACATGGAAAGCCTGGGAGGGTACCTGGTGAGGTACTTTCCCCTGTTTCTGTTGGGAGCCATCTTTGGCCGGTTGATGGACGATTCGGGATCGGCCCGGGCGATTTCAGCCCTGATTGTCCGCCGGGTAGGGGGACGACGGGCCATTCTGGCCATTGTTTTCGCCTGTGCCATTCTCACTTACGGTGGGGTGTCGCTGTTCGTCGTCGCCTTCGCCGTCTTTCCGATTGCGGCATCCCTGTTTCAGGAGTCGGGTGTTCCCAAACGGTTCATCCCCGCTGCGATTGCCCTCGGATCGTTCACCTTTACTATGACCGCCCTGCCGGGCACACCGGCAATCCAAAATGCTATCCCGATGCCCTTCTTTGGCACGACTCCCTTTGCGGCTCCGATCTTGGGAATGATCGGTGGGGCGATCATGCTGGGCGGCGGCATGTTGTGGTTGAACACCCGATCGCGTCGGGCGATGCGGGCGGGCGAAGGGTATGGGAAGCACTTGGATGAGTCGGCCTGCGCCGAGGCTGGGCGTGGGTTGCCGACATTCTGGCTGGCGTTGACTCCCATCGTGATCGTCATCGTTGGGAATTTGGTCTTTAGCGCATTTCTAATTCCCCGTTGGGATACCTCCTACTTGGCGGAAGCGAAGTATGGCGAGACGGCACTCAAGTCGGTGGTGGGGATCTGGTCCATTCTCTGCGGCCTGACCCTCGCCCTGGTGACTCTTATCGTAACGCAATGGAACCGGTGGAAAGATCTTAAGAGATCGTTGAATCGTGGGACCATGGATTCCTTGCTGCCCATCTTTAACACGGCTTCCGAAGTTGGCTATGGGGCGGTGATTGCTTCCTTGGCGGCTTTTGTGGTGGTGCGTGATCTGGTAGTCAATTTGGCGCCTGGAAATCCGCTGATTTCCGAGGCGGTGGCGGTCACCACGCTGGCGGGGATCACCGGCTCGGCCTCAGGCGGAATGAGCATCGCCTTGAGCACGCTGGGAGAGACCTACCTGCGGATGGCGGAGGCAGCGGGGATATCGCCGGAGTTGTTGCACCGGGTTGCCTCGATGGCGGCGGGCGCTTTTGACACGCTGCCGCACAATGGGGCCGTGATTACGCTGTTGGCAATTACGAACCTGACGCATCAAAAATCGTACGCCGACATTTTTGCGGTGGCAGTAGTCGTACCAGCCTGCGCCACGGTTGTGGTGATCACGCTGGGAAGCCTGCTGGGCTCTTTTTAGGACTCAAGCCAGCTTTTGGCATCGACAATCTCCTCCAGCATTTCGGGCAGGAGGCGGATCCACTGAGGTCTCGGCGGGTAGGAAATCGAGTAACAACTGGACCGCCCGCGGCCTGTGGGTAAAATGGAGATGGTGGGTCTACTCGGATGTTTGCGGCAGTTGTGTTGAGGTATGAAAAATATTTTTCGATTCCAGGCCAGCCGTTCTTCGAGTTCTGACAACCTTGTCGGAATTGCCAGATATTGCCTGAAAAATGCTTTCAATATGCTCTCGCAAAGTCCTGCTGGACCCTTCGCCATTTTTTAGCGATCGACACAACCCCTTGTATGCTAGCTACTTAGGGAATACAAGAAATCCGATTGACGGCCCCATCGATCTGTGTAAGATCAGACTCCTCGAACAACTGGATATTGTAGGCAGAAGGGCATCGCCTACAATATGTAGTGGTTATTGTTAGATTTCCACCCGATTTTTGCGGGTTTTGGCCCCAGTGGCCCTAAATCTTGTGTAGGCGGTGATTCCAAAGTGCCGATCGTGGTTGCTAGGGATATGTACTCGTGTACACTGAATTGCATTGAAAAGATGGTATGGATGCCCCTCTTACCCCAACAGGAGGTTCCCAATGTCCCTAGTTGATCCTGCGCCCCTTTCCGGTCTTGCGTCTCATTCGGATAAGAGTGCGCGCAAGAAGACAGCCACTGCTACCCCGGTGGCTTCGAAGCCTTCTGCGGTCGATGTATTGCAGGATGGGGATGTATTGCAGGATGGTCCCGATCCCCCAAAGGGGATGTCTGCCCCAAAGGGGCCAGTTTCACCAGGGGGCCCGGCTCCCCCAAAGGGATTGGCTCCTCCCAGGGGATTAGCTCCGCCGAGAAGGACACAAACCTTGGCCCAAGATAAGGGGATCCAGGATAAGGGGATCCAGGATAAGGGGGCCCAGAAAAATCAGATCGAGAAAAAGCAGGAGGATGCGCCTGATTCTCAAGCGGGGGCCAGGCGGTTTCATGGCCGCTTGAAAATCGATACTTCCTTTTGTCCGGCGGAAGCCGCCGATCCCTTCGAGACAGTCTCCTGGGAGACCCGTAGCGCGTCGATCAAGGGTGAGAATGGCGAAGTTCTATTTGAACAGACCAACTGTGAAGTTCCGGCCACGTGGAGCCAGTTGGCGACGAATGTCATTTGCAGCAAGTATTTTTATGGCGAGGTCGGCTCCGATCAGCGTGAACACAGTGTGCGGCAGTTGGTGCATCGAGTGGTTCGAACCATCGCCGATTGGGGACTGGAGGATGGTTACTTCGCCTCTCGTGCAGATGGGGAACGTTTTTATCGTGATTTGACCTGGCTCTGCCTGCATCAGTATGGCGCATTCAATTCGCCGGTTTGGTTCAACGTAGGTTTGTACCATCGGTATGGCGTCGAAGGAGCCCGGTGCAACTGGCGTTGGGACCCAGTGACCTGCGATGTGGTACAACCTGAAAATCCGTACGAATATCCACAAGGTTCCGCTTGCTTTATCCAGCATGTGGCGGACAACATGGAAGACATCATGGAGCTTGCCCGTAGCGAAGCCATGTTGTTTAAGTTTGGTTCCGGTACCGGTACCGATCTTTCTTCTCTTCGGTCACACCGAGAAAAGCTTTCCGGAGGTGGCCGTCCCAGTGGGCCGCTGTCGTTCATGCGAGTGTACGATCAGATTGCGGCGGTGGTGAAATCGGGTGGAAAAACGCGTCGCGCGGCTAAAATGCAATCGCTCAAAGTATGGCATCCCGATGTGTTGGAATTCATTGAGTGCAAATGGAAGGAAGAGAAAAAAGCGCATGTTTTAATTGAGAAAGGGGGGTACGAAGCGAATTTTAACGGCGAAGCCTACAGTTCGATCATGTTTCAGAATGCCAATCTGTCGGTCCGCGTGACGGACGATTTCATGCAGGCGGTCGAGAAGGATGCTGACTGGACAACGCACTGGGTGACCGATCCGAGCCAACCGGGACCGACTTACCCGGCTCGCGAAGTGATGCGACGGATGGCCAGTTGCGCCTGGCATTGTGGCGACCCGGGGGTTCAGTACGATACGACGATCAACAATTGGCATACTTGCCCGGATAGTGGCCGCATCAATGCCAGCAATCCGTGTTCGGAGTACATGTTTCTTGATGATACGGCCTGTAATCTGGCGAGCATCAACCTGATGAAATTTCGCCGTTCGAAGGCTGAAAATGGTCTTCAAACGGGGGTTGATGCGCGGACGGATCAGGATGGGTTGGCTTTCGATTGCGAGAGATTTCAACAGGCTTGCCGCCTGTTTTTTATCGCCCAGGAAATCCTGATCGACCATGCCAGTTACCCCACCCGGGATATCGCCCGCAACAGTCACCGTTTCCGTCCCCTGGGGCTGGGCTATTCGAATCT
This sequence comes from Planctomycetota bacterium, assembly GCA_024276705.1. Lineage (GTDB taxonomy): Bacteria > Planctomycetota > Planctomycetia > Pirellulales > Lacipirellulaceae > JAJRWS01. Next base: position 6,856 of record JAJRWS010000379.1, on the reverse strand, counting down.
TGGCAGTCTGTTGATGACCAGCTCCCTGGCCTACGATTCCGCTGCTGCCCGCGGCGTGTGTGGAACGATTACCGCCATGTTGCATGGGGCTGCCAACCTGACCAGTTGTGAATTGGCTGAAGCGGTGGGGCCTTTTGACGGCTACGAAGAGAATCGCGAGCCCCTGTTGAGGGTCATGGGGATGCACCGTGATGCGGTCCAGAAAATCGAACCCGATTGTCCCATGTATCTGCGCAAGGCAGCCGACAAGGTATGGGATCAGGTTCTTGCCGCTGGGCCCGTGCATGGGTTCCGCAACGCCCAGGCCACGGTCTTGGCGCCCACCGGTACGATCAGTTTCATGATGGACTGTGATACCACGGGGATCGAGCCGGAAATTGCGTTGGTGAAGTATAAGCAGTTGGCCGGGGGAGGAATGCTGAAAATCGTCAACCAGGCGGTGCCGCAGGCATTGGTTCAACTCGGTTACGGCGAGGGTGAAGTTGAGTCGATCATGGCCCACATCGACCAGGAAGGCACGATTGAGGGAGCCCGTGGTCTGCGGTCCGAACACTTATCGATTTTCGACTGTGCGTTCAAGCCTCAGAATGGGACTCGGAGCATCGCGTGGCATGCGCACATCACGATGATGGCGGCCGCCCAGCCTTTCCTTTCGGGGGCCATCAGCAAAACGGTCAACATGCCCCACGACACGACGCCCGAGGAAATTGCCCAAGCTTTCACCGATGGCTGGAAAATGGGGCTGAAAGCCCTGGCCATCTATCGAGACGGTTCGAAGGGGAGTCAGCCACTGAACACGGCGACGGAAGCGGATAAAAAGAAAGAAAAGAACCTGGCCAAGCCACGTCGCGAACGTTTGCCCGACACACGCCAATCGCTCACGCACAAGTTCAGTGTGTGCGGGCATGAAGGGTACATTACGGTGGGCCTCTACGAAGACGGCCGGCCAGGCGAATTGTTCATTATCATGGCCAAGGAGGGAAGCACGATTGGTGGCCTGATGGACGCTTTTGGAACTTCCGTTTCGATGAGCCTGCAATACGGTGTCCCGCTGGAGGATTATGTACGGAAGTTTTCGCACATGCGGTTCGAGCCTCAGGGCCACACCAAGAACCCTGACATCCGTATTGCCAAGAGCATCATCGACTATATTTTCCGCTGGTTGGGTATTACCTTTTTGCCAGGTTACAAGGAAGCCTGTCAACAAAAATTGCCCGGGGAAGGGGATGCTGGAGCATCGAGTGCCGGGTCCGTTGGGGGGGGCGGAGCTGTCCAGGAGGGCGCTCGAGCAATTCAGCCGGAAGGCTCCGTCGACACGGGGGGCTCGGTTGCCAGGGGTGGAGGAAGCCAGGCGGCAAATCCAGGACCTGCCAGCCTCCATGGACTGTCGCCGGTCGCTGCCAACGGTCATGCCAATGGTGCGTACAGCAGCAAGTCGCTGGAGCGGGCCGGGGTGACGATCGAAAGCGATAATCGGTCCGCGGCAACTCGCAGCGACCAGTTTGCCGGTTTCCAGGTCGATGCTCCGTCGTGTGATAACTGTGGTGCGATCACCGTACGCAATGGCAACTGTTACCTGTGCCACAATTGCGGCAACAGCATGGGCTGTTCATGAAATCGAAATTTACCCTGGGGCGTATCCTGGCTGTTGTGATCGGAGCCTTGTTGTTATCGCTGGTTGCAGGAGTCCTGTTTCGGGGGGAGTACGTCACCGAGCAGGCCGCCGAGCGGTCGTTTACCATTGACGAGGATTTTACCAAGGTCCGCAAGATCATGGTTCGCACCAACGCGGCCAAGGAAATTGTTACAATGGGGGGGGATAGCGAGTTCATCGAGCAGCAGTGGGAAGATGGCAATGCCGAACTGGGAGGAGAAAAAATCGGCCAGGCCTTGTTGCGCAGCGCACTGTCGAACAATCCCGATTGGAAGCTGGAATTGCAAGGCAGGTTGAAAGTACGCACGCTCAGCGATGCCATTGGCCATGAAGTGATCGAACTTGGGCAGCAAGTGGAAATAGTGCCCGACAAGCTGCAGTCGCAGGTGGAGCTTAAGCAGGCAACCGAGCACCTGCTGGGGTATTCCATGAGCACCACCCTGGCCCGGGCCGACGACCAGACGCGAGTTGAGCTGAAATTGACCCAGAAAATCAAATTGGCTCTGCCCTGGTTCGCGCACAGAATTGCCGACCGGAGGGTCCGGGCCGCGGCCGAGCAGTCGCTGGCCAATCAGGAGCAGGCCATTCGCCGCCTCCTCAAGGAAAACGCCGACAAGGCCGGCCTGTTTCCGTTGCGTTAGCTAGGGTCGTAGCGATTATGCCGGTCATGCCTGCCGGGTTGTGATTTGTCTCTGTTTTTTTCCGTCTTGAGGACGTTGTTTTTTCGCAACGTGGTCTACATTTTATCAGACCAAATGCTCCCGGCTGGTTATCCGGCTCGATCGATGGTCCCTCCCTCCGAGCCATTCCCCCCCCCTCCTGGCCACGGGCAATCCAATGAATCCTCCCCAAACCGTGGGTCCCTGTTGGGGCCGAATGGCAACCGGTTGCCAGCAACTCTCTCAACGTTGGGCCACTCTCCTGCGGGCCTTTTTGCTGATGGTCGCGCTGGCCTGCCTGCCAGCTCGTGCCTACTGCAATACGCTGGTCCCCAGTGCCCCGTGCAACCTGAGCGGAACCGATGGTAGCGGTTGCCATGAACTCCCCGAGTTCTGGGTGATCAATACGCACTGTGCACCACGCTGTCGCAATCTGGAGGCGGGCTTCGGGAAGATTCGGTTTCAGCGCTACGATGCCCATTGCCACCGGTTTGTGACCGAAAGCCTGGAATCGTTACTGGCGGCGGAAGCCCATATCCCCACGCTTTTTTATGTCCATGGCAATTACCTCGATTATCCCCGGGCGCTGAAATCGTTCTGGCAGGTTTACCATAAGGTGCGTTGCTGTCCCGGGCCAAAACGGCTGATTTGCTGGTCGTGGCCGGCCCAGCGAGTTTACCGAGGATTGCGAATTCGCAAGATGATTATGGACAATTTGCGCATCAAGGTAGTGTATGCCGAGTACCAGGGGTATTACCTGGCTAGCCTGGTCCGACGGATGAGCCCGGCGCAATCGGTGATGCTTTGCGGCCACAGCTTTGGTGCCATTGTCGTATCGTCGGCCGCGCACTGGTTGGGTGGCGGGCAATTGCGCGGCTTGACGCTCGCCGGTAGCGCGCCGGTTGAACGGCCGGGTCTGAAGATCGCCCTGATCTCGGGTGCATTCGACAACGATGCCTTGGTGCCCGGTTACCGGTATGGCCAGGCGGCGGTGGCGGTCGAAAAAATGCTGATCACTCGTAACCCGCGTGACAGTACTCTGGGCATCTGGAAAAGAATCTCCCATCGGGGTTGTCCGGCAATCGGAGTCACGGGCCTCAATTCGAATCGAATGGGCCAGTACCGCGCGAAAGTGTGCCAGCTCACGATGACCTCGGATGTTCACCGCTCGCACTTTGTGGGGCCCCATTTGGACAGCGCCCGGCTCATGTCGAAGCTCTGTTGCCTGTCATTGCCGCCGTATCAATGCCCTCACGACCTTTCAAGACCAGGTCGGTGGGCCCTTAGGATCGTTCGAGAAATAACTGGCATGTTTCCAGGCCCCTCACCCTGCCCTCTCCCCAAAGGGGCGAGGGGACATCGGACAGTTATTTCTCGAACGATCCTTGCCCCAAGAGACCAATCCCGCATGTGAAGGTTCTGTAAGCTATCCTTGAATAGCCTCCAAATCATCCGTTCTTTGAGTTCGTTCCAGGTCTTGCCCCAGTACGAGTGTTCCCGGACTATCGGATTCGTGTTCATTCGTGGTTCCCTGGGAAGGTGTGTAAAAATACAGAGAATTGGCCGTGCAGCGGTTCCTCTAGTCCCCTCGCCCGCTTGTGGGAGAGGGCTAGGGTGAGGGTATTTGTATTTTAAAGCACCTTCTAAGGCGGACTGTCGATTCACATCTGAGGACATTTTGCTCATGGACTCAAGGATTCGTCTTATTGGTCGCACCATGATGCTCCATGCGATACGTGGAGTGAGGCAAGGGGGCCGATGGCTACGGACCCACGGACGGGAATGCTTCCAATGCCGTGCCTGCGACCGTCAGGTCGGTCCCTTCGAATCGACCTGCTCTCACTGCGGAGCCGCCAATCCGGCTCGGATCACCTTGTCGCCGGCCACCATTCTCTGTGGGTTGGCCCTGCCGATGCTGGTTGGCTGGTACATGTTGGTTTGAGCTCACTCATTTCCCGGCATCGGGATTCAGCGAGTACATCAGCACGTTGAGGCCGATTCGGGCCGCGTCCTTTTGGGTGTAGCCTCGGCATTGGAGTGCTTCGTGCTGCTCCAGCGCGCAACTGATGTCATAGGGTGAAAAGATCACCGCCAGGCGTCCGTCCAACTCGATCCCTTCCAGTTCCGGCGCAACTTTTTGCACTCGGCTGCGCAACGGAGTTCCAGGCTGTTGCTGGACCGGGGTGCGTAGTTCCACCTGGCGGATGTCGTAGCCACCACTTGCTTCGGTAAAGAGCGGATGGGTGGCCGGGATTGGTACCAGGGATGCATCGGGCAACGCGCTTTTCAATTCACGGCGAAACGCCGTGGCAAAAGGCCTGCTCGAACAAATGCTATCCGCAAACAGGGTCCCGCCATTTTCCAGGTATTGACGCAACCGCTTCCGTTCGAGGGGCGTCCAGCGAAAATCATGCCGGCCATGCATGAATGCCAGGTGATAGTGGAACAAATTTTTGTCGCTGAGATAGAGGGGAACCTCCGACGTGCGGATGCGCAATTTCAGCTCGCTGCCGGCGGCCGCGCGAAGCAAGTTTACCAGTGCGCCTGGGGCGTCGTTGCAGCCGCCCCCATGTTGCAGTTTGGCAATCTGGATCACGCCCCTGGGGCCGAGTGCGTCGAGATCGATTTCGCTGCCGGCGCTGCCAAACGAGGCTTCCTTCCCCTTCGGTTCGCGGCCGGTGGCGTACGCCAGCACGTTCACGCCGATCGCCATCGCATCGCGAGTGCGTTGGGCCACCATGTCGGGCAAGCCGCGGCCACTCCGGCCCGTGGACAATTCCCAAAAACAGGACAAATCGGCCTCGCTAAAGACCACGCAGGTCCGGCAACCGTACTCCACGGACCAGAGTCGACCGGCGTAGGGCGAGTCGGGGCTGACCGATTGCTCAACTCGCCAGAGTGGGTGTTCCGGCCCCACCCGGCGCAGTTGGTACTCTGTTTCAGGAAACATTCGGTCAACCAGTTGGCGAAAAGCCTGCTCGAACCGGCTGCTTTCGGTACAGCAAGCCTCGGCGAACAAAAAACCGCCTCGGTCGAGATAGCCACGGATCTTTTCTGCCTGGCCCATCAGTTCGGGCGCCTGGCTGCCGCTGAGAAACAGCACCGGGGATTGCAGCAGGTCCTCTACCGACGCGTTACTCGGATCGGTAATTTGCCAGGTCAGGTCGAGGCCCCACAACCGCTCGGCGTGAGCCGTCAAATGGGCCACGTCCTCGCGGTGACGATTCCAATCTCCGCCGGGGCCATGCTTTAATTTCGAGAGCAGCAGCGGCCGGCGGCCTTTGGCAAGAAACAGCAGGGCCAGCGACGTGGTAATTTGCGGCTGGTTCTCGGCATGGCCACTACCGGTCCAACTGTGCGTGAAGACATCCTGCTGGCGGACCAGCAGTTCGGCCCCTTCCCGGTACCAATCGTGCTCGCCAAGAAATCTTCTTGCGGTCAACCGGCCTACGCGTTCGACGCCGTACAGATAGTAGTAATGCCAAACCTGGCTCAGTCCACGAGTGCCCGGATTGCGCCGAACCGAAAAGGCGCGTCCCAGCCAGGCCAACGCGCGCTGGAGGGAGTCGTCGTTTTCCTGAGGCAAGCAGCAGCGGACCTGGCCATCCTGGACCCGCGCGTCGGCGGGCATGACCTTGCCCCGACAGATGACGGTTGCCGCGATCCCGGCACAGGTCATGCTGCCCGATCCCGGACGACCCGGTTGATAATTCCACGATCCGTTCGGGAGCTGGCACCTGTGCCAATACTCGGCGGCCCGCCGCCAGGTAGCCGGATCGACCTGGGCACCCACACGTTGGGCCTCGTGCAGCGCCAGCACCGCAAACTGGGAATTGCTGTTATCGCCACCCGGGCCCGGATACGACCATGCGCCCGAACGGTCGCCCCGAGTGATTTGCTGCTTTTCCAACCAGCGGACGTTTTCCTGGATTCTTACCGCGTCCTGACGAGGCGTGGCGACGCTGAAAGCCATCGTTTGCAAGGCCACGCTGTAGGTTTTCCGAGATTCCAACTTGCGCAGCCAGGCCAGCGCCTTCTGGATTTGGGGATGCGAAGGTTCCACGCCCGCATTCAACAGAGCCAGGGTGCAGAGAGCGGTCGAGCCGCCCGGGTATTGGCCAAAGGCGTCCCAGTTGCCACGTGGCTGCTGCTCTGCCAGCAAGAATTTCTTGCCTCCCTCAATGGCGGCTCGCACTTGTTCGGCCGTAACCGGGCCATCGAAATTCCCGGGTTGTCCCCAGGTCCTGGTATTCAACCCGGCCAGGAGGGTGCACAAGCCAACAACCAGCATGAAACGATTCATCGTGTGCCTAAGCAACGGAGCCATCCTTATCTTGTCGATTTCGTGCGGTTTAACGCTGCCGCGAGCTGGTGTAAACCTCTCAGTAAGCCACGCTCTCCCATTCCGTGCAATCATCATCTCTTTCCTGCCCCACCCCTGTTCGCTGTGTCCCTTTGCATTGTCCCGCGGCCAGGGGGTCGATAGAATCTTCCATAGCCCAATCCATGCATTCTACGGATCCCACGGCCAGAGAACAGACGG
>JAJRWS010000378.1 GCA_024276705.1 Planctomycetota bacterium | reverse complement strand
GGCCGGGTTGGGAACCGGGTTGTAGCCAACGCCCGAGCCGTTCAGAGGCCGTCCGTTGACGGCGATCAGCACGCCGTTGCCGGCCGAATTGGTGAACAATGCGGGCAGGTTGACCTGGTCCGGTAGCGAACTCCCACCGGCCTGTTTGAATGCCATGACGATAAAACGACGCGAGTTGCCCGAGTCGCCAAAGTAGCCCACGATGCGCGTGCTGGCGCCGCGGCCGGGGCCTTCCAGGACGGTCAGCAACATGCCATTGTACTGGCCGCTGGTCGTACTGAGTGGGCGGTTGGCCGGTGGCGTGCCATCGTTCCAGCGGATTGGAACCGAAAAAGCGCCGAGTTGCAGGAACTGGCCATTGGTGACTCCCTTGGGCGTAGCTGGAGGGATTGCCGAGTCGGCCCACTGAATCTGGGTGGGATCGACCTGAGCCACGAACCCGTCATTCCCATACAGATCGCGGAGCAGGCTGTGGAAACGGAGGGAGGAGTTCTGGCGGTTCGTGTCGCGCAGCAGTTGGCCAAAGACTTCTTCCAGCAGATCGCCTTGGCGGGTCGGCGAGACGGTCGCTTCGTACGCCCGTTTCATTGAGCGAGCCGCCTGACTCGACTGTTTGGCCGAGATGACGAACGCCGTACCAAGCATCAGAAACAGCACCAGCATGCTGAGAACGACAAGGAGCAGGACGCCGTTGCGTTGAGGCGCGAGGCGCGAGGCGCGAGTTGTGCGGGCGGGGTCGGTAAGAGAGCGGAGAGCGGAAAACGTAGAGCGCAAGAGGGCGGGGTCTGAAACCTTTTTCGGCCAGGTGACGTTGCCATTCATGATTGCGAACTCCGAAAAAGGTTCCTGACCCCTTCCCCGGTACGGAGTGCATGGGGCGGCGCACAGTTCCTGACCCCTTCCCCGGGATGCAGTACATGGGGCGCTCTGTCCCAATGCTTGCCTGTGGTTGATCGTACTCATGATTGCCTCGACCTTGCGATCAGTGCCCCTGTCGCGGGTAGTGGTGGTTTGTTGATGGAGTCACCTCGTAACCTTACGAAAACTCTCGTCCAACAAATTGCGTTAAAATTTCAGGCGTTCCAGGCCCATGAGCTCTCCATGTGTCGAACCCACAAACGACAGGCGGATAAGCCGCCTGCCAAGGTCTTTGCCATCTCTCCAATCGTTTGCCAGGTCGGCTTCATCCGCCGCCCTCGCGGACACCCTTATTCTATTCTCCACAACAAGTCGGATTCCATCTTCATTGGTTTGGTCGCGACGCTGATTACCCCCGGGAGTAAGGCCACCTTGAGGTTGATGGCGCTACTATTGAGCGCGCCGGGCAGCGGCCAGTCGGGCCCGGCCAGCATGGCTCGACGGATAAATTGTCCTTTGGTGGGGGTGTTGTTCTGATTCTCATTCGGACTCGTTACATGATCCATCGCCAGCATCTGGTACCATTTCAACAAAAAGACGCCGGTCGTCGGGTGGACACCCATCACGGCAATCCAGTCGCTGGAGCGAATGCCCTGGAAGGCCGCATCGAGCTGCTCTTCGGTGCCGTCCTGGCGGTACATCTCGATTTCGCCCCCGGGATAAAGGACCGCATCGACCAGTCGTTCCGACTCGGCCGAAGGGGTAATGTCCCGCTTGCGGAAGACGACGACTGAAACTTCGTAGTCGTAGGCTCCATCGCCTCCGAGTGGGTCGGCCGGTTGCAACCCCGACAGGGCCGCCGTGCTGGTCGGCACGATGGTGGCCAGCCAGGTGTAGTTCCCCTGGAATTGGCGGGCGAGGGGCACGTCGTCGGCTGGGTTGTCGGGCGTAGGCGGTTTGTTAAAATCCGCGACCTCCCACCGCTGGATGGCCGGATGGTCGTCTGCCTTCGGTTGCTCAACCACCAGGTCATCGCGGAGGCTGAATAGAGTCTCGGCCACGGGATGAGGCATGGCAATCCATGGCGGTGGAGGATTTGGGTTTGGAGTCAGAAGTGTCAGGCGGCGGACGGGCCAGTCAGAACCGGGTACAACCCCCGCTGCCCGCATGGCATCGCTCCATGCCCGAATCATCTGGGGCGTTTTTGAATTGGTGCCCGATTGCTGCTTATTCCAGAGCGGAAACGTAACCAGCCAAGGTGTCCCTTTGTCGACCAAAGCACCCGCCGAACTGCCTAGCGGATCGAAGACAAAAGCATGCCCCGGGTGCTCTTTTTTCCAGTCAGAGGAACCGAAGCGGAGCCGTATGTTGAACCGGCCCGTATTCGTGAGCATCAGCGGTGCCGGAGTCGCGCTAACTTTTTCCGGTGCATACAGCCACTTCTCCGGCCGCAGCATTCCGCGGGTCACCAGATCGTCCATCGCCGCCTGGCTCAGGGCCCCGCCGAGGTCGAATTTTTCGCCCTTTTGGGCGTAGAAGTTGCCGACCGGAAAGAGGGCCGCCGCGCCCATCAGGCCGAACAGCAGCACGAACATCGAGATCAGCACCTCGATCAGGGAAATACCGTGAGGGATGTTTGATGTTTGATGTTTGATTGTTGATGTAAGGAGTGCGCAACGCGTTTGACGATGCTTTGTTTTTTCGATCATCCATCTCACATCAAACATCAAACATTCTTCCATCATCTTCCCCCTCCTCGTTTCATCGAATGGGCCAGGTCGTGGGCCGCTTCGATCTGGGCGGCGGCTTGGTCCGCGGGCGGCTTGCCGCCGAAAAGACGGGCGTCGACGAAAGCGACTCCGTTGACGATCACCCGGCCGCTGCGGACCGAAATGCCAATCAGCCGGCTGTCGAGGTTCAGCCAGTTGATAACCGTTTGTTGCTGAGTGAGCTGTTCGTTGGTGTCGCTCGAGTTCATCGTCCAGGCGCCTGATGTAACATCGCCGCTGCTCGTCGCCTTATCGGGCTCGTAAGCCAAGTCGCCATTTTCCGCCCGGCCTAGCAGCAGCACGATGCGGGTCGCACTGGTGATCTGATTGCCGTTATGGAGGAAGCTGCTCACATGCCCGTTGGGGGAAAACATAATACTGACCGAATCGGGCAAGGGCTGTGGATTCGTGCCGGTTGTCATCCTGGGCGTAGCGAACGAATTGGGAACTGGCAGGCCCAAGGTCGCACCTCCTTCTTGCACCGACCCCTGCAGGTCGATACCGACTCCGGATGGGAAGACGAACGGGGAGGCGGAAGAAGTGACCGGTTGGCGGATGATGCGGTACGGTTTGGTGATAGGAGGCTTTGGGGGTAATTGTTGAGGCAACTGCTGGCCGTGGTTATTTAGCCAGATGCACTGGACGATTTGGGGTGTTGAGGATGCCAGGAACTGTACGCTACTGTTTGGAAATATTTCCAACTTGTTAGGCGCCGTTTTAGGGTCATCGTCGTCAACGATCAGAAACTGGTTCCCGTCCACGTCGATGCGGTCGCCAATGCGAAACATGCGTGGCGGGAGAGGATCGGGGATTTGCCCCGCACTACCGCCGACCAGCACGAATTGCAGATTGTAGAGCGGATAATCGAAATATCGGGGCAGGAACTGCGTGCCTTTTTTGTTGCCGTTGGGGCCATAAAGGCCGCCATCTAGTCGGATCTCCACGCGCGACGCCTCGCTAAACCCGGCGAAGGCTGGCGGCACTTCCATCCGAAAGACTTCCAGGGCCATGCCGTCGCCACTGGGATTTTCGACGAAGCCGATACCGTGCGGCCGGCCTGTGCGGGCCGCCTCGGCCTGAGTGGCGTTGATGTAGGCTTGCAAGCCGCGTGACGCTTCACGGATCTTGCGGGCGTCGTTGTTGGGCGAGACCAGCGGGATGACCCCGGCGACCAGTGTCACCAGGATCGTGATCACCACCAGCAGTTCGATCAGCGTAAGAGCGGCGCGAAAGTGATTCGCATGTCGGTAAGACGGAGCCAACAAGAGCGCGGGGTCTGAAACCTTTTTCGGCTCACGGCATGAAGCCAATAAGAGGGCGGGGTCTGGAACCTTTTTCGGCCAGGTAGCATTGCCACTCGTTGCTACTTGCTCCGAAAAAGGTTCCTGACCCCTTCCCCGGCATCCAGTGCATGGGGCGTTGCGTTCCTTGCCACTTTGACGCGAGACGGCAAGACGGGACCAACAAGAGCGCGGGGTCTGGAACCTTTTTCGACGCGAGACGGCATGAAGCCAATAAGAGGGCGGGGTCTGAAACCTTTTTCGGTCGGCTGGCGTGGCCACTCGCATTCGCTTACTCCGAAAAAGGTTCCTGACCCCTTCCCCGGCATCCAGCGCACGGGGCGCTCTGTCTCTGACCCCTTCCCCGGCATCCAGCGCACGGGGCGCCGCGTCCCTGACCCTTTCCCCGGTTCGCAGCGCATGGAGCCCCCCAGACCGCTCGCTGCTTTCGCATTGTCTCGCTACGTAGGTCATTGTGGTGTGCAGGGCTCGTTACTTGTTGTTCATCAGGTGATTGTGCAAATTATCGAGGGAATTGTCGCCGTCGTTGTCGTTGTCGCGCTGGGTGCCTAGCAGGTTGAGCAGCTTCCCTCCCGCATCCTTTAGTTGTGCGTAAGGGTCGAGGCTGGTGGTGTTGCCCGGGGCGACTTCAATGTCGAGGTCCCCATCGGGGCCCGCGGAATAGATCAGGGGCACGAGCCGATAAGCTCTTTTGTCCACGCGGAAGGGGTCAAACGGGTCGTGGTCGGCGTCCGGGTCGCCCGCCAATCTTTTGGGGGTGGTGGAGCCATCGACCAGGACAACCGTTTGCAGGTCCGACACGAACCCTGCCGGCCAGCGCAGGAATTCAATCGGCTGGCCCCAACCGTCCAGGAATTCGGGTGCGCCGTCTCCGTCGACATCGCCGATGTCCTGCTGGCTGAAGAGCGTTCGGGCCTCGCCGTCGCCGGTCGCCAGGATGATGAACAGGTAGAAGCACTCCGCGCCCTGATGCGTCTGTATGCGTTCGCGGGTGATTTGAGAACCGTCGTCCATGCTCATGGCATAGTAGCGGCGGCGGTAGGCGGCGGTCAGTGGCGGCAGGGTCCGCAGGACGAGAGGAATTCGAGGCTTGGCCTTTAAAGGATTAGAATTGGGGACCGCGGTGCCGATGACGTCGCTCCACCGGTCTGGCATTTCGAGCTTCATCAATTCGCGTAACGCGTTCAGCCGCGCCACGGCCAGTAGCCGGCCTCGCTCGCGGGAATTGATTTTGCCCTTACGGAATTCTTTTTCGATTTCGTTGAGTATCGATTGCCGTACTTCCACCCGCCGCGTCTGGTACGACTCGTACCGTTCCATCAAGAGCGTGTGCAGCTTGGTGATGGTGGTCTTTGTCCGAGTTGCGCGAGCCCCTTCCATGGCCACCCGGGATGCGCCGAGGATGACCGTGCTGAGGATCGCCAGGATGAGGATCGTGACCAGCAGCTCCACGAGTGTGAAGGCGGGACGATGAAATTCGGAATTCGGAATTCGGATTGCGGAATGTTCCACATGCGAAAGTCGGAATTTGCAATTCGGAATGGGCGAATTACGGCGCGTAGTGATAGGCAGATTGCGGTAAGCTGTGGTTGGAGCACATGCCTTTTGCAATCCGCAATCCGCAATTCGCATTCCGCATTTGTATTTCATTCCTGTGCGTCCTCCAACGTCCCGGTGGTGAAGTTGGTGAGCGTGTCGGCAATGTCGCCGATGAAGGGACCTTCGGGGAAGAGGGTGACGGGTTTCGCCGAGGCTCCCTTTGTACCGATATAGAAGATTTCACCATTACCCCAGACGTCGTCCAGACCACAGTGCAAAACCTGGAATTTGCCCTGATTGGCAAATTCGATCCGGTTCCGGTCGGTTTCGTTTCGGGCCTTGATGGCGTACATAAAGATGCTGTTGCCCGTATCGCCGCCCCACGGATCGTAATTGTTCACGTAGGCATTTTTTACTTTCACCTGGGCCCGATGGCGGGAGGTGTCGAAGTAGCCATACGGTTGCTCCGATCCTTTGGGGAAGTAGAGCCAGAGGTTAATCTGGCGGTTCGTGTTTTTGGGGTCGTTGGGATTCGGCGACAGATAGGTCACCGAACGGGCGATACTGCCGCTGCCATTGAACAAGCCATTCTGATCGCGGGGGCCAAGTCGTCCCAGGTCAAACTCAAAGGTCGGTGAGCGGCTTGCCAGGTCTTCCGGGTTGACGGAAATAAAGGAAGGTCCGCCCGGACCGGAGATCGGGAATTTGGGATCCTTGCTGAATCCGCCTAGCCAGAAGAAGATCGCCTCGGCCCCATTCATGCCACCCTGGAGGACAGGGTTACCATACTTAGTGTCGCCTGCCAGGCCACGAATCAACGCCTCCGATTCTCGATGGCGCGGAAAGGCCTTCTTGAACATCCGGACGAAGTCGTTCGAGGACTCGAAATAATCATTGTTCTGGACCCCGTTCGGTGGATAGGCGTTATACTCAGTCTTAAAGTTCTCCAACGCGGTGGAAATCTGCTGGATCTCCATCGTGATTCGCGCCTGCTTGGCCCTTTTCATCGCGCTGAGCGCGGCGGCGGTGATCAGGCTGCTGAGGATCGCGATGATTGTGATCACCACCAGCAGTTCGGTCAAAGTAAATGCGGAATTCGGATTGCGGATTGCGGAATGGGAGGAATTGCGGAATTTGAAATCTGGAGTGGGCGGGTTGCGGTAAGCCCCGGTTGCAACGCTCACCGGTTGCATTCCGCATTCCGCATTCCGCATTCCGCATTGGAATGATTCCGCAATCCGCAATCCGAATTCCGCATTGGCCACGTTCTCATATTGATACAAACGCATAACGGTGTTCTCCTGTTACCTATCCCTCTAGTTTAACTACGCAAATCCCGTGCGCAACGGCCAGAATGGAGGCTCGGATGCCTTTTTTGGCCCGTTTATGCTCAATTATCCCTTTGTGAGACGATTTCGGCCAGCCGGGGAATTTCAGGCATGGCCCCATTGTAGCAAAATCGAACATCCCTGGAGCGAACTTTGTATGACAAGAGGGTGCGGACGCGTGGTGAGGCGATCTGGACGCCCATTCCCTAAAACGGCCTCTTGTTCCCTAACGTGATATTTATCCTTCTTCGATGCCGATCACAATCTTCTTGCCAATGGCCTCCGCATAACGTTCCAGTGTCTTGACGGTTAAATTGGGCACCTCATTCTCAATACGACTCAAAGCCGACTTGGCCATTCCCGTTCGGTCACGAACATCCGCAAGGCTAAGGCCTTGTGCGGTACGGGCCTCCCTCAATGCAAGAACTACCTCATGGAGGGCGGGACTTCCAACGCTTGGCTTGATATGTTCCGAGAATTCCGCAGCCACTTGCTCACGAATACGGTCGTACTTGGCTGCTTCTTCGGAAGTGAGATACCGATCGCGCGTCTTACGTTTGGCTGTGCTTTTTGCCATCGTTATTCTTCCTTCAACTCGAATGCAGTAACCGGATAAACGACGTCATTTCCGACTTCCTCGTAGACGACCGCGATATAGGCGCCCCATGAGTTATGGCCAAATGCGATTGGCCGTCCGCTGGACTGGCTGACCTCAGTCTTTGATGGGTTGCAAACAACTTCCTCGACGTCTCGTTTCCGTAGGCCAGCGGTGATCGGCCCAGGCACGTGGACGTCCATGTAAAACGCGATATTCACGTTTGCAACCCGCTCTCCCTCAGTTTTTTTCGCAACGGCGAATCCGAAACTTGAGAAGCCATCTGTTCGGCATATTTCTCTCTCCGCCCGATCTCTAAATCAAGTTCTGTCTGGTTATCGTAATAGTAAACAAACGCAGCGTGGATTTGGGCCAAAGATAAATACGGATATTGCCGGTGGATAATGTCTGGTGTCCAGCCCCAACTCAGATAGTCCTGGACAACTTCGATGACCTTGGTCGTTGTCCCGTCGATTCGGGGAATGCCCTTGTCGTCGAAGACGATATGTCCAGTCGACACGGTTGCCATCATTCGGCTCCTATTTAGATATTATCCCGTCAGGCCGTTGATCAGGTCGACCAGCGGCACGAACAGGGCGATGACGATGAATCCCACCGCGCCGCCCAGGAAGATAATCAGTAGCGGTTCCATCAACTTGGTCAGGCCATCGGTCAGCACGGCCACTTCGTCATCGTACGTGTCGGCCACCTTGTAGAGCATCGTGTCGAGCTCGCCCGTCTCCTCGCCGACGTCGACCATGTTGACGACGATGTCGTCGACGATCCGCTGGCGGTATTTGAGCATGTAAATCAACAGGCCGATGGGGCCGCCGATGAAGGCGAACCAGAAGAAGGCGGCGACCGGGTGAAAACTGAGACGGGAGTATTCCTTCATCGGCAAGGCCATCGCATCCCCTTCGCGGATCCGTTCGCTGACCCTGCCATACAGTTTTTCGAAGACCGCGTTGCCGCACGTTTCGCGGGTGATGGTCAGCGCCTCGAGGATCGGTACGCCGCTGGAGATCAGCGTGCCGAGGGTTCGGGAGGTGCGGGCCATGATGTTTTTCTCGATCAGGATCCCGAAAATGGGTACCTTGATGATGAACTGATCCCAGCCGAAGCGGCCCGCCTTGAACTTGCGGATCAGCTTGATGGTGAGCCAGATGAGGGTGGGGATCCCGGGGATCAGGTACCAGTAGTTGACGCACCATTCGGAGAACGCGATCAGGTAGACGGTCAGGAGCGGCAATTCCAAGTCAAAATCGGCGAAAATGTCCTGAAACGAAGGGACGATCTTGATCATGATGAAGGTCAAAATGCCGACCGCCACCGAGACGACGACGATTGGGTAGATCATCGCTCCCTTGACTTTGCGTTTGAGTGCCTCGGCCGATTCCTGGAAGTCGGCCAGCCGCTGCAGGATCACTTCCAGGGCCCCGCCCGCTTCGCCCGCCTTGATCATGTTGACATAGAGCCGGTTGAAGCACTTTGGACTCTTGCCCATCGCCTCCGAGAGCGTGTCGCCCCCTTCGATCGCTTCGCAGGTATCTTCCAGCGAATACTTCAGACGGCCCGCCCTGGCCTGGTCGGCCATGATCCGCAGGCTGCGCAGAATCGGCAGCCCGGCGTCCTGGAGAATCGATAACTGGCGGGTGAACGCGCTGAGTTCTTTCGAGGGGACCCCGCCAAAAACAAAGCCTCGTTTCTTGCTGGTGCCGGTCTGCTGCGATTTTTTCCGCGCTTTTTTGACTGAGATCTTCGTGACGAAGTATCCCATCTGCCGAATCGTTGCTTGCGCATCTTCTTCGGTTGCCGCGTCGATCACATCCTTGATCTCCGCGCCGGTCGAATCCATCGCTTCGAATTGAAAAGTAGGCATGGGATTATAGTGGGCAGTGTTTCAGTGTTTCAGTGTTTCATTTCGCAATCCGCAATTCGCAATCCGCATTTCCCTTCATTCCGCAATCCGCAATCCGAATTCCGCATTTGATTACGCGTCCACAATGGTTTCTCGTATGACTTCCTCCGTGGTGGTGGCGCCCGCGTAGCAGGCGGCCATGCCGGCATCGCGCAAGGTGAGCATGCCGCCGGCCCGCGCTTCTTCTCGCAGGTCGTCGGTGGAGGCATCACGCATGATCATGTCTCGCAGCTTGTTGTTCATGAGCATCAGCTCGAACAGACCCACGCGCCCCTTGTAACCTGTATTATTGCATGCTTCGCAGCCAGCGCCATGAAAAAAGTGTTTTCCCCGGAGATCTTCGGAGGTGAGTTCCAGGTCATCGAGTACCTCCCGGGAGGGGGTGTACTCTTCGCGGCATTGCATGCAAACCTTGCGGACCAGTCGTTGGGCCAGGATGGCCTCGACCGTGGCGGTGATCAGGAATGTGGGAATCCCCATGTCTTTCATGCGGGTGATCGTGCTGGGGGCATCGTTGGTATGCAGGGTGCTGAACACCATATGCCCGGTCAGCGATGCCTGGACGGCGATTTGGGCCGTTTCCAGGTCACGGATTTCCCCGACCAGGATTTTGTCGGGATCTTGCCTCAGGATCGACCGCAGGCATTGGGCAAAAGTGTTGCCGATCGATGCGTCGATCGGCACCTGGATGATGCCATCCATGTCGTACTCGACCGGATCCTCGGTGGTGATCAGTTTGTCTTCGATCCGGTTGAGTTCGTTCAGGGCGGAGTAAAGGGTGGTGGTTTTTCCCGATCCGGTCGGCCCGGTCACCAGCACGATGCCATTGGGCTTGCTGATGACGTCGCGGAATTTTTCCATCAGCACGTCGTTCATGCCGACATTGGCCAGGTCGAGGGAGACGACCGATCGGTCGAGAACTCGCATGACGACGCTTTCACCAAACATGGTGGGCAGTACGCTGACTCGCAAGTCGACCGGATGGCCCCCCACGGTCAGCTCGATGCGACCATCCTGAGGCAAACGCCGTTCGGCGATGTCGAGGTCGGCCATCACCTTGATGCGGGTGGTGATGGCGAAGGCCAGATGCCGTGGGGGCGGAACCATTTCGTACAGCACGCCGTCGGCTTTGATGCGAATGCGGAATTCGTCCTCGAACGGTTCAAAATGCAAATCGCTGGCGTGATCCTTGATGGCCATCAGCAACACCATGTTCAGCAATTTGCGGACTGGGGCGCTATCGGCCAGCGCTTCGACGCTGGTCAGGTCGATCGAACCGCTGGCGGCCGCTTCCGCGGCGGCCGCCAGTTCGGTATCGTTTTCCATGTCGTTGACCAGACTCTCGACGCTTTCGGTCGTATCGCCATAGTAGCGGTCGAGGGCCGCGGTGATGGCCGGCTCAGTGGCAACGACTACGCGGATGTTGTAGCCGAGGAAGGTGCGCAGTTCGTCCAGCGTCCCCAGGTTCTGGGGGTCGCACATCGCCACGGTGAGAGTGTCGCCGGAAAACTCGACCGGGATGACCCGGTACATCTGCGCCATCGGCTCGGTCACCTGTTCAAGCACTTCGGGCTTGATGGTCAGATCGCCCAGCGTGACGGTACGCAGCGACATCTGCTCGGCCAGCCCTTGGGCAAGCTGATCGTCGTTGATCAAGCCCATATCCATGGCAATCTGGCCGAACAATTGCCCGGGCCGCTGCTTCTGTTCGTCAACCAACAGCTCGAGCTGTTCGTCGGAGATGTAACCGAGGTCGACCAGGATTTGACCAATACGACGTAGGGCCATGTGAGGATTCAGGGTTCAGGGTGTCGGGTGTCAGGTGTCAGGTGTCGGGTGTCAGGTGTCAGGTGTCAGGTGTCAGGTG
>JAJRWS010000377.1 GCA_024276705.1 Planctomycetota bacterium | reverse complement strand
GGAATCGTCGGTCTCCGTGTCGAAGATTCACGAAAATTGGCTCATTCGTGTGTATTCGTGTCCATTCGTGGTTCTCTCGATGCGGCGAAATACAAGCTGGCGTTTTCACTTTGAATGATTTATGATTTATGATGCCAGGCGGACCCCACACGCCCAGGTTCAGGAAAAGGACTCAGGGGTTCAAACTCGCGTCTTAGGCGAGCGGCAAGTGAAAATTTACCTGCCGCGAGGTTGTCAAGCATTACCAGCCGTCTACAACCTGGTAAGTTCTCATCTGCCGCTCGTCTTATGTCTCGCTTCTCGCTTCTCCTTAAAACAAATGGGCGGTTGCCTGGTAGGCCCAGTCGGCCAGCCAGTCGGGCAAGATGCCAAACAGGAGCACGGGAAACGAAACCAGCAGAGTGTAGGCCATCGGCAGGAATCCCAGGGATACGGGACCGCGATTTTCGGGCTCGGGATCCATGCACAGGGTTTTTGCCACCCGCAGGTAGTAGACCAGCGAGATGGCCGTATTCAAGCCGGCTACCACCAACAGAAACATCATCCATGGCCCGCCCGCCTCGAACAGGGCCTGAAAAATACGAAACTTGCCGATAAAACCGGCCAGTGGTGGCAAACCGACCAGGGAGAATAAAATCGCCACCATCGCTACGGTCATCCAGGGACAACTGCGTATCAAGCCGGCGTAATCTTTGATTTCTTCGCTCCCCAAAGCATTCCGCATAAAGGCGACAAACGAAAACGCGCCCAAATTCATGAAGAAGTAGATGCTCGCGTACAACAGGAGCGATTGGACGGCAACGCGCATCTGCGCCGGATCTTTTCCCACCAGGGCAATGGCCGCGGCTACCGCCATCATCATGTAACCAGCATGGGCAATGGTCGAATAGGCCAACATCCGTTTGATGTTGGTTTGTCCATATGCAGCCAGGTTGCCGAAGGTGCAAGTCGCCACGGCTGCCATGCCCACCAACAAAACCATGAACGAGTTTGCCTCGGGCTGGATGCCTAACCCCAGCCCAATCCGCAGCAACAAGACCATTGCGGCGGTCTTGGAGGCGACGGAGAGGAACGCATCGACCTCCGCGGAGGCGCCTTCAAACACATCGGGACACCAGAAATGAAAGGGAACCGCCGACAGTTTGAATGCAAGCCCCACTCCCAGCATCAATCCCCCCAAGGCTAAAACCATCGGCGTCAGCTTGGCTTTGCTCGCGGCAACCTCATGGCCCCGAGCACCCGGATGACCCTGAGTACCCGGATGGCCAGAATCGTCCGCATCGCTATCTTCCGTCTTCGCCGCCGTTTGCTCCTCTTCCGCTTCCACCTTCACCTCGGTTATTTGGGCAGGCTCTTCGACCACCGAAGAGATCTCCAACGCGGCCAACCGCTGGGCCCCCAATCGCTGGGCCATCGTCGGCAGATGGGCCGTCCCCAAAACGCCGGCTAGCAAGCTGATGCCATAGAGCATCACTCCGGCAGTTCCCGCTCCGTAAATGGCATATTTGAGTGACGCTTCACTGCTGCGCCGCCGGCCTCGGATGATGCCGGCCAAGACGTAGGAGGGCACACTGGCCATCTCGATGCCCAAAAAGACCACGATTAAATGATTGGCCGAGGCCATGAGGCACATGCCGAGCGTCGCCCCAAATACCAGGGTGTAGTAATCCTGCCCCTCGTCGCGGTCGGCAATACCCGTGAGTCGCGACAGGATGACAAACAGAACCAGAAAGGTGAGCAGAAATACCCGGGTGTAGGCATAGAGCGTGTCGTAGACCAACATGCCGGTAAACAACTGGCAAGGTTCCAATTCGGCCCACGAACTCATACCGCCTCCAGGCAGCGCGCTCCATAGCGCCGCCATGGAACCGAGGATGGCCAGCAGGAAAGAAGGAACCTTCTCTCCGCCCCGAACGATGCGCACCAGCAGCATCAGCACCATCGAGGCACAAAGGAGCAGCTCGGGCCGAAACCGCGGCAGGCTCGTCTCAAGCGTGTCGGTTACCAGCAAGTCGACTAGGGATTGAAAATTCACCGTGTGGATCTCAAACAATATTTAGGGATAACTCTTTAATAATTCCAACCACTCAACACGCATCGCGGACTTCTCACCTTTCAACTCTCACACACAGCTACTTCAACACCGCGATTTGCTCTTCGATATCGACCAATGGCTGAGCAGGAGGATGCTCCTGGTCGTACTGGCGAGTCCATTGTGCCAGTTGCTCAACCTGCTGATCGATCGAAGGCTGCATGTAATCGAGCAAGCCTTTCGAGTAAACGCCAAACACGACCGCCATCACCATCAGCGGTGAGGCAATCAGCAATTCGCGCATCGTGATGGGAGTCAACGCTTCCGCATGGGGGCCCTTGTATTCGGAACCGAGGTAGACACGTTGGATGGCCCACAAGATATAGGCGGCGGTCAAGATGACCACGCCTGCCGAAATCACTGCCAGCACGCGGCTATATTCCCAGGCCGAGAGCACCACCAGAACCTCACCGATGAACCCGCACAAACCGGGCAGGCCCAATCCCGCGAAGAATATGCCGACGGCCAGCCCGCTGTAAACCGGCATCTTGGCGAATAGCCCACCGAACTGCTCCAGGTCCCGATGATGCACGCGTTCGTAAATGACTCCGACCATGAAGAACATACCGGCCGAGCTGATCCCATGGGCAATCATCTGATACATTGCCCCGTTGGCGCCCATTTTCCAATAGTCGGGGTTGTAACCGGTGTCCGCCATGGCACTCCAGACCCCCAGGCCCAGCACGACGTATCCCATATGGCTCACCGAACTGTAGGCAACCATGCGTTTGAAGTCTTTCTGGGCCAAGGCGGCAAAGGCTCCGTACACCATGCTCAGCACTCCGACGATACAAACCACGTAGGCCAACTCATATCCGGCGGAGGGACAAATCGGATAGCAAATCCGGATGATGCCGTAGCCCCCCATTTTCAGCAGCACTCCGGCCAGAATCATGGAAATGGGAGTCGGTGCCTGGACATGCGCATCGGGCAACCAGGTGTGGAAAGGAACACTGGGAACCTTGATGATGAAACCGATGAACAAAAGCACAAAAGCCCACCAACTCAGACTCTTTCCAAACAGCATTTCACCTTCAAATAGGTCGGTGTGCTGCCCCATCTGCTGCAATGCCAGAATATTGAACGTGTGCTGCTTCCTGTTCGGCATGGCTTTCAGATCGGGCACTTGCCCCCGCCAGGCCGTACCCGCCTGAGAATTCTCCACCACATGCGCGGCGACCAACTGGGCGTCGTCGAGTTCGCGCAAGTCGCTGCTAAAGTAAAGCATCAAGATGGCGATCAGCATCAACACACTGCCCACCAGTGTGTAGAGAAAGAACTTGATGGCCGCGTACTCGCGTCGCTCCCCCCCCCAGACGCCGATCAGGAAGTACATCGGCAGTAACATGACTTCCCAGAACACATAAAACAGAAAAAAGTCAAGCGCCATGAAGACCCCCAACATGCCGGTCTCCAGCAGCAGAAATAGTATGCAGTACGCCTTCACATGCTTCTGGATGGGCCAACTGGCCCCCATCGCCAGCATGCAGATAAAGGCCGTCAACACGACCAGCGGGAAACTGATCCCGTCAAGCCCCATGAAGTATTGAATTCCGAAAGAAGGAATCCAGCCGTAAGCAAAAATATTCTGCATCGCGGCCTGGCCCTTGTCGAAATCAAGCCCAAACCAGTCGCGCAGCATCCCCAACGTAAGCAAAAATACAACGATGGTCACGCCCAGGGTGGTGAATTTGATTGCGTCGTCCTTCCCTTTGGGAAAAAACGCGAGCGCAAGTGCCGTCAGGACTGGCAAAAAGACAATCAGGCTGAGATAAGCCACCGGCTGATTAAAACTACCCATGATGGTTGCCGTTGTTCTTGTGTTCTATTGAGGAATGGTTGATGGTTCTGAATGAATACCGTAGTTCCCAAATTGGCGAATGGAGCCGACCTGGCTAACACCTTTCAAGTGGCATACCTCTGGCAGGCGGCTCATCCACCGGCCGTCCGCGGTTCACCGCATATCGAATTTGGAAGCATTGAAATATTCTGTCCATGTTGGCTACTGCAACGGTCTAACCGGAAATCATAAAATCATGCAAGTAACTGATCACCACGAATAAGAGGACCGTACTCACCACGATGAGCATGACATAATGCCGCAAATTACCTGTCTGCAACTTGCGTAACGACAGGCCTAAGTCCCAAGTTCCCCGAGCCATCGTGTTCACAGAGCCATCCACCACCGTCCGGTCCAACAGCCCATCCACCACGCGCGAAGTCCCCCGGCAAAGCGCTGCCAGGCCATGCAGTGTCGCGTCAATCACTCCCAGGTCGAAACGAGCGACTCCACGTGACAGCACCAATACAGGCTTAATCAGAAGACTCCGATAGAGCTCGTCAAACCACCACTTGTTCCACAAAAACTGATAGAGTGGCTTGAAGGTTTGCTTGAGCTCATCGGCATCCAAAAGTCGCCAGAGATAAATGATCGTTGCCAGCAGCAGGCCTCCGGCAGCAGTGAAAAATGCCGCCAGGCCGGCCTCAAATTTAATGTCGGGCGCGTGACTCAAATGTTCATCGGGAATCGTCAATCCGCCGAGCAATTGCCCATGCGTGGTCGCCTGCGTTCCCACGGGCCGTGCTTGTTCCAACAGGTTCGTCACACTCAAGTCGCTGAATGGGACACTCCAGCCAAGCCCGATCGCAAACACCGCCAATAAGACCAGCGGAGCGGTCATCGAACTGGGAGATTCATGGGCATGATCGTAACGATGCTGGTCCCGCGGCTTACCGGCAAAGGTCATGTACCACAGACGGAACATGTAGAAGGCGGTGATGAATGCAGCCGCCACGGGGGCAATTTTCAGCAGAATATGCTTCGGGTTAAACTGACCGTAGCTCCAAGCCTGCTCGATAATGGCATCCTTGGAATAAAAGCCGCTAAAACCTATCCCGGTAAGGGGAATCCCGGCTCCAATGATCGCCAGACAACCCACCAGCATCGTGTAGGCGGTAATCGGCATTTTCTTGCGCAAACCGCCCATCTGGGTCATCTCGTTGGTATGTACCGCGTGGATCACTGAGCCGGAGCAGAGGAACAACAGGCCTTTGAAAAAGGCATGCGTCAGCAAATGGAACATGCCGGCCAACCAGCCCCCCAACCCCAGAGCCAACATCATGTAGCCGAGCTGACTCACGGTGGAGTAAGCCAATACCCGTTTGATGTCGGTTGCCGTGATCGCAATCGTGGCTGCCATGAAGAGCGTGATACAACCCACGTAGGCGATCACCAACAGGGCTTCGGGGGTGAAAACCGGATAAAATCGCCCCACGAGATAGACCCCCGCCGCCACCATCGTGGCCGAATGGACCAGGGCCGATACGGGAGTCG
>JAJRWS010000018.1 GCA_024276705.1 Planctomycetota bacterium | reverse complement strand
GCGGTACTCGTACTCGAGTCGCATGGCGAGTATCCTACGGCCGTCGAGTACGAGTACCGCTTCGCTGAGTACGAGTACGAAGAGAAGCCAAAATACCCAACTTGAAATGGGGAAGTTATTCCTCGTTCGCTCCTAAACGCACCTCCTGTTCCCATTTCCGAGGAATCAAAGGGGTGGCGCCTCTTTCTTTAAGCAGTCTGGGACAGATCGCGAAGCTTTGAACGGTTCCCGATCGTGCGGCAATGGTTCATTGGGGCGAACGCCATATTTCCGCCGGCGTGCTCGTCCCCAAGGGCAACCGCCCAAGGTGAGCAGCATCTCGATGGCCTGAAGAAACCTTGCCAACCGATTTCCTTGCCGGGCCCTGGTGCAGATGGGGCACCGTCTTTCGCAGAAGTCAGGATCGAACATCTTTTTTCCCAGATTCGGCCCAGGCATTCATGCAGTCGCATCAACGGAAAAACGATGCGAATGACTCGCATGGCCGCGTAACCTTGGGTTTTGAAACACGACCAGATGTATTACCTTACCGTAATGCCTAATTTCGATGCAACCCGAACAGGCGCGCGAATCCTTGCCAGTTCGCAATGGCAAGCGTGTCGGCACCCCCGAAATGTTTCGCGAGCACGCACGCAATGATGACAAACCGGTTTTACGACCTTTTGGCGATCCACGTCGCGGTTTTTCTATTCGGAGCGGCGGGCCTGTTTGGCAAATCCCTCGACCTTCCTCCCACGCTCATTGTGTTCGGTCGAGTTCTTTTTGCCAGCCTTGCTTTGACTCTGGCCGTTTTATTGCTGCGCGTCGAAATTCGAATCCGACATGGAAGAGATCTGGCCGGTTTTCTTTTGCTGGGAACCATCCTCGTGGTCCATTGGATCACTTTCTATCACTCGATACAAATTTCCACAGTCGCGACCGGTCTGCTTACCTTTTCGACGTTTCCAATCTTTGTAACGTTTCTGGAACCGCTCTTTTTTCACGAGCGCGTTCGAACTTTTGATCTCCTCATTTCCGCCATCGTCTTCCTGGGACTGGTCCTCGTCATCCCAGAGTTCAATGTATCGAACAACCTCACTCTCGGCGTCTTTTGGGGTACTCTCTCAGGTTGCACCTTCGCCATTCTCTCCATCCTGAACCGCAAGTTTGTAATGAGCTACCCTGCCCTGACGGTTGCCTGGTATCAGAACGCCTTCGCATGCTTGATCCTGCTCCCGATCGCGGGCTCAACCACATTGCACATATCCTATTCAGACCTGAGTCAACTGGCTTTACTCGGAATTGTGTTCACCGCGTTAGCGCACACCCTCTTCATCCGCGGAATGTACGAAATCAAAACGCAACTTGCCAGTGTGGTCGCATGCCTGGAACCTGTATACGGAATTCTCCTTGCCCTGATTCTTCTTCACGAAGCCCCATCAGGAAGGGAAATTCTTGGTGGCGGCGTGATTCTCGGCGCGATACTTTGCGCAACAACCCGCCCATCCGGCACGGGAGCCGGTAGCGGAAACGAGTGACCCCGCAGGCAGCGCGACACTCCCGCCAGAAAGAAAATCAACTGGTTGGCCATCCAAGCAATGGTTAAATCCTGGAACATGCCGATCACGAGGTAGACGGACAGCACGGCTACCATGAGCAAGCCCAATTGTCGATAAACCAATGGCCCCTGGCCATGAGACCATGTGCTCCACCCGGACTGGAACCAGAGCAGGGCGAGCAACACAAACAGGCCGCTGCCTACCATTCCCGTCTCTGTCAGCAGGCTCAACACGACATTGTGCTGCACGTAAATGCGCGCTTTCTCCAATTGCAGCTTGGTCGAACGGTCCGAGAGATAATAGACCGACTCGACCGGGTATTGCCCATACCCACAGCCCAGGATGGGCCGATCGAGAAACATGTGCCAGGCAATGACGGCAAAGATGGGCCTTAAGCCGGCGGACTTGGACATTTCTTCCACGGTCACTTCCTTGTCGCGTTTGAAGGCCTGCAGGTCATTCCATTTTGCCGCGACCACGACCCCACCGAACAGTATGACACTCACGGCAAACCAGGCAGCCCAGCGCCGGGGCAGGTTTGGCAGCAACAGGATCATCAAACCGACCAGAACTGCCGCCCAGACACAACGAGTCAGCGTACAGACGATCCCTCCCAAAAAGACCACGCTCAGAATAATCAGCAGCAGCTTGCCGGTCCGATTTGTTCGCGGCCAGAACATGAGCAAACAAAACCAACCAGCACATAGGAACAGGCCGTTGGTTGCCGGATTCAGCAATGGGCCACGCCCTCGCCCCAGGAATTCGGTAAACGTCGAAGTCGCGATGTACCTTGGATAGACCAGTGTCAGGAGCTGTTGCTGCTCCAGAATGGCGGTCACCGCGAGATACAGTCCAAAACCGGCAAGAGCCGCGAACAGACCCAGCACGGCATTCTCTGTCAACACCGCGCCGCGTGCCAGCCAATAGAGGGCCATGGCCATCAGGTTGAACACGATCAGTGCCGCAACGATGCTCGGCTGCCAAGAATTGGAAAAGGTACTGAATATCAGCGTGGCCAGCAGCAGTAAGAGCGTAACATCCTGCGCATTGAGCGGGCGACGTACGGTCTTGCCCTGCCAGCGTAGCACGAGATAGGCAACCGTCAGCAATAACAATAGCACCCTGTCCGCCGTGACCGAAAACCCGCTTATATCGGCATGATAATAGGCATAACCAAAACATGACCCGACAAGCATCACGACCAGGCAGCCACCGATCAGACCTGTTTTGCGCAGCAATACCAGTCCCCAGACGAGTCCCGCAAGAGCGATGATGATAAGCAGAATAGGCATGAAGCACCTGACCATGGAATCGACACAAGTGGCCGCTTCCAAAGATAGGCTACGCCGGCCATAGAGAAGGTCTAGTTCCAGTGGCCATCAGGCCAGCACGAAGCGCTGGTGCGACATCATGCGGAAAATGCCGATTATACGGACGCTACAAATCCTAGAACGCACGGATGGAACACAGAGCGACCTCGGATGAAGTAGAAATCATTCCAGCAATGATTCCCTTGCCCCCTCATCCGGATCGTCCGCATTCCATCCGTGTGCATTCGAGTCAATTCCTCTATAGATATAGATGCCTAAACGCAGCGAATACGGACGGATATTCTCGAAAAAAAGTTAATTTTTATCAAAAAACTCGCGGAACCAAGGTTTTTGCGATTGAAATTCGACACGAGTACTCCCACCTCCCTATTCAACCTCCATCGCCAGCCGGTTTCGGCAACGGCATCGGCGCGTGCACTTCCTTGCGCCAGGCCTGAAGCCGGGCATGCAACTGGCCTGCTTTGTCCGGTTGCTTTTCCGCCAAATTCATGGTCTCACCAATATCGTCCTGGAGGTTATAGAGCTCGATTTGATCACCTTCAAAAAACTCGATCAACTTCCACTGACCAGCTCGGATTGCACCGCATGGCGTGGTCCGCCAGGTGCCTTTTTCCACGCTGGCCTGCAGATAACCGGGAAAATGCCAGTAGATAGCCTGCCGGTCGAGTTCTTGACCTCGCAATAAAGGCGAAAAACTGATGCCATCGCATGGCTCCGAGACTTTAGTACCGGCGATTTCCGCCAGGGTCGGC
>JAJRWS010000376.1 GCA_024276705.1 Planctomycetota bacterium | reverse complement strand
TGATCGAACGGGCTATCGGCGAGCTGGGATTCTACGGCCTGAAATTCGTCTCCATCTGCCAGGGGGTGTCGCTGGCCAACCCGAGCATGGACCGGATCGCCCGGGAGGCGATCCGCTTTGGCGTGCCGGTGTTTTTGCACGACGGATCGCCGGAGTACCGCAGCGCCATCCAGGTGGTGTACTACGCGCGCAAGTACCCGGAGCTGCGCGTGGTGAGCGGCCACGGCGGGCTGCGCGAGTTCTGGCCGGAATACATCGACGGAGTCAGGGAGTTGCCGAAGTGAAGGGTTATGAAAGCTCCTGATTATCACGGTCACAGGCAGCGGCTTCGGGATCGATTTCTGGCGAATGGAATCGATGCTTTTGCCGATTATGGGGTGTGTCCCACCTGTACTACGTGGAATCTAACAAATCTGGGGGCGGATGATGGACGCTCCATCCCAGATATTGGACGGCCTGATAGATGCGTATCATGTTGTCTAATCCCTTCTCGGAGCGGAAGCCGTCGTGATCCACTTCGAGGCGTCGCAGCGTACGCATGCCCGTTTCCGCCAGCGAATTACGTTTTACCTTCTGATGCTGAAGAAAGGTGGTCATCCAGTCGAAATGCTTTTCCAGAAAGGCGACGACTTTCTCAAAAGGCTCTCGGTGTTTCCGATCGATGGGCTGTTGCTTCAACGCGTCGAGGGCGTCTCGGGCTTCCTGCTTGTCTTGGCTGTCTTCGAAGATAGGCCAGACGCCCCCGAGAAAGGCGCGCAACGTGCCCACTTTCTCGTCGGCTCCCAGGATCTGGGTCAGTTGCTCTCGTTCCTCGTCACTCAACCGTTCGTCGGCTTTGAACAGCAAATACCGGTTCTCCCACAGACTCTTGGCCAACGCTTCCAGCTTCTTCTTATACCAGGGCGTCGTGACGGTTTCGCTGCGTTTCTTGAGTTGCGCCTGCTTCTGGTTGAGACGACGGATGATCTCATCGCCCTCCGGCAACGAATCGGCCACCTCTTCCACCCAACGCGGCAACGCCGACTTGGACACCCCCACGTGAAACAATTGTTCCAACAACCAACTCGTCTTGCGATAGCCAGCGCCGGCTATTACCACCCCCAGCACCGCCGCCCGCATCAACACCGCCGACACCTTGCGCCGGCTATCGATGCCGGTGGCCTGGGTAGTGAAATGGACCCGCTGTCCCTGCCCATCCAGGTAATACCCCCAACGAGCCTGTACCACATACCGAATCGGCCAGGAAAACCCACTCAGTTCCTGGACTTCATATTCATACTCGTCGCCCCAGTGCAGCGGGGTGTGCGTCGATATACCCAGACGTTGATGATGATTTTGATGTCGCGTATCGATCCGGATAACGACCCGGCCTTTTTCATACTGCCCCTCAATCGTACAGTCCGGGTTGTTTTCGATCACCTCGGTACTGATGGGAATAGTAACAGACAGAGCCATCGTTTTCCCTCCGTTTGCACAGGTACTTACAACACAGAAGGGAAAAACGACCTTTGTCAAGCTTTCTCAACCACTTATATCCTTTTCCAAATAGAATGGGTGGGAATCACCCGATTATATCGACTATTGGGCAGTAGACTGGGATTTTCAAAACGATACGTTTATGCAGGGCTGGGTGACGTATCGCACGCGGAAGGATCGGTCGTTGGCGTTGAGCACTGATGCGCATACGTATGAAGCACCCGGTGAATACCGGGTGCTGGTGAAGGTGGTGGATATTTTCGGGAACGATACATCGCAGGCGTTTACGGTGACGGTGTGACTTCTCCCCTTGCTCGTTGTTTGCTTTGGAGGAAGGCCAATGGATACAAGAATTCAGGACGTTTTGAAGGAATTGCGCAGGCGGTTTGAAGTGCTCTATGGAGATCGGCTTGCTCATCTGGTATTATTCGGGTCGCGGGCGCGTGGTGATGCAGAACCGGATTCGGACATTGACGTGCTGGTGGTGCTTAATGGGGTAGTTCAGGCCGGTGAAGAAATTGGAAGAACTGGGGAGATTGTTGCGGACGTCAGCTTGGAACACGATGTGGTGATCAGTTGTGTGTTCATGGATCGCCATCGCTATGAACATAAGAACGGGCCGTTGCTTCGGAATATCCGCAAAGAAGGCGTGCCGGTATGATGGACGAACAAAAAGAGCTTTTACTTCAAGCACGTGACAGTCTCGAAGCGGCCAGGTGGTTGATGAAGGGTGACTATCCAGGCTATGCGGCTTCCAGAGCTTATTACGCAATGTTTTATATTGCCGAGGCTTTTTTGGAAGGCGATGGATTATCCTTTTCGAGGCATTCGGCAGTTATTGGCGCTTTTGGGCGCGAATTTGCCCACCGGAAGAGAGTGCCTGTAGAATTTCACCGGTACCTCATTGAAGCGCAAGAAGTGCGGCACAGTGGTGACTATGGTGAACGACAGGCTGTGAATTTCGACGAGGCCCAGGAACAGATTGATCGGGCAGAAGAATTTCTGTCACTTGCTGAAAAGTTAATCGGTGCATTGCCAAAAGAAGATAGAAACGGGAATCACGACATATGAACAAATCGGTTGTTTCTTACGATAAGGATTTGCCGGAGATTCCGGATCGAGCCTGTGCAACGCAAACTGGATAAAGACATTACGATCCCGTTGACGCGCCCGATTTATACGCGAAACTACAAGCGGTTGAAGGATCTGGATGCGATGGCGCTGGAGCCGATTTACGATCAGGAAGAACTTGAC
>JAJRWS010000375.1 GCA_024276705.1 Planctomycetota bacterium | reverse complement strand
CGGATGGCTACGACGATGCCCCCCTTGGCCGTGCCATCGAGTTTGGCCAGCACAATGCCGGTACAATCGACCACTTCGGTAAATTTTGCCGCCTGGCTGAGACCATTCTGGCCCGTAGTGGCGTCCAGTACCAGCAGCACCTCGTGCGGGGCGGTGGGGATTTGCTTGCGAATCGCAGTCTGTATCTTGGTCAGCTCAGCCATCAGGTTCTTTTGAGTTTGCAGGCGACCCGCCGTGTCGATAATGCAGACATCGGCGCCGGTGGCCAGGCACTGCTCGACGGCCCGGTAGGCAACCGAAGCTGGGTGGGCCCCCTGCTCCCCGGTGACAATCTCCACTCCCAATCGTTTGGCCCAAATGGCGAGTTGCTCGACGGCCGCGGCCCGGAAAGTATCGCCCGCGCCCAAGACGACCTGGCGGCCTTCGCTACGCAGCAAGTGAGCCAGTTTAGCAATCGAAGTCGTTTTTCCCGCTCCATTGACCCCACAAACCATAATAATGGTGGGGCCCGACTCGGCGAAAGTAATCGGAGCCTTGTCCTGTGCCATGAGCTGGCCCAGTTTCAATTTCCAAGTGGCCATCACTTCCTCGATCGTGACCACCCGGCCGCGCATCTTGTCTGAGACCTCGTCGACGATCTTTTCAACGGACTCGTAGCCCATGTCGGTTTTGAACAGAATGGCCCGCATCTCGTCGAGGAAAGCGTCATCCACCAGACGCCCTTCTGATTTGAACAGGTCACGGACGTCCGTCTTAAGTAAATTGGCGGTCTTGGTCAGACCATGACGAAATTTATCGAATAAACTCATAACAGTTTGTCCAGGATGCCGTTGACAAATTGAGAGGATTGGTCAGAACCAAAACGTTTGGCCAATTCAATGGCCTCGTCGATCGCGACCGGGTTGGGGGTGTCGGCGTGGCGGATTTCATAGGCGCCCAGTCGTAAGATATTTCGGTCGGTGGCGGCCATTCGCCGCAGGCTCCAATTCGCAGCCTTGGTTTCCAGTAACGTGTCCAGTTCTGCCTGGTTTCGTTTGACCCCCATGACCAGTTGCTGGGCGAAATCACGTAGCTGGTCGGATTTGAGCCTGGCAGCCAGGAATTGGCTGAGCAATTTGGGAGATTCCTGGGGGTTCAAATCTTCTTGAAACAATGCCTGCAAAGCAACTTCACGCGCGCGGCTACGACCTGCCATGGGGGACTCCTGAGAGATTCTATCCGGTGGGAATATTCTTCAGCAATCCTACCATTTGCATCGCGGCTTCGGCACAATCAGCCCCCTTGTTCCCGACTTGTCCTCCAGCACGATGGATCGCTTGCTCCATCGACTCGCAGGTGAGTATGCCAAACAGTACAGGCAGGGAAGTCTCCAGAGCGATTTGGCTGATGGCCAGGCTCACTCCCCGGTTGATATGCTGGTCGTGCGTTGTCTCGCCTCGGATAACCGCTCCCAGGCAAATCACCGCCACATGGTTTCCACTGGAAGCAAACCGCTGAGCCACCAAAGGAATTTCCCACGATCCGGGGACCCAGGCAATGTCGATGCGGGACTCGGCAACGCCTTCCTCGCAAAGCATGGTCACGGCTCCTTCGAGCAACTGGGATGTGATCGAGCGGTTCCACTGGGCGACGACAATCGCGTATCGATCCGCTGGATCGACTGCAGAGATGGAGATGGTATTAGGCATGCTTACTGGTTGATGCTCATCAGGAATTCGGCGTTGGTTTGTGTTTTCGCCAGCCGGTTGGTCAGCAATTCCATCGCATCGGGCGGGTTCATTTCGTTCAGCACCCGGCGGAGCATGCAGACGCGTCGATGCTCCTCGGGGTCCATCAGCATTTCTTCACGCCGGGTGCCGCTTTGAGAGATGTCGATGGAGGGCCAGATCCGGCGATCGACCAGCCGGCGGTCAAGAACGATTTCCTGGTTACCGGTTCCTTTGAACTCCTCAAAAATCACTTCGTCCATGCGGCTGCCCGTATCGATCAGGGCGGTGGCGATGATCGTCAGCGAGCCCCCCTCCTCCACCTTGCGGGCCGAACCGAAGAATCGTTTGGGCCGCTGCATGGCGTTGGCATCGATACCTCCGGAGAGGATTTTACCCGAATTGGGGCACTCTGCATTCCAGGCTCTTGCCAACCGGGTTACCGAATCGAGGAAGATGACCACGTCATGGCCATATTCCACCATTCGCTTGGCCTTTTCGATGACCATTTCCGAAACTTGCACATGTCGGGAGGAAGGTTCATCGAACGTGGAACTGATCACCTCGCAGTTGGGACCTTTGACCTGGCGTTCCATATCGGTCACTTCCTCGGGACGCTCATCGATCAGCAGCATGATAACGTACGCATCTGGAAAATTGGCGAGTACGCTTTGGGCCATATTTTGCATCAGGATTGTTTTGCCGGCCCGGGGAGGGCTCACAATCAATCCACGTTGGCCAAAACCAATGGGCACCAGCATGTCGACCACGCGCATCGCCAGTTCCTCGGCCGTGGTTTCCATCACGATCCGCTTGTCGGGATGTTCCGGGGTCAGGTTGTCGAAGAAGATCTTCCTGGAAAGGACATTCGGATCCTGGCCGTTGATGGCATCGATTCGCAGCAGGGCGAAGTAGCGTTCGTTTTCCTTGGGAGGCCGTATTGTTCCACAGACTGTGGCACCCGTCCGTAAGCCAAAACGGCGTATCTGGCTGGGGGAGACATAGATATCATCAGGGCAGGAGAGGTAGTGGTAGTCTGGGCTACGCAAGAAACCAAAACCATCTGGCAGAATCTCCAGCGTTCCCTGGCCTGACATCATGCCGCCCTGTTTGACGCGTGATTTCAGGATGCGGAAAATCAGGTCTTGTTTTTTCAGTCCCGCGGCATCTTCAATGTTTTCCTGGCGAGCCACCTCCACCAGTTCCGGGATCTCCATCTGTTGCAAGGCGGCGATATGCTTGTTGGAGTCGGGTTTGTCGGTACGTTCAATGTTTTTACCGACTCGCCGAACTCGCTCGGCTGCCTTATCGAGCTCTTCCGCGATCGAAAGGGGCTCTTCCAGGTCCAATTCCGCCAGACGCTCCAGGTCGACTCCTTCGGCCACCTCGCGGTGAGTAATGTTTTTTCGGCGGCTAAAGGCATGGGATCGGCCATGTCGAGGCCCACGATTGCTGGTTTCTGACATAACGCTAGCGACTCCTGAAGAAGAGAACATTTGCCAGTTCACGGAAGGAGCTGGCTGGAGGGGGGATAGTAATTTCGGGGGGGGAGGGGGCACCAGGGCGAACGGCGGGACGCTCCGATGCGGACTTAGGGTGGTAGTATGAAAAGGGGAATGGGGGAGAAGTTGATTTCTACTTCACCCGCTACTGCTAGTATGGCAAGCAATGTGCTGTGTGTGAAGTCGATCTTTCGTCTTTTCTGGATTTCTCGAAAAATGCATTTTGCTTGCAACCGATTCGTCCTGGGGGCTTACGAAGCCCAGCGGCTATCCCACAACCGGCGTACACTCTCGGCGAGTGTTGCCTTCGAATTGCCCGAGTTATCGATCCGCAGCGTCGAGCTGCGCTGTTTTTCTTCTATCGACCATTGGGCCGCCTCACGTTCGAGGAATTGCCGTTTTGTCCAGCCTCGCTTGAGGGCCCGTTCGAGCCGAATTTCGACCGGGCAGTCTACAAATACGATGTCATCGCAATTTTCACCCCAGCCAGCTTCCAGTAGCAGCGGAGCATCGATGACGACAACTGCCACCCCCTGCTGGTCGAGACGTTCAATCTCCTGCTGGAATTGCTGTCGAACACGTGGGTGAATGGTCCGTTCAAGAAAGCGTCGATTGCTTGCCGCCGTTGTCCTGGCGGGCTCTGCCCGCGAATTGGAAAAAATACGCCTGGCTACTGCCGTCCGGTCGATCTGGCCCCGATCGGTGAGGATTTCCTGGCCCCAGCGGGCAACCAATGCCTGGCGGATCTCCTCCTGCTGCAGAACATCATGGGCCGCCTTATCGGCGTCGAGCACCACCGCTCCGAGTTCTTCCAGGGTGGAAGAAACGACCGATTTTCCACAGGCGATGCCACCGACGATACCGAGGATATGCATTATCCCTCCCAGGGTTCGCATTCTGCCCAGTTGTCACCCCATTTAACATCGACTTTTAGGGGGACATCGAGTTGCATCACCTGTGTCATCTCGTTGCTGACTAATCGGGCGAGGGGATCGATGGCTGCTGGCTCCACCTCGAGCAGCAACTCGTCATGGATTTGTAGGATCATTTTCGCAGGGAATTGTTCCTGGGTCAGACGCCGGTCGACGGCGATCATGGCCAGCTTGATCAGGTCGGCCGCGGAGCCTTGGATCACCGTATTCACGGCCGTTCGCTCGGGCAGATTGAGCTGTCGCAAATTGCCCGTTTTTGGCTCTCGAAAATCTTCGGGTGTGGCTCTCACGCCCTGGATGGTTCGACGCCGACCCAACAAAGTGGTGACAAAACCGTTTTCTCGGCAACGGTTGAGCGTATTGGCAAGAAACTTCTGCACACTCGGGTAACGGGCAAAATACGTTTCGATGAACTGGGCTGCTTCCTCTTGGGAAATACCCAGTGCTTTGGCCAGACCAAATGGACTTTGGCCATAGATAATGCCGAAATTAACCGCTTTGGCACGTCGCCGCATAGCTCGATCGACTTGATCTCCCGGGACGCCTTCCACCTGACTGGCGACCTGGGTGTGGATATCCTCCCCGGCGGCAAAGGCATTTTTCAATGTTTCGTCACCCGATAGGTGGGCCAGAACTCGCAGCTCGATTTGCGAATAGTCGGCCGCCAGCAGTTTCCAGGATTCGTCCGAGCTCTCCTCGGGGCTGCCGGCACGAAAGGCCGAGCGGATTTCACGACCTTCCTGGGTCCGGACCGGGATGTTTTGCAAGTTGGGGTTGCTGGAGCTGAGCCTGCCCGTGGCGGCTACCACCTGGTTGAGCGAGGCATGCACACGGCCGGTTGCCGGCTGCACCATCTCCGGCAATGCGTCGACATAGGTATTCAGAAGCTTGGCGAATTGTCGGTAAAGAACGATTTTTGCCGGTAAGGGGTGCATGCCAGCCAATTCCGCCAGCACGCTCGCGTCGGTGCTGGGACCGGTTTTCGTTTTCTTGAGCACCGGCAGGCCGAGTTCATCGAACAGCAGCTTACCTAATTGCTTGGGCGAGGCGATATTTAGCGAGTGGCCTGCCAATTGTTCGATTTCATCGGCCAATTGGGCCAGCTTTTGGTGGTATTGCGTGCTGAGTTCTTGCAGTCTGCCGGTATCGATGGAAACTCCCAAATATTCCATGTCGGCTAGGATTCCCAGCAGAGGAACTTCCACGGACTGGTTCAGCGAAGCAAGCTCTTGCTGCTCAAGTCCAGCGGCTAGCAGTGGATAAAGCCGCAGTGGGATTTCGACATCCTCGGCCGCGTAAGGGCCTACCTGGGCCACGGCTACCTGGTCCATGCGAAGTTGTTTTTTCCCCTTGCCGATCAGAGAATCGATCTTGATCGTCGTCTGCCCCAGGTAACGCCTGGCGAGTTGATCGAGATTGTGGCTGCGCTCACCGGCTTCCAGCAGATAACTGGCGATCATGGTGTCAAACACAACGCCTGCCAGCCGAATGCCGGCGTTACGAAGAACGACCTGATCGTATTTCAGATTCTGGCCGATCTTGGCAACGTTCGGGTCTTCCAGGAATGGTCGCAGCGCTTTGCGGACAAGTTGCTCGTCAAGGAGGCGATCTTCCTTGGGGCCTCGGATCGGTACATAAAAACTTTCGATCGGCTGGTCGGCGGAAGATGATGATACCACCGAGGCCGAAGCCAGGTCCGGCAGATTTGCTTTCCAGGTCAGCCCCGGTTGCCAGGCCAGAGCGTAACCTACGATTTCCGCCGACCGGGGCGAGAGTGAAGTCGTTTCGGTGTCAATCGACAGCAAGGTATGGGCGGCGGCCTGCTGGGCCAATTGGTCTACCATCTGTTGAAGTTTTTCAGGCGTATCGACCAGCGTGTAGTGGGCTGCCACCGCTGAAATCGGGCTGGCCGAAGTTGTCTGCTGATCCAGGGCCGCCACTCGGTCGGCCAGGGCGCGAAAACCAAATTGGACAAACATTTCAGCTAGCCGCGCATGGTCCATGCCTCCAGGCCTGGCTGCATCCCAATCTGGCTCAATCGGGACATGTTTATCCAGGGCGACCAATTGCCTGGAGAGGAGGGCCTGTTCGCGATACTCGATAAGATTGTTTCTCCGCCTGGCTTGAGGGATCTCGTCGGCATTCGCAAGAACATCCTCCAGGGTGCCATACCTGGCAAGCAATTCCCGGGCAATTTTAGGCCCGATCAGAGGGACGCCTGGAACATTGTCGACCGTATCGCCGACCAATGCTTGAAAGTCGACCACCTGGTCGGGGCGGATTCCCCAGTCCGCCTGGAGTGCGTTTGCGTCGTAGACGACATCTTTGCGGATATTGTAGACAGCCACGTGGGGAGTGATCAGTTGCCGGCAATCTTTGTCTCCCGTGACGACCAGACAGCGGCCTTCCTTTTCATCACACAAACGGGCCAGAGTGGCTAATATGTCATATGCTTCATAGGCGGACTTTTCCAGAACCGGAATTCCCATCGTGGATAGGGCATCATGGATTTTTGGTAACTGGGAGGCCAGCTCTTCTGGCATACTTTTTCGATTCGCCTTGTAGGGTTCGTACAATTTGTGCCGAAAGGTAGGGCCGGGCAGGTCAAAAGCACAGAAAAGGGCATCTGGCCGGTGGACTTCCAGCAGCATGACGAGATCGCGTAAAAATCCATAGAGGGCTCCCACCGGCTCGCCGTGCGGGCTCGACATTTCGGGCAGCGCGTGAAAAACCTGAAAAATCAATGAATGGGCGTCCACCGCGTAGCAAGTCCAGTCGCCGCCGCTGCCAGTTGCGCTTTCGGGTGGGCTCGCAGGTAGACTCTCAGGCGGCGTTTTGGGGCGATTGTTGGCGGCAGATTGGCTCTTGGAGGTGGGATCCTCCACGGGATCAGCCGAATCCATTCCGGGTAAATTGGTTTGTCTCGAGGGGTTGGGCATAGGCTTTTTGTACACCAGCGCAAGGTTCAAGTAAGAAGGGAACCGCGAATAAACGCGAATAAACGCGAATAAACGCTAATATGACAGCTGCAGGGTTCCAAGGAATATCGGTAGTTCCAAGAATGGCCGATGAAGCCGACCTGTGCAACGTGCTAAGTAGCTAAAACGTTGGTTTCCGGGCGGCTTATCGCCATGGTACACTTCGGGCTCCGTGGCAATTCGGAAGTACTGAATGTCTGGCATGGACGTTGGCCCCCTGCCAAAGAGGACGATCCGCAGGAGCCGACCTTGGCTGGACCTGGATGACCGAATTGGCGGCATTTCTTGACACGCCCTAATTGCCCAACTAAGCTCGACTTAGGGCGAATTTGTATTTTCCGCGCAGCCGCTCGGTGAGTTCTCCATGGGTCTGGCTCCTTGCGTACCTGGGATCCCCCCCCGTTGGCGGATTGGACGTTGGCTGACGCAGTATTTATAGGAACCAGCGAAGAGGTCAAGCCGTGGCATCCCGTGACAACCAAACCATGCAGGCGATTGTCATTGTATTGACGCTCCTGGTAATCGGCCTGGGCGTGGGTCTGCTGCTGGTGAATAACGCCAAGAAAACGGCTCAGGCACGCGCCAGCAGCGCGGAGAGCAGCGCTCAGGAAGCACGTTCGACCGCGGCTGCGACTCAGAACGAAGCCAACTCGTACAAACTATGGATGGGCTATGGCGAAGCCGACACTTTTGATTCGCTACAAAAGATGTTTGAGGAGGACATGCAGAAATTTGGCAGCACGTTCGATCCCGATCAACGCGCTTATCGCAAAATTCTTGAATATGTCTCGGATGAGAATAGTAAAATTGCGAGCAACGAAGCCTCGGCTAAGGAAGAGGTACGAAAGCTGAAGGAACGTTTGCTGGCCGTCGAAGCGGAAAAAGAAGCTCAGGTGAAGCAATTCCAGCAGGAAGCCGCAAAGGCCAAAGAAGATCTGGCAAG
The DNA here is from genome assembly GCA_024276705.1 of Planctomycetota bacterium. Taxonomy (GTDB): domain Bacteria; phylum Planctomycetota; class Planctomycetia; order Pirellulales; family Lacipirellulaceae; genus JAJRWS01. The sequence goes on along the minus strand of JAJRWS010000375.1, from coordinate 21,387 downwards.
TGAAGGAAACAAATTCAAAGAAGATTACGCGCGTATCAATACCGAGAAGGATACAATTGCCAGCGATCTCGAGACGCAACGCAACAAACTGGACGAATTGGCGGCGAAACATGAAGAGGACCTGAAAAAATTGCAGGTCAGTGTCGCTCAGTTAAATCACTCCAATGAGATTCTCCGCTCGCGACAACTCGATCCCGACCCGATCGCCCAACCTGCCGATGGACGGATTACCTGGGTGAATCAGCGTCATGGTACGGTTTGGATTGATCTGGGCGAGGCAGACCAATTGCGGCCACAGATCAGTTTTAGTGTCTTTGGTGCTGACGATAACGATCCAGTGAAAGCGGTAAAGAAGGGGAGTATTGAAGTCTCGCGGATTTTGGGCGCGCATATGGCGGAAGGCCAGATTACGCATGATGACCCGACCAAACCGTTGCTGCCAGGCGATAAAATCTATAGCCAGGTCTGGGATCGAGGACGCAAAGTCGGCTTTGCCATCACCGGGATCATCGATTTTGACGGTGATGGTAAAAGCGAGTTGGGCCAACTCAAAACGATTATCAGAATCAACAACGGTCGTGTGGATGCGGTCTTGGAGAACGATGGCAAGATTGCCGGGGATATGACGGTCCACACCCGTTACTTGATTCTGGGCAAACGCCCAAGCGATCCACACCGAAATGAGAGCTTCCGCAAGGCTTGGGACGAGATGAGCAAGCGGGCTGACGAATTGGGCGTCGAGACGATCACCCTGGACGAATTTTTGAACTTGATGGGTTGGCAGCCGGACAGATCCGTGGTGAAATTGGGGCCGGGCGCCAGGCCGGATGACTTCAAGGCTCGGCCCATCGACAGCACGCGTTTGCCCCGCTCTGGTCGATCCGCGGTTACCAAGGGCGTGTTCCGCAAGCGGATGCCTTCCTTGGGTAACTGAACTCCCGGGGTCTAACTGAAGTTCGGGGTGAGGGTCACAGAAACTCGGGGAGTACTCCCGCAATGTCCAGGACGGTTTACGCGGTTCTTTTTCTTCTGCTGACCTGCTGCGGCATTGCCTGCCCGGTGCACGCGGTCGAACAGGCTGGAGCTGCCCAGCGAGAAGTCGAACGGAGTACCGCTGGCCGGGCTGTCGTTTTTAACCGCGACATTCGGCCGTTACTCTCCGACCGCTGCTACCCATGTCATGGTCCGGCGGCCGCACATCGTGAGGCTGGCTTGCGCCTTGATCAGCGCGATGCGGCCGTTTCGGAACTCGATTCTGGCGAGGTGGCCATCATGCCGGGCAACGCCCAGCAGAGCGCCTTGATGACTCGATTGCTTGAGCAAGATGACCAGCTTCGCATGCCACCGGCGGATTCCGGTAAGAAGCGACTCACACCCGATCAGGTGGATCGGTTTCGCCGTTGGATCAACCAAGGGGCCTCGTATCAGCAGCATTGGTCTTTTATGCCGCTGGTGCGTCCGGCGCTGCCCGCAGTGAACAATCTGCATGCCTCAGACCAACCGATTGACCGGTTTGTCCTGGCGCGGCTCGAGCAGCAAGGTCTTACGCCCGCACCCGAGGCCGATCGAGTGACGTTGATTCGGCGTCTGTCGCTGGATCTTACCGGTTTGCCTCCCACGCAACGGGAAGTCCGTGCATTTGTCGAGGATTCTCGCCCGGATGCCTACTCGCGGCTGGTCGAGCGATTGTTGAGTTCACCCCATTATGGCGAACGGATGGCCCAGTTTTGGCTTGATCTGGTTCGCTATGCCGACACGGTCGGGTTTCATGGCGATCAGACGACCACCTATTGGCCTTATCGGGACTACGTGATCGAGGCTTTCAACGCGAATCTGCCGTTCGATCGATTCACTCGGGAGCAACTGGCAGGCGACCTGTTGCCCGGAGCTAGCAGGCAACAGAAGATTGCCGCCACCTACAATCGCCTTGGCATGATGACGGCCGAGGGAGGCGCACAGCCGAAGGAGTACCTGGCAATCTACGCGGCCGATCGCATTCGCAACCTTTCAGGAACCTGGCTTGGCGTGACGCTCGGATGTGCCCAATGCCATGATCATAAATTTGATCCGTTCACGACGCGGGACTTTTACTCGATGGGTGCGTTTTTCGCGGATATCAAGGAGCTGGGGTTTTACGGTTCGGCCCATAATGACGGGATCTGGGGCGAGGTGATGTGGCTGACCACGCCAGCCGAGCAGGAGCGGTTGGACCAGCTGACTGAACAAATCGTGTCCTTAAAAAAGACATTAGCCACGGGAAGCCCGGGACGAGCTGTAGCTCAGGTGGAAAAGGAACTCAAAGCACGCGCAGCGGAAAAAGTGGCACTCGAAAAGGCAATTGCAAAAATGCCCAAGACCGTGGCGGTCGAACCGCGCACGATGCGAGTGCTGCCCCGAGGAAACTGGATGGACGATTCGGGGCCGGTCGTGCAGCCGGCGGTTCCGGAGTTCCTGGCCAGGCTCGACGTGCATGAAGGCCGAGCGACGCGGCTCGATCTGGCACGGTGGTTGACGTCGGCTGACAATCCGCTCACTTCCCGGACCCTGGTCAATCGGCTCTGGAAGCTTTATTTCGGCAATGGGATATGCCGCTCTCTGAACGATTTAGGGGCCCAGGGCAAATGGCCGTCCCATCCCGAACTACTCGATACCCTGGCGGTTGAATTGATCGAAAGTGGTTGGGACATCAAGCACATAGTTCGGACGATTGTTCTGTCAAAAACTTATCGCCAATCGTCACAGCCGCGACCCGAGTTGGCAAAAATCGATCCGGAAAACCGCCTGCTGGCCCGCCAGTCCTGGTTCCGCCTGGAAGCGGAACAGGTGCGTGATGGGGCGCTCGCAGTCAGTGGCCTGCTGGTGACGACCCTCGGCGGTCCAAGCGTCAAGCCGTATCAGCCCGCCGGCTATTATGCCCAGCTCAATTTCCCGATGCGTACCTACCAGGCGGATCGTGGCGAGAAGCAATATCGTCGAGGCCTTTACACGCATTGGCAGCGTACCTTCCTGCACCCAATGCTCAAGGCCTTCGATGCGACCTCGCGCGAAGAGTGCACCGCCGAGCGGCCCCGCTCCAACACCCCGCTGCAGGCGCTAACGCTGTTGAACGACCCCAGTTTTGTCGAGGCAGCCCGGGTACTCGCCGAGCGCATCGTTCGTGAGGGAGGTACCGACAAGACTGCCCGAATCGACTGGGCTTACCGCCAGGTAGTTTCGAGCCCTCCCAAGCCCGAAATCAGCAAACTGCTGGCCGACCTCCATACTCGACATCGAGCCTATTATGATGGCCACCTCGAAGCGGCAAAGCAGGTTGCTCAAGCGGGGGATTGGCCTGCTTCCGAAGAGATCGACCCAGCCGAACTGGCCGCCTGGAGCTCTGTGGCCCGGGTCTTGCTGAATATGCACGAGACCATCACCAGGTACTGAAGGCCTAAGGCATGAAACCGTTTACGCCAAATGAAAACCACCTGACGCGGCGGGTTTTTCTTTCCACCGGCAGTGCGTCGGTTGGCGCGGCAGCGCTCGCTTCGCTGCTCCCGACTGCACGCATGCAGGCCGCGGCTTCAACGCCTGCTGTCGGCACGGCCCGCTGTCGAGGAGTCATTTTTCCTCCCCATCATCGGCCTCGAGCCAAACGGGTCATCCATCTCTGCATGGCAGGCGGTGCGTCCCATCTGGAAACATTCGATCCCAAGCCCGAACTGGCTCGTCTGCACGGCAAGCCGATGCCCGAGTCGTTCACTCGGGGGCAGCCGATTGCACAGCTCCAGGGAAAGCAGCTTCGTTGTTTCGCGCCGCAATTTCCTTTCGTCAAGGCAGGTGAATCGGGATTGGAAATGGCCGCCGTTTTTCCCCACCTGCATGGGGTTGCCGATGACCTTTGCATCATTCGTTCGGCGAAGACCGAGCAAATCAATCACGACCCGGCTCACACCTATTTCAATACCGGTCGGGCCATTGCCGGCTTGCCAAGCATGGGTTCCTGGGTGTTGTATGGCCTGGGCTCGGAAGCGGAAGATCTGCCCGGTTTTATCGTGCTTACCAGCCAGGGGGGAGGTCAGTCCCAGCCGATTGCCTCGCGGCAATGGCACAGCGGATTTTTGCCAAGTCGTTTTCAAGGCGTGCAATTTAATTCGGCCGGAGATCCGGTCCATTATGTGCACAACCCACCTGGCGTCGGCGACCGCCAGCAATGGGAAGTGATTGAGGCGGTCAACCACATCGATGCCCTGCGCGATCGGCAATTGCAAAACCCTGAAATTGCGGCACGGATCAGCCAGTACGAGCTGGCTTTTCGAATGCAGGCGTCAGTTCCCGACTTGATGGACCTGAGTGGTGAGCCGAAATCGGTGCTCGGCATGTATGGGGCCCAACCGGGCGACGGCTCCTATGCCAGTAATTGCCTGCTCGCACGGCGGTTGGCCGAACGGGGAGTGCGTTTCATTCAGCTTTATCACCGTGGCTGGGATCATCACGGTGGCATCAAGAAAGGTATCGAAAAGGTTGCCCGGTTGGTCGATCAGCCAACGGCTGCCCTGATTCGAGATCTGAAGCAGCGGGGAATGTTCGAGGAAACATTGATTGTCTGGAGCGGGGAATTCGGCCGAACCCCGATGGCTCAAGGGGACGGTCGTGACCACCATATCAAGGGTTTTACGATTTGGCTGGCGGGCGGAGGCATCCGTGGTGGCATGCATTATGGGGCCACGGACGAATTGGGTTATCATGCGGTGGAGGACGTCTTTCACATTCGCGATTTCCACGCTACGATGCTGCACCAGTTGGGCATCGATCATCAACGTTTCACCCATCCGTATCAGGGCCTCGATCTGGGTCTGACCGGCGTCGAACCGGCTCGCGTGGTTAAGGAAATTCTGGCCTGAGCCATGGCTCGCCAGTAACTTCGGGATTGCAGAAATCTGCGGAATTCGTCTGCCCGCGCCCAGAGCTTCCAGCGATGGGCGTGGTGGTTGACGTGTCCATTCCCTTCAGCGTTTGAAAAATAGCGCCCCGGCAATGCAAACACGCCCTTCGTTCCTCAGATGCCGATCATTCTTAGCACGTTGCTGGCGACTTCTTCGATGCTCATGTAGGAGACGTCGATATGGCGCCAGCCTTGCTTGTCCATTAACGCTTCGGCAAAGTGAAGTTCCCTACGGATCTCACGACGGTCGATGTACGATTCCAGCGGAGCGTTTCCCATGGCCTGTCGTCGGGCTTCGCGGACTGCCAACAGGCGATTTGGATTGACCGTCAAGCCAATGACCGACTTGTTGGGTAATTTCAGCAGTTGTCGCGGTACTTCGAGTGTAGGGATCAATGGGACATTGGCAGCCCGCACGCCCCGGTAGCCGATGTAGAAGCAGGTGACACTCTTGGAGACTCGAGAGACGCCAACCAAAACGACATCCGCGTCCGAGAGTTCATCCAGCCTAGCCCCGTCGTCATGGTAAAGCGTGAAACTGATGGCGTCGATCCGGTCGAAGTAATCTTTCTGGTGCTTGTAGGATAGGCCGGGCTCGCGATGCGGTTGCGTGCCGAGATGATCGCTCAGCATGGCGACGACCCGCCCCAGGATGTCGACGGTCGGGATGTCCTGCCGTCGTGCTTCCGCAAGCACCGCGTCGCGGACCTTGGGGTTCACCAGCGAATGGCAGATGACCGCGCGTCGTCCGGCCAGGCTGCGAATAATTCGGGTGGCTTCCTTGGCGGAGCGGACATTGGTTTTTTTCACAATCCGGGCACTTGGGTCGTCAAACTGAGCCAACGCCGATTTAACCACCTGGGTTGCCGTGCGACCGGTTGCTCCTGAGATGACAACGATTGACAGATTTTGTTGTTTCGCCTTGCCCATGCCAGTCCCTTACGCGTAACGCTTGTACTTCGGCACATACATCTTCCGGCGGACGTAGGCAATCGGATCGTCGGGCAGCGGCTTCCTGGAGAGGCCTTGCGTGTCGGCTACCTGAAATACGGCCGCCGCGATGGCCGCGGAGACGGAGCGGATGTTGTCGATCGGCGGATAGAGCTGCCCGTGACTGAGCTCGCTCTGGCCGACCTCGCCGGCCAGGGTACGTGCCGCGGCCATGAACATCTCGCTGGTGACATGCCGTGCGCGGCTGAGCACTGCGCCAAGCCCGACTCCGGGGAAAATGTAGGCGTTGTTGCCTTGCCCCGGAATCAGCGTATTGCCATCGATCACCACGGGCTCAAACGGACTGCCGCTGGCGAAAATCGCTCGACCTTGGGACCAAACGTAGGCCTCTTCGGCCGTGCATTCGGCTTTCGATGTTGGATTCGAAAGGGCGAAGACGATTGGGCGTTTGTTGAGCGTGGACATCTTCTCGAGGATCGGTCGGGTGAAGCTTCCGGGAGTTCCCGAGACACCCAGGATACCCGTTGGCCGCAAAGCTTGGATCGAGTCCTCGAGCGTTTCCATGCGTGGGTGGGGATGCGCGTAGGGGATTTTGTGATCGGCCAAATGGGTCCGGTCCCGGACGACCAGTCCCTTGGTGTCGAAGAACCAGCATCGGCGCCGGGCTTGTTCGTCGGAGAGCCCAGCGGCCACCATGGCGGTTACGATCAGGTCGGCGATGCCAATGCCTGCCTCCCCGGCTCCCTGGAAAAGAAATGTCTGATCTCGTAATCTGCCGCCCGTGATTCGCATGGCGGAATAGAGACCGGCCAGAGCGACGGCGGCGGTCCCTTGGATGTCGTCGTTGAATACACAGCCGCGGTCCCGGTATTTTTGCAGCAGACGGAACGCATTGACGTTGGCGAAATCCTCGAACTGAATGAGTGCATTGGGAAATCGTGCTTGGACGCTCGTGAAGAACTCCTCGATCAGTTGGTCGTAAGGCTCGCCGCGCATCCGGCATTGCGGCAGGCCGATGTACAACGGGTCGTTGAGCAGGCGGACGTTATCGGTGCCAACATCGATGGTGATCGGCAGCGTGGTGGCGGGTTGGATGCCGCCACAGGCCGTGTAGAGGGAGATTTTCCCCACGGGAATTCCCATGCCTTGCGCGCCGAGATCGCCGAGGCCCAAGATCCGTTCGCCGTCGGTTACCACGATCACCCGCACGTCATCTTGTGGCCAGTTCTCAAGAACTTCGGCGATGCGTCCCTTATGTTTGGCCGAAATAAACAGCCCTCGTGGACGGCGGAATATGTGGCCGAATTGCTGGCACGCTTTGCCGACCGTCGGAGTGTAGATGATCGGCATCATCAGGGAGAGATTTTCCATGATGACGCGGTAGAAGAGTGTTTCATTCCGATCTTCGAGATCGATCAAGAAGATATATTTTTCCAGATCATTCGGCTTCAGCGCGTAGTTTGCCAGGATCCGGAGAACCTGGCCGTCCTGCGACAGGACACGTGGCGGCAAGAGCCCTTGCAAGCCGAGCAAGTCCCGTTCTTTTTCATTGAATGAGGTTCCCTGATTTCGCAGCGGATCGTGCAATAAATTAACGCCGCGTGTAAGCCCGCTGGAATCAGCTTTTTCCCATGGGACGCATGAACGCTTTGACATGGCTTGCCTCTTTCGCCGAGTGTCCGTGTGCAGGTCCATCTAAATATACCTGACATGGTGTACCAGCCGCAACCAGAGAGGAAGGTGTAGAGGGTTGAAGGTTGAAGGTGGGTGCAGGGTTTGCGTTCGGACACGGATGTGATTGCCAATGGATGGGCTGGAGTCCAACATTTGGGAGTGGGTAAAAAATCCAAAGCTACGGCTACGCCGCAGCACTCCATATTATGGAGTGCGACAGCGCAGCTGTCGCTTTGGATTTTCGTAATATTTCACTCGAATCCAGAAAAATACTGTAACTCCTACAGCACATTATCTTTATGATTCTGCCCCCATGATTCTGCTACGTATTATTTGTATTACACAGGATTCTGCTTGTTTGGAGCTGGCAGAATTATGGGGGCAGAATGATTTTTAATAATATTGTGAATACCAGTGAAGTGATACGGATTTTCGAACCAGTTAGCCCACCGAAAACAGTTGCGATTCGAACAACGGGCAAGGCAGGGCTGTGGCAGGCAGCGCGAACTGGCATTCGCAAATTCCGGACCGCAAATCCTGGACCAAAGTCTAGCGGGGATAAGCTCTGGACATGCGTTGCACCAAAAATTAGGCTCTGACAAGATGCGGAACCGTAACCCGAAATCGGAGAGAAGCGTTGCCAATCCAGACCGCCAGGCTTGTGCTCATTCCGGGAACGCAGCCGCTGCTGGAAGCGGAGCTTGCGGGGCAAGCGGCACTGGCTCGCCAAATGAAGGTAAAAGTGCCCGAATCCTGGCCGCCCTCATGGTATGACGACGAAGCGATTTCCTGGATGCTCGAACGCATCCAGGAAAATATTTCTTATGAGACCTGGGGATTCCGCTATTTCGTTCTCCACGGCGAGGAGGCAGGGACCGTCGTGGGGATCGGTGGCTATCAGGGCCCTCCGAGCAAAGAGGGGATTCTAGAGATTGGTTATTCCATCCTCCCAGAGTACCAGCGCAGGGGCTTTGCAACGGAAGCGGTGGAAGGACTCGTGCGGCGGGCGTTCGAGGATCCTCAAGTTGTACGGATCATTGCCGAAACGTTTCCCGACTTGCTCCATTCCGTCGGTCTTCTTCGAAAAACCGCGTTTCGGCTCGTGGGCGAGGGGTCCAAGCCCGGGATGATTCGCTTCCAGCGGGAACGTTAGCAGGCACCAATACTTTCGATCAAAACCTTACCGAGCAGTTCCAATTCATCGTGCGTGATGGCCAGAGGCGGAACGAGCATCAGCGAGCTTCCCAGAGGCCGCAGCCAGACGTTTCGAGCAATGGCTTCGTGGCAGACTTGCTGGGCTAAACGAGCATCTTGCCACGGGTCGTTTTCTGCTCGAGCGTGTGGCGTTTCGACCTGCATGTCGACCGCGGCAAGCAGACCGATCTGACGTGTCGCCGAGACTTGCGGCAGGGCCTGGCAATGCGACAGAATGGTGGCGAGTTGGGCCGATTTGGCGGGCAATTGTTCCAAGACTTGCTCCTCTTCCAAGAGGTCGAGCGAAGCGAGGGCGGCGGCAGCGGCCAGTGGATTGCCGCCGTAAGTGTGGCCATGGAAGAATGTTTTCTGATTTTCGCCGGGTGGCGGGAAAACGGGGCCCAGGAAGGCGCTGTAGACCTCCTCGGTGGCAAGTGTGGCAGCCAGGGGCAGGTAGCCGCCCGTGATGCCCTTGCCCAGACACATCAAGTCGGGAACCACATGTTCCTGCTCACATGCGAACATGCGTCCCGTCCGCCCAAATGCGGTCACGATCTCATCGGCTATCAGCAGTACGTTGTACTGGCGCGTCAATTGACGCACGCCCCACAAGTAGCCCTCTGGATGCATGACCATGCCGGCTGCGCCTTGGACCAAAGGTTCGATAACCAGCGCCGCGATCTCGCCGTGCCGTTCGGAGAGTAGTTGCTCCAGTTGCCCCAGATAATGGGAGCATGCCCCAGCGGGCTTAATCCCATCGGGTAGCCGTTGCGCGTCTGGCGTGGCAATCCGTAAGACTTCAAACAGCAACGGGCCGAACATGGCATGGAACTGGGCGATTCCACCGACGCTCGTACTTCCCAGAGTGTCTCCATGGTAGGCATTGCCCAAGGCAATGTAGGTTGTTTTTTCAGGTTGTGGATTGTCACACTGGCGCCAGTACTGAAAAGCCATCTTCAGCGCCACTTCCACGGCGGAAGAACCATCGCAGGAAAAGAAGACATGTTGCAGGTTGCCCGGTGCCAGTTCCGCCAGACGGCGGGCCAATTCAATCCCCGTGGTGTTGCTCAAACCGAGCGAGGTACAATGGGCGACCCGATCAAGTTGGGCGCGAATAGCCGTGTTGATCCGTGGGTGCCCATGACCATGGACATTACACCACAAGCTGCTGACTCCGTCGAGATATCGGTTGCCCTCCGTGTCGTAAAGCCAGCATCCCGATGCCCTCTCAATGACCAGCGGCTGATAGTTGGCCATTTGCGTAAACGCATGCCAGTAGTGACGCTGGTCCCAATCGCAAAGCTGTTCGGTTGTCGGCATGGAGGGTTGGGGGTTGAAGTTGAAGGGGTCAGCTCTTGACACTTGACATATCGCGAGCGAGTGGTGAAAAATTCCGTTTCTGGGTGATGTCAAGTGTCAAGAGCTGACCCCAACGATCACCAGCGGACTTCCACGGGGGCGCCGACGCCGACGCCGAGCATGGTTTCCGCGCTGTCGTCGACGATAGCCAGCTCCAATTGGTCTCCCGAGCTAATCAAAGCGATCAGCGTCATGGCAGGTTGGTCGGCGTAAGTGGAAAAAATCCCGCGAGTTTCATGTTCGTCGCAGAAGATGCCGACTTCGGTGCCCGTGGGGACTTCTTCGAGCTGGGATCGTGTGATATTGGTGAGCAAATTTCCGAATGAATCAATCGCAATAATTTCCCCTGTCAATCGGTTTGCCACTTTGACTGCTCCAGGCCAGGTCAATTCCTGTAGCGCTTCGAGCGGAGGCCCTAACGCTTCGGGGGCGAGCCCCAGGCTAATGTGTGCGGCGATGGGTGCCATGATATCACGTCCATGAAATGTGGAACTCACCGGCTGTCGAAAATACTGTTCGGACGTGATGTGCCTTATCATAATGGGCACGTCGGGCTTCGCCAAGCGGGCCCTTTTCTGGACCAGGCTGAGCAATCCATTATCGGGACAGATATAACGTTGCCCATCGATTTCCGCGAAGACGATGGCCCGCGAGGTGCCGACGCCTGGATCTACCACGACCACGTGCAGGGAGCCCGTCGGGAACAGAGGAGTCGTGTCGGCCAGAAGGAGGGCGGCTTGCCGTACTTGTTGAGGGCGGATGGTGTGAGAAAGGTAGATCAATCGAGTCTCTGGAGCGATCGACAACAAGACTCCTTTCATCGCGGCCACGTAAGGGCTGCCAACGCCAAAGTCAGTGGTGAGTGTAATGATGGACGGCATGGGCGATGGGGAGTGTTTGGAGGGGGGGGGCTTGGGGGGGGCTTGGGGTCAGCTCTTGACACTTGACATTACGCAAGAGTGGGATTTGACATCACTTCCTGGATATGTCAAGTGTCAAGAGCTGACCCCAATCGCCTATGTCAAGTGTCAAGAGCTGACCCCAATCGTGGCCTGGATATGTCAAGTGTCAAGGGCTGACCCCAATCGCTGACCCCAATCGCCCCAATCGTGACCTGACCCCAATCGCCCCTACTGGCTGGTGCGAAGCCCTGGGTCTCGAGCGGGCTGATGGACTCCTCTCAGGCTTATGTTATTTCGATCCCGATCCCGAGTCCCGATCCCGATTTTCCTGAACCCTGAGCCCTGCGGCCATCGGTGAAAGCGAAACTTTTCATTGGGTGTAAAGCCCCCATCATAAATCATAAATCATAAATTCCCCGACTCCCTCAACTCTTCATCGCCAGCTCCAGGCAGATCGAACGTACTCGTCCCGGGTCGACGTTGGGGTTTTTTTTCTTGGCCTGGCCAATCAACGCCCCGATGGCTTGCTGTTTGCCTCCCTGGACATCGGCGACAATTTTCGGGTTGGCGTCGATCAGTTCCTGGCAGAGTGCGACCAGGTCCGACTCGTCGACTTGCTCGATGCCAAGTTTGCCAATCGCTTCCGCCGCCGTGATCTGGTCGTTGAGCATGAGGGTAAACACTTCCCGGGCTCGCGTGCCCGGCAATTGTCCCTGCTGGATTGCATGGATCAGATCCGCCAGGCATTCAGCCGGTATCGGGATCTGGGCTATGGTCATTTCCCGCTCCTTGAGTTCCCGCAGAACCTCCTGCGTGACCCAGTTTGCAGCAGTTTTCGGGTCGTTGCACTTTGCGGCGACCGCTTGATAGTAGTCAACCAGTTCCTGCCCCTGGTTGATCAGTACGTTTGCATCGTAATCGGAGAGGTTGCCTTCACGGACCAGGCGAGCGCGGAGTGCGGAGGGAAGTTCGCCCAGGGACTGGCGTATCTGTTCGACTTGCGCCGGTGATGTGGTGATCGGCACCAGGTCTGGGTCGGGCAGATAGCGGTAATCGCTCGATTCTTCCTTGCTCCGTTGTGGCCGTGTGAGGCCTGCCGCTTCATCCCAGCCTCGTGTCTGCTTGGACGCCTGGCCCAATTGCTGGCCGGTTTCCTGCCAAACCCGATATTGGCGCGATGCCTCGTATTCCAGGGCCCGTTGGACCGCGCGGAAACTGTTCATGTTTTTGATTTCCACGATCGGTGTGGCTACCCTCTGGCCGTTCGCTTCCAGGTGCAGATTGACATTGGCATCCACCCGCAGGCTGCCTTCCTGCATATTGCAATCCGAGACACCCAAGTAAGTGAGTAGCAGCTTAAGTTCCTGCAGGAAAATGCGCGACGCAGCCGGACTACGCAGGTCGGGCTCGCTGACAATTTCCAGCAGAGGCGTGCCCGTCCGGTTCAGGTCAATTTCACTGTCCGCGCGCCCGGCCACTTCATCGTGAATGCTCTTGCCCGCGTCCTCTTCCAGGTGTGCTCGAATGATGCCAATACGCAGGGGCGCATAGGGTTCCAGGGGATCAGAAATTTCCAGGAATCCGTCCACGGACATCGGCAGATCGTACTGGCTGATTTGATATCCCTTGGGCAAGTCAGGATAGTAATACTGTTTGCGATCCCACTTGGTGAATTCAGGAATGTGGCAATTCAAGGCGATGGCCGTTTTCAAGGCCAACGCAAAGGCGCTTCGGTTCAGCACCGGGAGCGTCCCTGGCATGCCAATGCAGACAGGGCAGGTTTGGGTATTGGGTTCCGCGCCAAACTGGGTACTGCAGCCACAGAATAATTTACTGCGGGTTGCCAGTTGCACATGAACTTCCAGGCCAATCACGGTGGTGTAAGGATGCGTGGAGGTTTCGGGCATGTTCGATATCACCGGGACTTTAGGGGTGACCGATTAAGAACTTACCGATGTCTTATGGCCAGGGTTCTGTTCCATTGAAAACCGGGAAGTTAATTTTCGACTGTTCCTTAATACCGTAAATTTTTTGAAGTGTCATGGGTTACGTGGACTGTCAGACGCCTGTGTGGCGTTGTCGAACCAATGCCGGCTGCCTCTTATGCCAATCGGTGGCCTGCTCGTACATGTGGGCACCTCGAAGCAGTCGCAGCTCTTCCAATGGGGGCGCTTGCAATTGCAGGCCGATCGGTAGCCACTCCCGGGTAAAGCCGCAAGGGAGGCTGATACTCGGCAATCCAGCCAGGTTCGCACTGACGGTATAAAGATCGACCAGGTACATGGCCAGCGGGTCGTCGACCATTTCTCCCAGCCGGTAAGCCACGCTAGGCGTGACCGGGCTGGCAATCAAGTCGACTTGCCCGAAGGCGGCGTCGAAATCTTGTCGGATCAGTCGGCGGACTTTTAATGCCTTCAGGTAGTAGGCATCGTAGTAACCAGCACTGAGCGCGTAGGTGCCGAGCATGATTCGGCGTTTCACTTCGGGGCCAAACCCTTCGGCCCGGCTGAGACGGTACATGCGAACCAGGCCATTGTCGAGCTGGTCGAGGCCACGTTCGTCGCCGGCGGCCTGCAATTGTTGTCGCCGGGCGTTCAGCTCAGCCTGGAGCTGGGACTCGTCGGTCCGATGGCCGTAATGGACTCCATCGTAGCGTGCCAGGTTGCTGGATGCCTCACTGGGAGCGATGACATAGTAGGTTGCGACGGCATACTTGCTGTGCGGAAGTGAGATTTCCTGGATTGTCGCTCCGAGCGATTGATAGACTTCGACCGCCTGACGAATGGCTTCTTCGATCGATGGATCCAGACCGGCCGCAAAATGTTCCCGGACTATTCCCAATCGTAAGCCGGCCAAAGGTTGCTCAAGCGAGTGGCTATAGGCGGGAACCGGAACTTCAAGCGAAGTGGCATCGTGCGGGTCGTGGCCGGCGATGGTTTCCAGCAGGAGTGCGGCGTCACGAGTCGTTCGAGCGAGAGGGCCTACCTGATCGAGACTGCTGGCGAAAGCAATCAATCCATACCGGCTAACTCGTCCATAAGTGGGTTTCATGCCTACCACACCGCATAGCCCGGCTGGTTGTCGAATCGAGCCGCCCGTATCCGTGCCGATCGAAAGTGGCGCCATGCGGGCTGCGACGCAGGTTGCCGCGCCACCACTTGAACCCCCAGGGATTCGCCCTGGATCCCACGGATTGCGGGTGACCTGAAAAGCAGAATTTTCGGTCGAGCCGCCCATGGCGAACTCATCCATGTTCGTGCGTCCGATGAGCACCGCATCGGCCGCTTTCAGCCGGGCGACCACGGTTGCATCGTACGGAGGCCGAAACGATTGGAGCATTCGCGACGCGCAGGTTGTCGGCCCATCCTGGTCGCATAAAACGTCCTTGACGGCCACCGGCAGTCCGGCCAAGGGGCCCAGCGGTTTCCCCGCCTGGCGGCGGTGATCGATGTCCGCCGCGCGCGCTAACGCCCTCTCGGCATCAATGTGCAAGAAAGCACCCAGGTGATCGTCGTAAGTGCCAATCTGGTCAAGCAACGCCTGGGTCAGTTCGATCGATGTGATCTCGCCCGATACCAGCAACTGCTTAAGTTCGTGAGCGGAATATTCGACTAGCGACATGGGGAAGCAGTGGGCAGTAGGCAGTGGGCAGTGGGCAGTGCTGTCAGATATGGGCGGTTCTGCCGAACATGAACCTATATGTAAGGATCGGTCGCCCCTTAGTCTCCCCCCTCTTATTAGTCTCCCAGTACGGCGGGCACGAGGTAGCCACGTCCGTTGTCACGCGGCGCATTTGCCAGGGCTCGCTCTCTGGGCAGGCTGGGCATGACCTGGTCGGTGGCAAACACATTGCACAGTTCCACCGCATGGGCCATTGGCTCAACGTCGGTCGTGTCGACTTCGGCCAAAAGGTCGACATAACCAAGAATTTGCCCCAATTGTGCGGTCATGGTGTCAAGCTCGGCATCGGTGAGCTGGAGCCTGGCCAGGAGGGCCACCTTTTCGACATCATTTCGTGAAAGGGCGGTCAAGGTACCGTTTGCCTGGTCATTTTCATCGGGATCGGGGTAAAAACCGTGCTGGTTATGAGGCCAGTTTTATGAAGCCAGTTCGGGAACTTTGAATGGGGCTTTACGAACCACTTTGGTGATAGCGCCTGAGCGGATGCACTGGGTGCAAGCCTGAATCGATTTGTGGGTCCCATTGGGGGTGCTGATTCGAACCCGTTGCAGGTTGGGTTTGAATTTACGGCGGGTAATGCCTGTAATTTTGGTGCCCACCCCGCCGAGGTATTTCTTCTTACCGCGGGTTGTTACTTGATTGCCGACCTGGGGCCCCTTGCCACAGACTTCACATTTATGGGCCATAAGAAACCTCGCCTCGATACCATCGAAATTTACGCACGTCCGGTTTCCCCCTCCATGAGGGGTCCGGCGATTTACAAGTCGGCAAGTATAAAGGGTTACCGGCTGCAAGTCTAGGGTCAAGGGCCAGGAATTTAGAGGGTCTGGGGGGGAGGGTCTGGGTCGGTCTGGGGTCAACTCGGTCTGGGGTCAACTCTTGACACTTGACATAGCCATTGCGCAGAAACGGGATTTGACACCACCTCCTGGCTATGTCAAGTGTCAAGAGTTGACCCCTCTCTACCTCATCGGCAGAGAGCGAAACTCTTCATTGGGCCCAAAGCCTCCATCATAAATCATAAATTATAAATTCCCCGACACCCTGAACCATCAACCATCCTCACCTCCCTCGGGTCATCGCCAGGACTTGATCTGCGAGTTGCCCATTGGTGGCGACGACATCACCGGAGTGAATGGTAGCTAGCCCTTGCCAATCGGTAAACGAGCCTCCCGCCTCGATGATGATAGGCAGCAGGGAGGCGCTGTCCCACAAATTCATTTCCGGGTCGATCATCACTTCGGCCCGGCCTGTGGCTACCAGCAAATAGCCGTAGCCGTCGCCCCAGGTGCGGGTTAAACGGCATGCGCTAGCCAGCCGATCGTAAACATCCCGGGTGTTGGTTGCCCTGTCGGTGGCGTACGACTCAACGTCACTGGTCACAAACAGAGCATCGGCAAGGTCCTTGGTTTGAGAAACACGGGCAGGTTCGGCAGCGAAGTTCGAATCGGGCGGTCCTTTTGCGTACCAGCAGCCTCCCTCCATTTGGGCATACAACAGTTCGCCTGTGGCCGGGGCAAAGATTACGCCCAGCAGGGGCTGGTCGTTCTGCAGGACGGCAACCAATGTCGTGTAGAGGGGGATCCCGTGAATATAGGATTTCGTGCCATCGATCGGGTCGAGTAGCCACTTATAGCCACTGGTCCCCTCCGTGCTACCGAACTCCTCGCCCAGGATTCCATCCTCTGGGAAATGTTGGCAAATTTGCCGACGAAGGTAATCTTCTGCTTCGCGATCCGCCTGGGTAACGGGAGTACCATCGGACTTTTGTTCGACTCGCAAATTGGCACTGCGAAACCGAGTGAGTGTCATCTGGCCCGCCTGGCGGGCTATGGTAGTTGCAAAATCGAGCCGTTTGCCGTTGCTGGGAAGGCAGGTCATAGGGCAATGCAAGGGTGAGAGGACAGGAGTGGGGTAATATTTGGCCAGCAATCCCAAAATTTTTCCTGAATTATCGGAAAGACCTGACTGAGTCTGTATAGGGGAATGCAATGCTACGGAGAAAGTAGACTCTAGCAAAGCTGATTTGGGGTGCAACGGGGATTCGGTTCCAGACGGCTTGGTCTGCCGGACGGCCCCGTTTCCCGCCTGTTGGCCCCATGGGACAGGTAAGTTACACTGGGCTTAGGCAAAAAAGGCGGGGCTGCCAGACGGTAATTTGGTTGGAGTTTTCTGGCGAATTCCGCTTCGGATTATATCGATTTTAGCGACCCTCAGGTGCGTGAGTCGTGCGAAACAGGTAAATTTGGCTGAGCAGGCAGGTTCAGGCGATTTTTCTTGAACCCCCTCTCCAGTGCTCTTAGAATAGAGGTAAGGTAGCTCCAAGATCATCGGATGGAACCGACCCGGCAGAGGTCGTGACGGCCATGAGCGCTTTGTCCGGGCGGTGTATCCGTAGGGTCTTCTGATGGACCGGTGGGCAAATTTGGAACTACTGTTAAATAGGAGTGTTTTCAATGCGGCAACTATTTTGGAGTAAGACTTTTTGGAGCATGGGGTTTTGGGTTGTGTTGGTAGGAGCGACGGCGATGCTCATGGGTTGGCCGGCAGGTGCTGATCCGGCGCACGGCGTCCCTCGTTTGTCAGCGGCTGGTTTACCGTCAGGAGGGTTACCATCCGGGCATGCCCAGCGAGGGCTGATCAGCTACGTGCAAACGTCGGAAAACCAGCCAACTTCGGTCATTCTGATCGACCCGATGCAGCAGGTCATGAGCGTGTACCACATTATTCGAGAGAGTGGTGAAATACAGCTCAAGAGCGTGCGCAAGTTTACGTGGGACCTTGGTATGCCAGATTACAACACAAGCAGCCCATTGCCAGAGGAGATCCACAAAGGGTTGCAACGGTAATTTCCATGTGTTGCATTAATGTTACTATTCAATTCTGCTCGCATCCATCTGTCAGGAGGACTGTGGGACGCGAGTGAAAGGGCGAGATTCGGTGGAGCAGAAATTCATCAAGTTGGAAGAGGCGGTCGACCGATTGGGCATTTCGTCCGAGCGTCTGAATCAACTGCGCGAGCAGGGAGAGATACGCGCTTATCGGGATGGCTCCAGTTGGAAGTTCCGTACCGATGAGATCGAGAAACTTGTCGCGGACGGTTTGCCCGAGGCCTCGCCTCCCAGCGATATCGGCTTGGTGGATGTCGATGATCTGGTTGAAGCGGGACCCTTGGTCACTCCAGACATGAACAAGGATGACGAGTTGACTCTGGCCGATGATGCGATGGAAATACGTGCAGGAGAAGTGAAGCTTGGTTTGGGGAGCGATCTGACCCTGGACTCGAGCGGGTTGGAATTGTCGGAGAGCGATCTTGATGCGGGCGAGGACGATACGGTGCCTGCTGACAATAGCGACCTGATCCTTGACGACCTGACGCACGACTCTGGGGAGCAAGGTGAGGATGAGGATCGTGGTTCCAGAAGCGATTCGATCTTGTTGAGCGAGGAGCAATTGGGAGAGTCGGCCACCGGTTCGGCCAGTACCATCATTGGCAAAAGTGAGCTTGAAGATGCCGATCTGGAATTGGCGTCAGAAGATTCGGCGCCTGGTTCTTCGGAGCATGGCATGGGCAGTGATGTCAAATTGGCCAGCTCGAGTAGTGCTTCTCATGTGCTCTCCTCCGCGTCAGCCAATTCCGATGATGTGCTGAGCCTTGAGGAGGACTCCAACTTGGGCAGTGCATTTGAAAATCTGGACGAGCTGGAAATCGATTTGGCAGCCGAATCGAGTCGAATTCTAAATCCCGAGGAAGTTGCCCAGGTGAAGGCCACTGCTGCCCGGGCCGATTCCGCGGCCGCGAACAAAAAGCCAGACAGCGATCTGCAGTTGGATGATTTGGAACTGGCCATAAGCGATAGCAGTACGGGGCCGGGAGCTGGCCCGGAACCGGGGGTTTCGTCCTTGGAGTTGGAAACTTCCGAAGGATCTTCCGTGACTGTCGGGGGAGCGGAAAAAGGTGACAAATCCGATCTCGAACTGGCCAGCAGTGACAGCGATTTCGTGCTCGCCGATTCCGGCGGGAGCGACGTGTCACTGGACAGTGCCGAAAGCGGTATCAATCTGGTCGATCCGTCCGATAGCGGGTTGGCATTGGATGATATTCCGCTGGAAATGGGTGGTTCCGCCATTCTCGATTCACTTTCACTCGGCGGTGAAGGTTCGGATTCAGAATTGTCACTCGTCGCGAGCGACTCCAGCGTTGCCGCGGGCGACTCATTTGCCGAACTGCAGACGGATGACGATTTCCAACTGACGCCCATGGGCGAAGACGATGCCGATGAGAGCAGCTCTCAGGTGATTGCCCTGGATGAAGGACTCGACGGCCTGGGCGGCGACGCGTTGGAAGAAGGATTGGTCGGGGATGATTTGCTGGAAGATAGCGGTGAGGCCATGGTGTTGACCGAAGAGGAGGATTCGGTCGGTTTTGAAGACCAGCCCGCCGCCGTTGCGGTGGCAGCTTCCCCTGGGGACTACACGGTCTGGAACATTCTCAGTCTGGGATCGTGCGTGATGTTGTTGATGATTGGCGGGACCATGATGATTGACATGATCCGTAGCATCTGGAGCTGGGACCAACCATTCGCGCTCAATAGCACCTTGCTCGATGGCCTGATGGGAATCTTTGGGCTGAATTAGGTATTCATGACACCGCGCAATGCAATCTGCATAGTTGTTGACGGTTTGCGCGCTTCCGCCTTGGGCACCTATGGCAATACATGGTATGACACGCCCGTGCTGGATCGGCTTGCAGCCGAGTCGATCGTGGCCGAATGGATGTTGATTGATGGGCCCGAATTGGCTGCGTTCTATCGGGGGGCATGGGAAGGGGTCCATGCGTTGCGACCCGCGTCGGCGTCTGGAAACCCCACTGGGCACTCAGCCGGGCATGCGGTCGATTGGGCGGACTCGTTGTCCTTGCCTCTGCGTTTGGCCTCGGCTGGCGTGCGGCAGACGCTCGTTACGGATGATTTGTGGTTGGATGGGCATGCTGGCCGAATGACGATGGGGCAACGCCCGTGGGATTCACATTGGCTTGACACCGACTCGACCCAGCCTGCTCCGTCGATTGCTGAAACCGCATTGGGGCAGGTGTTCGCGGCGGCGATCGAACGGTTTGATTCCTGGTCGGAGGATCCGTCGGAAGGGGGCAATCTGCTTTGGGTTCATGCACGCGGGATGCATGGACCATGGGATGCACCCGAGTCGATGCGTTGGGAACTGGTCGAAGAAGATGAACTGCAAGTACCGACATGGGTTCAACCGCCGCGATGCGAGTCGGGCGACGATCCGGACCAATGGTTGAGGATGCGGATTGCTTATGCTGCCCAGGCCAAGGTGCTGGATGCCTGCCTCGGCGCGCTGTTGGCCGCTTTGGATGATAGGGGCGACTCGGCCCTGGTGATGTTGGCCGGTTCGCGTGGGTTGGCGTTGGGAGAGCATGGGAAGGCTGGGAATGCGTGCCAGGATTTACACAGCGAATTGCTGCATGTGCCTTGGCTGCTTCGAGTACCCGGTTCCCTGGGCGGTCCTCCTCCGCGTTTTACTGGCTTGACTCAACCTGCCGATATTTCCGCGACACTCCTTGATTGGTTTGAGGTGGATGTCCAAGGCGATGGGCATAGCCTGCTAGCAGCACAATGCCTGCCTGTGCCCGACTGGAGGCAACTGGGAGTGGCTCGCGATGCTGCGGGGCAATGGGCCCTGCGTACGCCAGCCTGGATGTTGCGTTGCCCAATGGCGGAAGGTGGATGTTCCGTACCACCGCAACTGTATGTCAAGCCGGATGATCGTTGGGAGATCAATGATGTGGCCAGTCGTTGCCCACAGATTACCGAGGAGATGCTGGCGGTGCTGGCGGAGTTTGAACGACGTCTTCTCATTCCCGTTCCTTTGGAACCGATTGAATTGGATTCCGAACTACTCACCCCTCAGCGGTGATGAAATTGCTCTGGCACACCTGGGTACCCCTTCCTAGAATCCCTGCCTCGTAGATCTGGGGGCCTCATTGCGGTGGTTGCGTACCGCTTGATTCGTCCTGGGAGAGTGGGTATGGATTTCACGTCTTTTCATGTAACTCCTTGCGGTGTGAGATGTTCGGGCAACAAGGTCCGACAATATGGAGCTTGCTAGCGTGTTTCGGGCTAGCCAAGCGTGTTGCCTCTTCGGGAGGTTGTCGTCGATTAATCCGCCTGTTGTGGGCTTCGCCACTTGAAAGATGTTGGCCAGGTCGGCTTCATCCGCCAAATTTGGGACTATTGAAACTAGTTTGTGCGTTTGGCTGTTTATGGGGCAGCGTAAGCTGGCAAAGTCAGGTTCTGGCCGAGCCGGCAACGGTGCGACTACGGTTTGCATGGGGAGGCGACCGGCAAACTCGGCACCGTTGGACGGGTCGGATCACGGTGGAGGGTGGTTCTTTTGCGGATTTGCAACCGCTCGGTTTGGAGCCTGACGAACCTGGCGCGCTGTGGTTGGCGGACGATGGTTTGCACATTGCTCCCCGTAGCGAACGTGGGTTTGACGGTTGTGATGTTACGATCACGGCCGAACTGACTGCGGAAGTGGTCGTTCAGTTGCGCCCCGATCCGGCTGCAGAGCCTATGGTCAGGCGGGCCGTTTTATCTCAGTTGCTCCGTGAACCGTTCCGCCAGGCATTGACGTCCCCCGAAAATCTCTTGCTGATTCATCGCGCGCCAGGCGATG
>JAJRWS010000017.1 GCA_024276705.1 Planctomycetota bacterium | reverse complement strand
TGTTCGTACTCGTACTCGAATGGAATCATTGCATGCAACAGAAACAAGAGGCCATGGGTATTGATGATGACCGATCTTGCCTTCCAGTTGAGTTCGAGTACGAGTACCGCTTTGCTGAGTACGAGTACGATATTCTCTACCCGGCTCCTTTGAGGAGCCTTCCTCAAGCCACCCGCTATGCGGGTGGTACAGGACTTCCCCGCATGTTCCCGCCAATAGGTGTGCCCGACTGGTGTGCTTGTCCCTGCGACGTTATACTGATACCCACACCGAAAACAGGTGGCGGCAAGGAATGCGAATACGCCGACCGCTCTTCAGGCGGAGGGGCCTTCAGGCAGAGGGGCTTCCCAGGAGTTTTCTGACCCATCCCTCGGCTTTTCCTGGCCACGACTGCATGCATTTCCGACTCCTCACTTACAACATCCACAAGGGAATCGGTGGCGTCGATCGACGATACAGTCCGGAGAGGATCGTGGAGACGATCGAGCACTATGAGCCTGACATCGCACTCTTGCAGGAAGTCGATGATGGTGTGCCCCGATCGGAGCACCATCGCCAGGTGGAAATGCTGGCTCTTGGCATGGGGTTTCACCACCACGCCTACCAGCGGAATGTGCGTCTTAAATCGGGTTACTACGGGAATGCCATATTGAGCCGGTTTCCTCTGCTCCAGGTCGACACAATCGATTTGACCGTGCCTTTGAAAAAACGCCGGCAGGCATTGGTCGTTCGCAGTCGGCTGCGCTGCCAGGGGCATTCCCGAACGATTACCTTGGCCAATGTACACTTGGGGTTGGCTGGTTACGAGCGGAAAATGCAGCTTCGCCGCCTCCTGGACCATCCTCTGCTAAAACATCACCACGTCAGCTCGCCCGTTCTCGTGGCAGGTGATTTCAATGACGTATGGGGGACTTTGGGTAAACGCGTGATGTTGCCGGCTGGATTCGTTTCATCAAGAGACTCCATCCGCACTTTTCCAGCCACCATGCCATTGAGGTCCTTGGATCGCGTATTTGTACGCGGTGCGATTGTCATACACCGTGCATTCGCGGGCCATACTCGTCTGGCAAGGCAGGCGTCCGACCATTTGCCGCTGATTGTCGACATGGAGCTGGTTCATTGAGCGGAAAGCAGAGTGCTGAGAGCAAAGAGCGGGGGGGAATGGATGGCTGCTAAGGCACGTTCGCGGAGTCGAAAAAATGTTGTCGACGGCCTGCTGGCATTGTTGTTTTGCGTTAAAATCTGCCGATGATAAAGATCAAGTGGCCATGGTTGGCAGTGTGTAGCAACTTACGGTTAGGGAGGGTTTCCATTCTGGGGGGGTGGCGGGGATTGCCCCAAGAGTAATAGACCTTAGAATAGGAAGCCCGCAGACTGATGGATTGCCTATTTTAACAAGGCTCCGGCTGTATGCTTGGAATGTCCTGATTTCGTTGGGTAAAGTCTACGCAGGGACTGCTAGCGGGCACATATAATAATGCTTTAGCGCCGATAAACCATTTAAGTCCCTCCCCACCCCCCACCGTATTGCCGTCCGTTCAATGGGATTTTAAGCCATGGGCTTCCCCAGTTACCGTGCTTACCCAGCCGATGGGCCTCACCAGGCAGGACCATACTTTGACTAATCGCACTATCGCCACAGGCTTCCCGCAGTCGCTAATCTCTGGGATTGTTCTTGTCGCCGGCTTGTCGTTCGTATTACCCGCCAGCGCTGTGGTGCCGAGCGATTCGTTGATGCCACCAACGACTCGCGGTTACCTCACCATTGGCGATCTCAAAACCCTGAGTTTGAATTGGCAGCAGACCCAATTTGGACAGTTGGTCCATGACGAATCGATGCGGCCATTTGTCGAAGACTTGAAACGGCAATCGCAGAGCAAGCTTGCCAATGTGCGGGCTAAACTCGGACTGGAAATAGGGGATTTGCAAAATGTCGCCGGTGGCGAAATTGGCTTGGGGTTGGTCGAACGGAAGAATGATCGCGCGGCCTTGATTCTTACCGTAGATATTACTGGGCGGAGGCGGCAAGCTGACGACTTGCTGCGTCAGGTCGATCGTGAATTGAAAAAACGGGGAGCGAAACAATCGCAAGCCGATTCGTCCGGTACGACGTTTGTCTCTTACGATATACCCCCACAGCGACAGGGAGATATTCGCCGAGAAGCTCTGTATTTTATCCAGGACAACATGCTGTGCGCCAGCGACAACCGGTTCGAATTGATGGAAGTCCAGCGCCGGTTAGGCGGCCAGCCTGGCGACCGTCTGAAAGATGCGAAGCCTTATCAGGAGACGATGCGTCGTTGTGCGGAGGAAGCAAACGGGCTCAAGCCAGAATTACGCTGGTTTACGGAACCGATAGGCTATGCGCGTGCATGTCGTACGTTGCGGCGGACCGATCGAAAGCGATATGGCAAGGACTATTTAAAAATTCTCACAGCGCAGGGATTTGATGCCATTCAAGGGATTGGTGGATTCGTAAATTTATCGCCATCAGGAACGTTTGAACTATTGCATCGCACAGCCATCTACGCTCCCCCTCAAAAGTCGGAACAGGATGGGAACAAGCAGGAGGGGGAGAATGGTGGCCCGGATAAATACCGGTTGGCCATGCGAATGCTGAATTTCCCCAACGGCAAGAACCTTTCCCCACAAGCATGGCTGCCCAGGAAATTGGCCACCTACCGGACCATGAATGTCAACATTGCCGACGCCTTCAAATATTTTGGCACGCTATTCGATGCGATAGCCGGCTACGAGGAGGCGTTTGATGGTGTTTTGGAGGGATTGGAGAAAGATCCCTACGGGCCTCAGGTCGATGTGGAAAAAGATCTGATTGCCCATCTGAGCAATCGAGTCACGATGGTGACGGACTACGAAGTTCCGATCACAACCAAAAGCGAACGTGTCCTCGTCATGTTGGAAATTAAGGATGAAAATGCTATTCAAGCAACCATTGAAAGATTCATGAAAAGCGATCCCAACGCATACCGTCGCGAATTTGAGGGAAAGGTGGTTTGGGAAATTATTGAGGCGGACGATGATCTGCCGGAATTGGACATTTCGATCTCCCCGTTGGAACCGCTTGCCCCAGTCGGAGAAGAACC
>JAJRWS010000374.1 GCA_024276705.1 Planctomycetota bacterium | reverse complement strand
TGCAAGGCGATTGCCTTAAAAAATTCAAAAAGCTCGGCGACGGTTGTATCGACCTGGTCTTCGCGGACCCGCCGTTCAACATCGGCTACAACTACGATGTCTACGAAGACCGCCGGGCCCGGGGTGAATACCTCGACTGGTGCCGCGATTGGATCATAGAAATCCGCCGGGTGCTGAAACCCGATGGCTCGTTTTGGCTGGCCATCGGCGATGAATTCGCCGCCGAATTAAAATTGATCGCCCAGGACGATGTCCGGTTCGCCTGCCGCAGCTGGATTATCTGGTATTACACCTTCGGCGTGAATTGCGTCCGTGGTTTCAGCCGCTCGCACACGCATCTGTTTCATTTCGTCTCGGATCCTGAAAACTTCACGTTCAATGGCGAAAATCCCGCCATCCGGGTTCCTTCGGCCAGACAGCTTGTTTATGCCGACAGCCGGGCGAATCCCAAAGGGCGATTACCGGACAATACCTGGATTTACCGTCCGCAGGACGCTCCCCAGGGCGGCTTCGCTCCGATGCACGACACCTGGTACTTCTCCCGGGTGGCTGGAACCTTCAAGGAGCGTGAAGGTTTTCATGGCTGCCAAATGCCCGAACAATTGCTGGGACGCATCCTGCGCGTCTCCAGCAATCCACGCGAAATCGTTCTGGATCCATTTTCCGGCAGTGGCACGACGCTGGTCGTCGCCAAGAAGCTAGGCCGGCAATGGCTTGGATTCGAGCTCTCCCGAGACTACGCGAAACGAATTGTGCAGCGACTGGAAAAAACTTCGGTGGGCGATGCCCTGGATGGACCGGCCGATCCCATGCGGAGCGCACCGAAAACGAAACAGGGAAAAACAAGAGGACGCGTTCGCAACGGCCGACTCGTGCTACCGCTGGACGACGACACCCAACGGGGGATCGTGGCTGCCTACCGCGAGCAATGCGGTGGCGAATCGACCGATTTTGTACTCTGCAATCCGGAGGTCGCTGCGGCTTTCGTCCAGGCATGCAAGAAAAAAGGGCTGACAGGCAATGCCTACGCCTGGAATCGTCTGCTGCTGCGAATACGCAAGTCGGGCAAGTTACCACGAACCAAGAACCGAACAAAGCGATTGACGTTCGCCGAAATGGATCCATACAGTTTCGCCAGCGAAATCGCCATGCAGGCGTTGGCGGTCGATTACGGGCTGACGCTCGACGAAATGCTCTGTGCGGCCGATTTCGCCGCCGAATTCGATAGGGTTGCAGCCGAATTCGCTCCAGGCTTCACTTCGTTCAAATACCGCTGGGCCGCCTTGGCGATTCGCAAACGGGCCAAAAAATCCAAATCGCTGGCGAAAAGCAAATTCGCCGATTGGCTCGATAAGGATCTGCCCAAGCCGGTCGCCTTGGCTCGATTTGCCAACCGGCCCTCACCCGGCTCCGGCGTGTACGTACTGACGAAGGACGGCAACCAGCAACTCTACGTCGGCGAGGCCGTGGATATTTCGAAACGGGTGGCCCAGATCCAACAAACGGCCGCCTGGCAACAGCTCAAGGTGACCGGGATCAGCCATATTCCAAGCGAGCAACGTCTTCAGCATGGTCTTCAATCCGCCTTGATTCACAAAACCCGGCCGCTGCTGAACTCCGAACTGCTGTGTCCTGATTTCGACACCGTTGCTTGAAGAAACCCAAGGAATCGATCTAGTGGCCTGTCAAAGCTTAGTGTGTGGCACGTCCCTGAGGAACGAAGGGCGTGGTTGCCCGAGCGTGCGCTGTCCAGCCCCCATTGCAATGGGAAACGACAGGTCACTTTCAGTTCAGGCTCGCGGATCCTGTTTATGCTATTGAATATTTCGTGGAATTTCGTTTCTTTCGTGGTTGCAAAATTATACTGATTGTACCCGACCATCGGATTTGTGGGTGTCCCTCGTTTCACATATAGCCTGTGCAAGAGCGTACCAAATGTCGTATGCAATTGAGATTGAGGGCAAACTTATGGTATGATAGTGGGAGGAGATCTGAGCCAGCCGAATAAATAAGCCTGGTAAGACTTTTCCGTTCACGAGCTACCGAAAGCAAAAGCGGACAAACGAAGCATCGTCGAATGGATTCACGAACGGTCTCCTGTGGGAGCAGTTGCGTGGCTAGATGCCTATGACAGTGCGGTTGAGCAACTGAAAAAGCGTGCCGACTCTTACGGCGAAGCCCACGAAAAATCTGACCTGTTGCTAGATGCACGCCAGATTCTATTCAAGACCCGTCGTGGACGTGTCTATCGAGCACTGTTCATTATATCAAGCAAAGCGTCTACTTGGACCTGGAGCGTCCGTCGGACCGGCAAAAGCTCACCGAACCCGAGCTTTTTTTAGATGCACATCGTGGACGACTCGTCTGTCTGGACGAGATTCAACGGGTCCCAGAGATTTTTCCCGTGCTCCGCAGCGTCATTGACCAGCAGGGCCAGTCTGGACAGTTTCTGATTCTTGGTTCGGCATCCCGTGGTAGGTTCTTCCTGGGAAAGACTCGTCATAGAAAATGTGTTGGCGGAACTTCCCGCATGGCGGGGCCGCTTTTATCGAACGGCCAAAGGGGCCGAACTGGACCTGGTGCTGGAGCGAGGCCAAAAACGCATCGCCATCGAATGCAAGATGTCCAATGCACCGAAGGTAACCCAAGGATTTTGGAATGCGCTGAAGGACCTGGAGATTAGCGAGGCCTGGGTCATCGCCCCTATGAAGGAGAGTTACCCCATAGGGAAAGGCGTTACGGTTGCACCCTTGAGCGAATTTCTGCAACGGTGTTCCTGAGGTTGCGACAAATCCTTGCGGTAAAGAATCCATGGCAATTGCCGGCCTCTGAACTAAACGGTCGACCGATTGCACCAGATCTGGCCAGAGGAGGTTTGCTGATAGGTTGGAGGCATCGCTGCACTTTGCAGAAATCACTTCTCGGCTTGAGAGATTCAATCTTGGCAACTTCACAAGCCGTGCCGGAACCGGCCAGCTTGTTGCTATCGATCCTGGCACTCGTGCTTTGCCAATGTTCAACAGCGAAACAACCAAAGCGCTCGGTGCGCCACATTCGGCCTTTCCAAATGGGGGGACTTACCCGGGGTTCCATTTCCCGGCTTCAATGACGATTCTTAGCGACCAGGCAATTCTCGATAGCTTGCCGGTTCCTCGGCTAAGCGGATTCCGAACTTTGCGTTGGCAACCGATTTGAACTCGACGGCGGATGCATTGCTCACCAACCAGCCATCCTCGCCCGGCATTGCCGGCTCGTTCCGTCCTTCCGACAAGACGAATAATTCCGGGACGTTGGTATCACGGTCGATAATCCACATCTCGGATACGCCGAGTTGTGCATAGAAAGGCAGCTTATCAAAGGACTCATCACCAGGGGATCGGATTTCAACCACCACGAGTGGAGCACCGAGGATATGTGTGTCGCGGAGAATGGCTCGTTGTTCCGGCAGAAGCAATACGAGGTCGGGGATGCGGAAGTTATCCTCCCAGTTTTCTCGGTCGGAGACATTGACGTTATGAAAAACATCTCCACTCGACCGGGCCGCCCAGTGGTTGCGCAACCATGCTTCGAGTTCGAACTCGAAGTCCTGGTGTTTTATATTCGGTGCCGGAGTCATATGGACCACTCCTTCCCACATCTCATCGAACTTATCAATTCCCTTACGACGGCGCTCATCGAGAAGGGACACCGGAACGTCGAGCATCACACCACGCATCATTGTTCCACTCCTCTGCTTTCAACGAACTGACAGGAACCGATAACTGATAGGAAAACCGATTTTCACCCTATCACGGGTGATTGTATCAAGAGAAGCTGGTGAGTCAACGAAAAAGGAGCCGGATGTTTGAAGCATCGATGCGTTGAAGGCGGGGAATGGGGGAAATTGATAATTGATAATTCAGTACTTCCAAATTTCTTTGTGGCCCTATGTGGGGCAGGGCGATAAGCCGCCCGAGAACCGACATTTATGGCAGCTAGCACGCCCGGCGGGTCGGCTTCATCGGCCATTCTTGGAACTACTAAAATTCAGTGCACATACATGTCCCAGTCCTCGATATTGACCGGCACGGAACTGCCCGTCCGGATGGATTCGATGGCGCGCAGGCAGAGGTAAGTCGCGCGCATTCCCGCGAACTGGTCGATCGGCGCTGGCCGGTCGTGCAGGACGGCATCCACGAATGCGGGCAGCAGTGCCTTGTGCCCCTTATCGGGAAAAACGAAGTCAAACTGGCCCGTCTCCTGAAACTGGCCGCCCATGGCGTCGATCTTTTCGAGGTAGCCAGCCAGACCGCCCTGTACGCCACGATTCGGTTGGAAGTCGTGCTGAAGCGGGAATTGCTTGACGGTCCGATTGCTCTGGGACCAGCGGGCCCTCTACATGGCGTGGAGGGCCGAAGATGTCGATATCTGGTCGCTCTCCGACCGAAACGACGACAACCTCTGGCGCGGCGATGTGGTGGAACTTTTCATCAAACCGAGTGCAACCCAACGGCGCTACTACGAATTCGTCATAGCGCCCAACGGGGCACTCTACGATGCACGCTACACCAGCCGCGGCGCTGGCGGCAAAACACGTTTCAAAGGCTGGAATGCCGGGGCACGAATCGCCACGCACATCGAGGGAACCGATGGCAACGGGCTGGACCGGGATACTCGCACCACGGGCGAAATGGCGATCCCATGGACAGCCTTCGCCGAAGCGGGCCGCCCGACTGACGGATCGGTCTGGCGTTTCGGCGTGTTTCGGATTGATTTTTCACACGCGTGGGAGAAGGAACTGCAGTTATCGTCCGTCCCGGGAGCTTTGGAAAACGGTTTCCATAGCTATGAGTATTACCGGCCGATGCGGTTCCAAGGCTTGGAACCCTGATGCGTCGTTGGACAGCACCATTTTTAGCCCGCATAGACCAACATCGCTATCGGGATCGAAAAAGCCACGCTTGCATGGAGGCCCCATAGACCCAGGAAATAACCTTACCAAAATAGAAATAGTTCTCTAAAATGCAAGGTATGTTAAAGCGAACAGCACGCCAGCAGACCTTGGAGCGGCTGAAAGCCTACCCGGCCGTAGCCCTCATCGGACCGCGTCAATGTGGCAAGACGACCCTGGCTCAGACGATTGGTGGAACCTATTACGACATGGAACAGGCCCCAAGGTTTACTGGCGTGACAGTGGTCTTCTCCACGCCTTGTTGAATGTACCGGATAAAAAGGCACTGCTCTCGCAACCCTGGGTTGGCGCAAGCTGGGAAGGATATGTGATTGAACAGGCGCTTGGCCAGTTGTCGTCATGTAGCCAGAATTTCGATGCCTACTACTTTAGAACCAATGACGGGCATGAACTCGATCTGGTACTCGATTTTGGGAAAGAGCTGTGGGCCGTGGAGATCAAGTTAACTTCGTCGCCCAGTCCCGAAGACATGGCCCGCCTAAATAAGACGGCCGACATGATCAAGGCCTCAAAGCGTTTCTTGATCTCGCAAACCCAAAAACCAAGCGGCGATGGCCGCCGCGTCTCCTGTAGTCTGCCATCGTTCCTGGAATACTTGGTCCATAGCGAATCGTAAGGGAGGTGGATGATGACAGCAGCGGTGAGCAAGAACTCGGCCGGCCAGGAAACCCTCGCAACGGACGCGAGCGATTCGGTGTTCGAGCGGGCCAAAAAACTTTTCCTGCAGTACGCCCAGCCATTGAAGCTGAACGAGCGGTATCCTGGCAGAATGCTGGTGGAGCGGTTGACGATTCCCGACAAGATTGTGCAGTTGCGGCTTTCCTTGCAGAAAGACGACGGGACGGTCCAGGTTTGTAACGGTTACCGTGTACAGTTCAATGACGATCGTGGGCCCTACAAGGGGGGGCTGCGGTTCCATCCCCAGGTCGACCTGGAGGAGGTCAAGGCGTTGGCGTTCTGGATGTACCTCAAAACGGCGGTCGTGGACGTGCCGTTCGGCGGTGCCAAGGGGAGGATCGGCGTCGATTACAAGTCGCTCTCCTTCGCGGAACGCGAGCGTTTGACAAAACGTTTTGCCGTGATGCTGCGCGACGTCGTGGGGCACGAAAAAGATATCCCCGCCCCGGATGTCAACACGGGGCAGCAAGAAATGGCCTGGATGCTCGACACCTGGCGAATGACGAGCGGCGGGTATCAGCGTGGCAGCGTGACGGGCAAGCCGCTTGGCATGGGAGGCAGTCAGGGCCGGGTCGAGGCGACCGGCGTCGGCACGATCATAACGCTGGCCGAGGCCGCCACCGACATCGGTTTGGACCTGGCCGGGGCGACCGCGGCAATTCAGGGCTTTGGCAATGTCGGCCAGTACGCAGCCCTCGAGTTGGCGCGACGCGGCAGCCGGATTGTGGCCGTTAGTGACTCGCGCAGCGGGCTGGTCGATCCCGACGGTTTCGATGTGGACGATCTGGTCCGCCACAAAGTGGAAACGGGGGCGCTCGCCGGCTATCGGCACGGCCAGGTCGTCGAGCCTGCCGAGGTTCTCACCGTGGAGTGCGACGTGCTGATTCCAGCGGCCCTTGAGGATGCGATCACCGTCAAGAACGCTCCGTCGATCCGAGCCCGAATCATCTCCGAGGGCGCCAACGGGCCGATCACCGCCGAGGCGGATGCCGTATTGTTCGATCGGGGCGTCTGCATCGTGCCCGATGTGCTGGCCAATGCGGGCGGCGTGATCGTCAGCTACTTCGAGTGGGTCCAAAACCGCGAGGAATATTACTGGCCGATCGAGGAGGTCCGAGAAAAGCTTCAGCGCAAGCTGGTCACGGCCTATCGCCTGGTGGCCCAGCGGGCGTCCCAAGACGGTACTTCATTGCGACAGGGCGCCTACTCAGTGGCGATCGAACTGGTCAGCGAGGCGGCGGTGGCCCGGGGTGTGCAGTAGCGAGAGTCAACTCAGGCATTCTCAACTTCGGCATCTTCCCCGCCGTGGGGGCCCGTTTCTTCGTCTATTTCTGTGGCTTCCCAGAGTACTTTCGGAAAAGCAAAAGGGGACACTCAAACATCGTGCCGAACACTATTGTGGGTGTCCCTATATCCTATGCTATATCCTATACAACGTTAGGGTTTAGATTCGTTTTACGGCGATGCCAAGTTTTTTTGCGAATTTGGTCAGGGCGGTGTCGGCTGTGATCAACGTCAACTGATTGGCATAAGCCAACGCGAGATGCAAAGCGTCGAGAGTGCGAAGGCCCGTAACAAACGAATCGACCCACTCGTTGGCCAGGGCGTAATGAGATTCCCGAATCGGCGTCAACTCGAAAATCCCTTCACGAAGATGCGAATGAAACTGGCTGACAATCAAAGTTGCTTCCGTTTTGGAAAACGTTTTCATTCGAAGTTTTTTCGCCACGGATGAACTGAATTCCAGGCGGGTAAGGCTGGAAATTACCGGTTCGAAGTGTTGTAGCGTGCTTTGCGACCGCGTGGAGCCAGGCTCGTCGCAATAGGCTCCGGTCAACACACTGGTATCGATGTAAGCTTTCAAAATCGCTCTTCGTTACGCATTGCGGACAGTGTTTCGGTCAGGGTTTTGCCGCGATTCTTGATGCCGGCTCGAAATTTTGACAAGTCGGGAAATTTATGACACTGTTTTACGATGGGGACAATCTGGGCAATTGGGTTCCCGTAGCGGGTAATCACGGTCGCATCGCCGGCTTCGGCGTCGTGAATAACATCGCTCAGTTGGCTTCGGACTTCTTTTACGCTTAGTGTTCTCATTGTCGGCTCCCGAAAAGTGTACATCATTATTGTACAATATTTCTATCGACAAACAAGATCGGTAAAGGAAATTTTACGAAAATTTTCACGGACACCGATGCAGCTATCCACGTTTTCGCGGCGGAGTCAGCGACCACCGGCAGAGCCGGTGGCTTGAGGAAAGCCCCTAAAAGGGGCTAGAGAATAAATATCGTACTCGTACTCAGCCCAGCGGTACTCGTACTCGAATCCAAGTCATAGGTAAGGTCGGTCATCATCGACATCC
>JAJRWS010000373.1 GCA_024276705.1 Planctomycetota bacterium | reverse complement strand
GGGCGAGGCTTGCGGCACCTACCGCTAGCAGCAGCAGAGTGCGTAGGGTTTGGAAGCTCATGCTGAGAGAATCCTTTCTCTCGCGAAGCCCTGCGATGCTGGCAGAATCGGGCTTGCGCTGAAGTCTTGTTGAATCGTATAGGTACAGAATCGTCTTTTAGAACGCTATGTATCCACCCAATTCTTTTGGGAATGGAGGAAAAATATTATATATTCAGTCTTTCGCGACATGAGAGCGAAGGAAAGATTGCATGATCGCATCGCAGGCATGCCTCACTGGCTTGCCGCCAATTTGTCGGTGCGGATTTGAAGCCGCAGAAGTGCGTTTCGCATTTGGTCCAGTTGCCATTGCAGGTGGGCATGAGGTGTCCTGACCGCGGTGGGATCACGCCCCCTGGCGATCGCCAATCTGGCGACTTCCGCCGCCAGCCGCAGTTGCTGAATCTCCAGTGCACTGATCGTTCCAGCCAGGCGCTGATTGACCCGGATAGCATTGGCCAGCTTGCCCTCGGCCAGTTTTCGTGCTCCCTCGAGTTCCCTGAGGTGAATGTCATGGAGGTTGTTTTTGCCGCCGGCAAGCTCGTATTGGAGTTTCGCTTCCGCGACCTCGACATGGTTCCGCAATCGCTGAACCGTGGTTTGAGGATAGGTAGCGCCGATCCGCCTGTTCACATCCAGAGCAATTTCCAGATCGGCTTTGGCCAGCTCCAGGTAGGCCCGCGCATAGCGGACGAAGATGTTTTCAGACGCTGGCGAGTTACCCGAGTCGGGATTAGGCTGGCCGCCGGTTTGCGCGGTCCCAGAAGACGTAAAGAACAGAGTTGCCACCAGGCAGGCAGTGGCAAAACAGAGGATCGCAAAAATGGATTTGGCACGCATGGCTTGTTTCCTCACAAGGATTCTGACGTACACCGACTCGCGGGGAGGGCCGTAGGAGAGGGGCCCACGCCGTATGTCGACAGCCTGTCTCCCCGACGTTCTCCTTGGGATTGGATGTTCTTGAAGCCTGAATTCTTCGCAGATTCATCGTAAATGCCGCATTATGGCCCTTCTCGGGTGATTCATACGTTAGCCCAAGAAAGAAAAATCGCACTTTCAAAGAAGAAACTGCAAGAGGCCGGCATCCAACGGTGCATGGTGGTAGGGAGTCGAATTTTCCGGCGAAATCATCTGGAAATACGGCCGCAGATGTGTATCGAGACGATCCCATGTCGAGTTTCAGGGGATTAAGAATGCACGATCTGCCGCATTTGAATTCGATAGAACACTATTTATTTTCTTATTTGGAAGATAGGTCCGAGAAAGAAGGAGGCTGTCATGAGGCGGTTGTTATGTCGAGCCGGCTTGACCTGGTTGCTGGGAAGCCTGTTAGTTTTGTCGACAAATATTGTCGGCGTGGCGAATGCGGATGAAGCGAAGGGTTCGATCAAGGGCGAAATTACCGTCAGTGGCGTGCGTAGCCCCGAGAATGTACTGGTTTATGTCGAGAAGGCTCCTGGAAATTATCCTCCTCCCAAGGAACTCGCTCACATGGACCAGATCAAGCTCATGTTTACACCGGCCGTATTACCCATCGTCAAAGGGACAAAAGTCAGCTTTCTTAACAGCGATCCGATCCTGCACAACGTCTTCTGGCCCAAGGGAAAATCGTACAAAAAACGCAATCTTGGCACGTGGGGCAAAGGGAAATCCAAAAAGGTAACTTTTGACCAGGAAGGCGAGGTGACGTTGTTGTGCAACGTGCATCCTGAAATGGAAGGGCACATCGTGATCCTGCAAAATCCATTTTTTGCTGTCGTTGGCAAGGATGGCACCTATGAGATCAAGGATGTCCCACCAGGCAATTACACGGTGAAAACCTGGTATACGAAGCCGAAAAAACTTCGTTCCAAGTCGGCCAAGGTCACGGTGGCCGCTGGCAAAGCGGCGGAACTGGACTTTTCGCTGAGCCGCCGAAAATAGTGCTGTTTTTTGGCTTCCGATGGATGAATCACGTGTTGGAGGCATGCAGCTTCGATGCGAAAGGGTCCCGTGCAGAGTTACAACGTCGAGGTTCCAACCGCCGAGTATTGGCAACGGCAGATAAAATGCCAACAGGCATGTCCCGTCCATACCGACGCTCGTGGCTATGTACGCGAGATTGCCGCCGGTCGGCTTGAAAATGCCTACCTGATTGCGCGGGGTCCAAACCCGTTGGCGTCGATTTGTGGACGCGTGTGTGGCGCCCCGTGCGAGGCCGCTTGCCGGCGCAAGGATTTGGATCAGGCGGTTTCGATACGTGCGTTGAAACGGTTTGTCGCCGATCGATTCGACGGTCTTGCCGCTGAAAATCAACCAGGAGACCACGAAAGGGGGCCTTCGCCACTGGGGCTGATCCAGCGTCTCATCCGGCATGCGACCCAGCCACGGTCGTCGCGTGGTGAGGAAATGGCGGGCTTTAAAAGTTTTCTTTCGGAATTGTCCATGCCCGACAACGCCGGTGGCCAGAGGATTGCGATCATTGGTTCCGGTCCCGCCGGTCTGGCGGCCGCCCATGACATGGCCTTGTTGGGGCTACGGCCCACGGTCTATGAGATGGAACCGGTGCCAGCCGGGATGCTTGCGGTTGGGATTCCCGCTTATCGGCTGCCACGCGACTTGATCCAGGCTGAGGTTGAATTCATTCGAGCATTGGGAGTCGAGTTTGTATGCAATACGAAAATTGGCCAGGATATCTCCCTGGCCGACATTCGCAAACGGTACTGTGCCACAGTGATCGCGATTGGCATGAAATGCTCGCGTGCCTTGCCACTGCCCGGTTCGGAAGGCGACGGAGTGCTCGGCGGGATCGAACTGCTGCGCGACGTGGCGCTGGGACGGAAGACCGATTTGCAAGGGACGGTGGTGGTGATAGGCGGCGGTAACGTTGCCTACGATGTGGCTCGAACCGTCATTCGCCAGACTGGCGTTGACATCTCTCGAACGGCTTTACGAACGTCGGGCGTGAAGTCGGTCCATTTGTGTAGCCTGGAAAGTCTCGAGTCGCTGCCTGCCGATGATCTAGAGATCCTCGAGGGGGACGAGGAAGGCGTGATCCGTCATCATGGCCTGGGACCCAAGGAGATTTTACTTCGAGAAGATGGTTCTGTGCGGGCTATTGTCTTTCAGCGTTGCCTCCGTCTGTTCGACGAGGAGGGTCGATTTGCCCCTGAATTTGATCCGTCCGATTTGACAACGCTCGATGCCGACCGGGTGATTTGGTCGATTGGCCAGCGTCCCGACCTTTCTTTCCTGGAATCCGCCAGCGATATCGAGATGACTCAACGAAATCTCCCTCGCTACGATGCGGAAACCATGCGGACTACAGCCAACGACGTCTTCCTTGCTGGGGATATTGCCCATGGCCCAAAACTACTGATTGACGCGGTGGCAAGCGGTAAGCGAGTAGCACGTAAAGTGTTTGAGATGGTGAGTGGCCAGCGGCTCGTCAAAGAGGTGGAGCTGATCCATTTGGAGATTCCCAACTACGTCAGGGAACCGGACTATGAGAAACTCAAACGGGCCGAAGTGCCTACGCTCCCGCCGGAATCACGCATGAGCTTGCAGCAAGGTGATTCGCAGGTGGCAGGCTCGCAAATGGCGGTGGTGGAGACTGGCTACAGTCCGTCGCTGGCTGTCTGCGAAGGTCGTCGTTGCCTCGACTGCGGCGTGAACACGATTTTCGATTCTTCGAAGTGTATATTGTGCGGCGGCTGCGCCGACGTTTGTCCGGAACTCTGTCTTGAGTTAGTATCGATCGACAAGATGTCGGAAGATGCCCTTTTAGCTCAGGCGTTGTCCCATGAAATAGAAAGCCAGAATGCCATGGAAAACGGCATGCCGGCTCAATTTTCAGCCATCATCAAGGATGAGACAAAGTGCATACGATGCGCCCTTTGTGCTGATCGGTGTCCGGTTGGTGCCATCACCATGGAACGTGTCACCGTAAACAGTTTTTGGAGTCTCGAACAAGGAATCCGACCGTGATGAGAGATGAAACGATCCGTGACGATCTTAAAGCGAGCCCAAGATTTCAACTCGAACATCAGCGGCGGGATTTTTTAGGAATGGCAGCCATGTGGTCGGCAGCCTCGGCCATTTTTGTCGCCCTGTTAGGCGCCATGAGATTGCCCATCCCCTCGGTTTTTCCCGAGTCCAATAGTCGGGTGAAGCTTGGTTCGGTCGATTTGTTTCAAGGGGTCGCGGTCACACCGTTTGTCGAACAGCGATTATGGGTGTTTTCCGATGACCAGGGTCTGTACGCGATATCGGCCATTTGCACACACTTGGGATGCCTCGTGGCCAGGCAGGAGGACGGCGAGTTCGATTGCCCATGCCACGGGAGTCGTTTCGATTCCCAGGGCAAGGTAACGAAGGGGCCGGCGCCTAAGCCCCTGCTGCGTCTCGCCCTCTCTGTTTCACCCGACGGGCAATTGGTCGTGGATCGCCAGCAGACCGTAGGACCGGAAGTACGATTGAAGGTATAAAGTTTCAGTAGTTCCAAGAATGGCAGATGAAGCCGACCCGAGCAAAGTGCTAGCTGCCAAAAGCGTCGGTTCTCGGACGGCTTATCGCCCTGCTCCACGTAGGGCTAAGCGGCAATTTGTAAGTACTGAGTTTAGTTCTTTGCCAAAGATGCGAGCCCTGTGGGCGCTGGTTGAAAAATGAACGTCGCGCCCATTCGCAAACGTTTGGGTGGATGGTACGGATAGGTTGTTGAGAAGGTTCAATATTTCGCGGTAGGGGAGAGCGGCATGGGCACCGAATCGTCCAAAATGGCACGGCAAGTCGAGTCCGACCGGCAAGATGCATCGCCGGGCGCGCTGCGCCTGTTGTGGTGCAACCTGCTTGTCACGCCTCGATCGTTTCGCGATTCGCTCATTCGGCATGGCCGGCCAACCTCGGAACGGGCGGCATCCCAGGCCGTTTTCACCAATTTTTTTCTACACATTCTGCCGACGCGGATTCACCGCGACTCGCTGCGAATTCGTACGACGCTGGGGTTGGGCGTGATTTCCCTGGTACTCTTCTTTTTGCTGTCGCTTACCGGCGTGGCACTGATGATTTATTACAAGCCATCCACGGATCTGGCCTACGATTCCATGAAGGAAATTCAATACGTCGTGCCGACAGGGCGTTTCATGCGCAATATCCATCGTTGGGCCGCGCATGGCATGGTGCTCTGCGTGATCCTGCATATGGCGCGGGCCTTTTATACGGCTGCGTATAAAAGTCCGCGACAGTTTAACTGGGTGGTGGGCATGATTCTGTTCGTATTAACCCTGGCGTTGAGTTTTACTGGTTATCTGTTGCCCTGGGACCAGTTGGCCTATTGGGCGGTCACCATTGGTTCGGAAATAGCCCAATCGCCACGTGAAATTACCGATGCGTTGGGAATCACCGCGTGGTTCGATATTGGTGCGTACCAGAAACAGCTGCTGCTAGGCGCTAACCACGTGGGCCAGGAGGCACTCATACGATTTTACGTGTTGCACGTGATTGTGCTGCCATTTGTGATGTGCGTCTTTCTGGCGATTCATTTCTGGCGGATTCGCAAGGATGGCGGGCTCACGCGTCCAGCCGGTGCGGAAGCTTGTTCTGAATCAGAGAAGTTTCGTAATGGTCCTCCGGCTCTCGCCCCTGCCAAGACTTACGGTTTGATGGCGGTCGTTCGCGGCCGAACGCCCGCGGTCGATCGTTCGATGGCCAACACCATGGCGACCTATCCCAACGCCTTGTATGCGATCGGCGCGCTCTGCATGGTCACTTTTTTTGTCATGCTGTGTCTTGGGCATAGTTTCAATGCCCCATTGACTGAGCATGCGAATCCGCTCGTACCGGAAAATCCGGCCAAAGCACCGTGGTACTTTTTAGGATTGCAGGAACTTGTGAGTTACTCGGCATTCATGGGGGGGGTGGGAATTCCAGGGATCGTGGTGGTGGGGCTGATGCTGGTGCCTTACCTGGATCGTGAGCAAGAAGAAGTCGGGGTATGGTTTGGTGGATCACGGGGTCGGCGAGTCAGTCTGGCCAGCGCCCTGTTTGCTATCGTCGTCGTGGTGGGAATATTGACCTTTACGATCAACTATGGCTGGCTGCGCGACTGGTACCCCAATATCCCGCAAATCGTCATCACGTTTGTCAATCCGGGCACGGTCATGCTTGTGGTGTTCTCCCTGTGGTCGTTTTTCATTACCCAAAAAACAAATTCGACTCGCATGGGAGCGTTGGCGATTTTTACCTGTTTTTTGCTTGCCTTCGCAATCCTGACCTACTTTGCCACGGTGCACCGCGGGCCCAATTGGGGCTTCTACTGGTCAAAAAGCGATTGGCCCGTGCATTAGCCGTTTTGAGGAGACGATGGATAATTCGGACGAATACCGCGTCGGTTGGTTGAAGTGGCTGCTGTTGGTCTCCAGCATCGGCTGTCTTGCGCTGTTGTCACTGGCTGCGTTCCAAGAGAATTTCACGGCTTCGTGGCGCGCCCATCAAGTCGAGTACTCGAAACGACTGGACCAACTCGCGCGGGCAACAGAAACCAAAACGCAGAGGAAAAGCTCTGCCAACTACCCGATTAAGGTCCGGCAGGTGTTTCTCGATGAATGGAAACGCGTGGACCGCTGCGTAACTTGCCATGTGGGGATTGAAAATCCGGACTTTGCCGAGGTGCCTCAGCCCCTAACGGCCCACTCGGGCGACATTTTGAAGCACCACCCGGCCGATAAGTTTGGTTGCACGATTTGCCATCAGGGCCAAGGTCGAGCCACGGAGAAGCAAGCGGCGCATGGACATGTGCCCTTCTGGGACAAGCCGCTGTTGGTTGGCGATTTTGTGCAGGCCACTTGTGCCAAGTGCCATCACGACGAACAAGTGCCCCAGGCCCCTGCCTTGTCGCATGGCCGGCAGTTGATCGGCCAGTTGGGCTGTGCCGGTTGCCATAAGATGGGAGATATCGCGAACCGGGTAAAAGCGGGGCCGCAGCTCGATTCGATCGGCAGCAAGGTCTCACGCAAATGGCTCGACAAGTGGTTGACCAATCCCAAGGATTACCTGCCCCAAGGCAAAATGCCCTACTATGGGTTGAATCCCGGTGCGGTCGATGCTCTGGCTTCCTATCTGATGACCTTTCGAAACGGAGCCATCGACCACCGACCCAAGCCCGAAGGAGACTACGACACCGGGGCAAACATCTATCGTGAATCCCAGTGCATCGTCTGCCACGTGACAAAACTCGATTACAACGACAATCCCGTGGGCGGCCAAATCGGCCCGAACTTGCTGGAAATCGGCAACAAGGTTAATTCGCGTTGGCTGGTGACCTTTCTGAAGAATCCGCATTCGTTTTATCCGAACACCAAGATGCCCGCTTTCCATTTCAGCGACCAGGAAGCGCTGGACCTTAGCCAATACGTCATGGAAGAGTGGATCGACTACGATTTGCTCGATGCAGAGGAACAGGAACCGGAACCGGCCCAAGGCACCGCCGAGCAAATTGGCCAGGGTAAGCGTTTATTTGCGGAACTTGGCTGCGGCGGGTGCCACGACTTGGGTCACAAAACGGTAAAACCGACGGGCCCCGATTTAACTTTCATTGGCAGCACACCGGTCCACCAGCTTACTTTTGGCGATGCCAAAGTGCCACATACAACGCCCGATTTTCTTTATACCAAGTTAAAGTCGCCCAAATCACTGCACCACAAGTTTAAGTTGCCGACCGAGGGCGATTTTGCCGCCGCGATCTGGAACAATCTCAGTCCGGCGGCCCAGTTCTCCGGGAGTCAAGCATTACCGGACGGTTCCGAGCAAGACCGTATGGCGTGGGTTTTCGTGCAAGCCCAGCGTGCGGGCCTGTTGGACGCAAGTTTGAAAATAGCCGATGGAGTTGCCCGGTCTCAGGCTGCCTGGCTCGTGGAAGAACTGAACAAGACCGCGGCGCTCAACCCACTCAAGATGCCAAATTTTCAGCTCCTCGACGAAGATGCCAAGGCGTTGACGATTGCCCTGATGAGTCTCAGCGATGTCAGTGCGCCCTCCAAACATTTCGAGGCGCCCAGGCGGCCTAAAATGGTATTTAATCCGAAAGATAAATTTGGCAAGTTGGAACGCCATTACCGGTGCCTCTCCTGTCATCAGATTCGCGATTCTGGCGAGTTGCTGGCAAGCGACTTGACCTATGAAGGCAGCCGAGTCGATCGAGAGTGGCTTGAACATTATTTGGACAAACCTTATTCGATGCGCCGCATGTTGACGATCGCGATGCCGATTTTTCACTTTCCGAAAGAAGAGTCTCGCTTGATGGCCGACTACATCTCTTACGTGTTTGTCGATAGCGAAATGGGCAAGGGTTGGCGTTTGGGGCGGGCGCAGGCAGACCCGGAGCGTGGCAAAACGCTGTTTGAAAGCAAAGGTTGTCTGGCCTGCCATCAATTGCATGGCACGGGCGGCGACGTCGGCCCCAGCCTGACGACGCAAGTCCCCGAATTTCCACACGGAACGTGGGTTGGCGACAAATTGAAAGGCGAGTGGATCTACCAGTGGCTCAAGGATCCTCAGGCCTTGCTGCCCGATACCATTGAGCCCAATCTCAGTTTGAGCGACCAGGAATCGCTCGATCTGACCGCCTATTTACTGTCACTCAAAAATCCAGAGTATCAGCAGCTCGATCCGGCTCATGAAGAACCTGAAGCGGGTGAAGTACCCGAAGAGCATGGAGAACCAGAATCGTAGGCCGGAACGAGCGGTAGCGCTGTTCCGGCAGAACCAGAGCGGCACGCGATCCATGCCGGAACTGCGTCGCTGAGACCTACACGGCTAAAAAACCAGAACCCTCGCAGGATGAAAATTGAGTACCATCCATACACACCATGGCCGTTCACCTCACCGCCATCCATCTTGTGGCCATTCATCTTATGGGGGCATGCCAACTCGGCCGTTCGGTTCTTCGTCGCCGTTTTCCGGCCCGATGAAAATTGCCAAATTCCTGGTCGTCGTGGGCACTTTGGCGGCCACGGGTTGTGACTCGAAGAGTGGTCATGGGAGGGCTGTGGAGTATCATTCGCAAATTGAGGAGTTGGCTGTTCAGCAAGAGCCGCCCGATCCGTTGGTCGAATCCCAGGCATGCGGCCGGGTGATCTACATGCACTATTGCCAGATCTGTCATGGAGACGAGGGGCGAGGTGACGGTTTTAATTCCGGCAATCTGGCCGTCACACCGCGCGATTTCAGCGTTCCGGCGTTTTGGAAGACGGCCACGCAGGAAAATCTGCTCTCGGCCATTACCGCGGGTGGCACCGCAGTCGGGAAATCGGTGTTGATGCCCGCCTGGGGGAAGACTCTCAGTCCGGGCCAGATCGACAATGTGGTCGCTTTTCTTCGAACGGTACCCGCGCTTGTCGAAAAAAGGGCACTGGCCGAAAGGGAGTTGGCCGAGCAAGAGGAAAATGAGGAAGAAGAGGAAGAAAAAAGCGACCAACAGAACGAACACTGAACTTACATTGTTTCGGGAGAGGGTCACTCGCACGCGAATGGACACTCAAATTCAAGCGATTCAAACGGCGGACATCACGAGAGCGAGCCGGGCGGCCACCCTCACCATTGACCCGCAGGGGAAGTTTGCAGGAATTGGAGAATGCGTGTGGCACTTTTCAGGTTCCCAGACGCATTGAGTTGGGCTTGGATGCCCCGACGAGATCCTTCGGAAAGTAACCATCCCAGCGGAGGGCCCGATGGGCTAATCTCCAGAAGAAATTCGACCTTCCTGATCTTGGCACCATGCTCTCCGAGTTGCTCGCTTAGGATCCTGAGTTGGCGGATGGAAGTTCCGGTCCGGCCACTGCGCGTATTAAGCAATGCGCGAAGCGGCGACATCAATTCACCCAGTCCGTGTTGAGTGTGCAAGTGGCCGGCCGTCCCCTTATTCACCCTCTTGTCGACAGAGCCTATATGGATCCATGTGACGAAATAGTTTGGACGGTTCTTGGGACGTTTCATGGAGTCAGAGTCTGTGTTATGCTCAACGGAAATGGAGTGGATGGAGGTCAGTATGTCAGCCAGCGTGG
The DNA here is from genome assembly GCA_024276705.1 of Planctomycetota bacterium. Lineage (GTDB taxonomy): Bacteria > Planctomycetota > Planctomycetia > Pirellulales > Lacipirellulaceae > JAJRWS01. The sequence goes on along the minus strand of JAJRWS010000373.1, from coordinate 8,573 downwards.
TAGCACCCGAATTATCGAAATACCCACCATCGACATAGCGAGTTTTTTGGTTTTCACGGATAATCGATCCCGCGGGAGTGACCAGCGGAAACCGCGCACTGACGCCGACAGCCGTACTGAGAGGCGGTCGGATGGATCCCGAAATGTCGGCAAGGGTCTTGAGCGACGCGTCGCGCTCGGCCCGCATGGGCAACTTGGAATAGAGGCGATCGTCAGGGTGCATGTTGGCGATAACCATGCGTTGACCGCTTTCCACTTCGGTTGCATTGAGAAATAACGCGGGCGTTGCACCCGTTGTGAAATCTTGCCAAAGTCCGTAGAACCCACGTGAGAAGACCTTCGTGTCCCAACCCACATGCATTTGGGCCTCGGCTGACCAAGCGGATTCGAATCCGTATTCCAGTGCCCTTGCCCTGGAAACCCGTGGTACAGAGATTGGCAAGAATCGCTGAAGTGTGTCGGGGAATAAGCCGGCCGCGAGCAAGGGCGACAGGAAGTCCCGGCTCAGGATTTTGTCGGCGACTTTTCTTAAGTTCACCTCACATCGATCTTCCCCATGAGTCTGGTTCCTTGCTGTTTGGGATGCAAGAGCAGCAAAGACGCTTGCTCCCAAGCTTCCACCGGAAACCCCGCTGATCGCGAAGAGGTGGCGGGCAAATGCAGGGTCAGCATCCTGAAGCGAGGAGAGGACCATCGCCGTAAAGTAGGCAGCGTACAGCCCGCCACCCTCGGCGGAGACAACGAAAACTGGGTACACCTGGTATTGGTCCTTGTCGGCCCGTGCGTCAAGCCAGCACGCGAATTCGTTGCTTAGGTCGGGCAATACAACGCATTCGTCGGACGTCGTGGAGAGATTGCGTATCGCGTGGTTGTCGTTCCAGTCCAGACTGCTCCAGACGAGCAGCAGAACCAGCTGGCCAAGAAGCAAGGGAAGACGCAGAATCATGCCGAGGCGAACCAAAGCAGTCCCCAATGTTGTCCAGATGATCAAGGCGAGCAGCAAAACGGTCAGAGGTCCCAGATGCCGTGCCAACTGGCTGTCGACGGTGAAGACGAGGATCGCCACCATTGCCAGTGGGACTGCGAGCTTCAGTCCAGACCTGGCCAGATGAACGGGCCAGAGCAGCGGTGCCTTAAGGACCAGCGAACTCTGCCAATGCTTTTGCAGCCACGGCTCCGAAGCGTCCAGGATCCTGTACAAGAGGAGCGCCTCGACCGCGCTCACGATCGTGAAAATCGAGAGTACTAAACTTGTCTGGCGATTCTCGATTGAGAAGTTGGCTCGAGTGGCTGCGATGGCAATGGCCAGTAGCGGCAGAACCGCGATCAGGCGCGGTAAGTGCTTCGTAGTGAACCGTACAAGAGGAGTCTGATTTTTCGAGGGTGGCAACCGCAGTCGGAACAACACCCGAACACTCCCCCAGAAATAGAGGCACAGTCCCAGGGCCGCCAGCCAGAAACAGACCCATGGGAGCCGATGGACGAATGCATCCTCCGCCAGGACGCGCATAGCGTCAATGGACTGTGATGGCCACGTGATCAGGACACTGGCCAGAACGGACATGAAAAGGCCAAATCTGGCAAGGAAGAACACCTCAAGGACAGGGTCCAGTTTGCTTCGCCCATTGCGGTACCCGGTTACCAACGATTTGAAACTCATCGCTATCACTTTTCGAATTTTGCCTCGATGCCATGTCGCTCAATGGGTACGCCTTCTGATGGCTCCCTAGCCCGACTGGATCCAGATCGGTGCCGGATGATGGAATATAGCAAAAATAACCGTTTAACGCCCAGCTCAGTTGAGTCTTCCCGGCTCTGTTTCTTCCTCAAATCGAGAGTGGATGCCGAATCCTAGCTTGCTGGCAGTGTTGTTCTTACACTCACGGTGGAGTCTACTTCAGGCGGCTAAAGTGTTACCCATTCTTCAAGGTTCCTGGGAAGAAATACAAGAGCGACGGCCGACTGCTGTCAGGAGTCAGTCGTGGAATGCGAGACCGAAGATGGCGCGGCAGGCCGCCCCGATATCTCTCGCGGGCTGCTACCGGTCACCAAGCGAAAGCTTTGTCGGCTACGGGTCGCTACGATTTACAAAGATTCATACCGAGAGTTTCGGTTCACAGCAAAAACCCCTCGCAAAGGCAGCCGAACAGGAAAAAATGAGCAGACTGGTGTCCACCGAGAGGGCTGCCACGGTGAGCTTTGCTACATCAGGGAAATCGCCTCGGCTCTTACCCGATGAAACAATTCTGGACGCGTCGGAACGAGTCGGTGTTGACATTGACTACTCGTGTCGGACGGGAATGTGTGGCGTCTGTGCGATCAAACTTTTATCAGGTCAGGTTGCGATGGAAGTCGAGGATGGTCTTGAACCAGACGGCAAGGCAGCAGGCATGGTCCTGGCATGTCAGGCCAAACCGGTCGGTGATGTGGCAGTGGAGGCGTGAATGTGATGGAGAGCCCAGGGTTGAGGATCCAGGGCCAGAAAGAGTTAGGGATCCCTCAACCCTGAACCCGTACCCTCGCATGAAAGAACGTGAAAAACTTATCGTCACCGGTCTGGTCGCGCTGATGCTCATTCTTTGGCTAGGCTTTCCGTTTCATCAGTCTCCGCGCTTTGCCGGCAGCTTTTGGGGCGGCGTATTCGGCGTGTCCGGCTCACTACTGATGCTCGTTCCGCTCTGGATCGCATTTTTTCAGCAGAGCAACTCGATGAGCAACTTGACGATATCATTCGTACTTTGCTGGCCAATTTGACCAAGGGGCTGGCGATCGACGAGCAGCACAAAGTTCTAACCCTGTCATGGATTCTGAAAGCCGATCGGAGACTTTTTGGCGATGGAAGCGATAATGGGCTGCTGGACTTTGTCCGTCGTTATGCGCCTTTGGAGAGTCGTGATTGGATCGACGCCAACCGCGGCAAGATCCAAGTCAAATTTTTTGTACATGATTGGGGCTTGAATGACATCGCCCTGGCCGGCAGGGATAATTGACGGTTGGAAACCTCGATGGCAACCAGTACCAAAATGAAAAATAAGTCTTCCGTGCAAATGGCGTTGGGTGCGAGTCTTCTCGTTCCGTCGCCAAATTCGAGGGACTGTGCCCAATGCCACCAGGCGCCGCCCAGCCACTACATGATGCATTTTAAGATGATTTCAGCACGCGTCGCTGGCAAGCCGAACGCACGTGTCGACCAATGTTTTCAATGCCACCAAACAACATCGTGGGACGACATCCTTGGATCGGGCTGGTATAAACATCACTGAGATTCGTACGACCATAGCCAAACCATGCAGGAGAGGAAAATGATGACCAGTCAGGCATGCACGACCGACCCGGTTTGCGGAATGCAGGTTTCGCCGGCGGAAGCACTTCAGAGTAAACATCAAGGGAAATCCTATTATTTTTGTAGCGAAAGCTGCCAGGAAAAGTTCGAAGACGACCCCGAGGGTGTACTCTCCGCACGGTCCAGGAAGGAAGCGGATGAACTATCTGTGATTTCCAATCATGATCACAGTGGGCCAAACCTGGCCGGCGAAAAATATACCGATACGACGCCCAAACCGATCACCGAGAAAACAGCCTACACTTGCCCTATGCATGCTGAAATCGAGCAGGCCGGGCCGGGGACCTGTCCGATCTGTGGGATGGATCTGGAACCGAAGTTTGTCGAGACGGCCGGGGAGCCTGAAGATGGCCAGCTAAACGACATGAAACGCCGTTTCTGGGTAGGCGTCGCACTGTCGATCCCACTGCTCGTGATCGCGATGGGACCGATGGTTGGGATGTCCATCTCCGATTGGATGCCCGAACGACTCTTGAGTTGGATCCAGTTGGCACTGGCCTCGCCGGTTGTTTTCTGGTGTGGCTGGCCACTGCTGGTGCGCGGGGTCAGTTCGTTTCGATCGCTGAACTTGAACATGTTCTCGTTGATTGCCGTCGGAACCCTTGCGGCCTATCTGTTCAGTCTGCTGGTGATGTTGTTCCCGGCCTGGATTCCCGCGGCATTCCATGAAAATGGTCACTTGCCGCTCTATTTCGAGGCCGCAGCGGTGATCATCACCCTCGTTCTGCTTGGGCAGGTACTGGAGCTGCGGGCGCGAAAGCAAACAGGCGGGGCAATCCGCGAGCTGATGCAACTCGCACCGGATACGGCACATCGGCTCACAGACGAAAACGAGGAAGAGATTCCACTGGACGCGGTTCACCAGGGAGACCGTCTTCGCGTTCGTCCTGGTGAAAAGGTTCCGGTGGACGGCCGTGTGTTGAGCGGATCGAGCAGCATCGATGAATCGATGCTGACAGGCGAACCCTTGCCGGTCCGAAAAATCGAAGGCGACCTGGTGACCGGCGGCACCGTAAATCAAACCGGAGCGCTGGTGATCGAAGCGGTCAGCGTCGGGAACGATACCGTGCTGAGCCGCATTGTGCAGATGGTGGCCGATGCCCAGCGAAGCCGTGCACCCATTCAGAAGTTAGCCGATGTGGTGGCTCGTTACTTCGTGCCGATCGTGATCTTCTGTTCGGGCCTGGCGTTTGTCGGCTGGGCACTGTGGGGGCCGGAGCCCAAGTTGGCTTATGCATTTACCGCGGCGGTCGCGGTGCTGATCATCGCCTGTCCCTGCGCGCTAGGCTTGGCAACGCCGATGTCCGTGATGGTGGGTGTCGGTCGTGGCGCCAAGGAAGGCGTATTGATCAAAAATGCCGAAATGCTGGAAATCATGGAGAAGGTCGATACGATTATAGTCGACAAAACGGGGACGCTCACACAGGGACGTCCCGAAGTGGCGATGGTGGAAACATTCAAAGATTGGACCGAACAGCAAGTTGTTGCCTTGGCCGCGGCGGTTGAAAGTCAAAGTGAGCATCCTTTGGCTCAAGCGGTGGTCCGTCGGGCGAAAGTGGATGGTCTTGCAGCTATAGAAGCGGTCGATTTCAAGAGTACAACAGGAGGCGGCGTACGCGCTACCGTCGATGGACAGACCGTGTTGATTGGGAAGGCCGACTTTCTTGCGGAGCAACAGGTCGCCGGAGTGGATGAGGCCCGCGATTGGGCCGTGTCGTATCAGGAGAAGGGAGAGACGGCCATTTTTGTTGCCATCGATGGCCAGGCCGCGACCGTGCTGGTGATCGCGGACCCGATTAAGGCGAGCACACCTGCCGCGTTGGAGACATTGCACCAATTGGGTCTGAAAGTGGTCATGCTGACTGGCGATGCGGAAAAGACGGCGCGCGCGGTTGCCGTAAAACTGGGCATCGACGAATTCCGTGCGGGTGTTTCGCCGCAAGACAAGCATGATTATGTGGCTCGGTTGCGCAGGGAAGGGCATGTGGTGGCCATGGCGGGCGACGGGATCAACGATGCCCCGGCATTGGCCGAGGCGGATGTTGGCATCGCGATGGGCACGGGCAGTGACGTGGCGATCGAGTCGGCTGGAGTAACGCTTGTGGGAGGTGATTTGCGTGGAGTTGCGGCAGCGTGCATCCTGAGCCGCAAGACGATGAAGAATATCCGAGAGAATCTTTTTTTCGCCTTTATTTACAACGCCCTGGGAATTCCCGTTGCGGCCGGGTTGCTCTACCCGTTTTTTGGTTTGTTGCTCAGCCCGATGATCGCGGCAGCCGCCATGAGTTTGAGCAGCATTTCGGTGATCCTCAACGCACTACGGTTGCGATCCGCACGACTTACCTAAGCATGTGTCGGAGCCGGACCGCTAATTGATCGTGCGGAGAGCAACGCGAACCTCTTTCGCATGGGACGTTTCGCCTGTACGTACAATGACATCGGGGCGGGTTTCGGCATGGTGAATCCATGATGCCTCGCCAGCCGGCCGCCACTTGAGTTTGTACGGTCCCGCGGGCACTTGAGCGAAAGCGTAGGCTCCGACGGAGTTGGTGGTGGTAACTCGGGGCTTGGTGGAGCGGTCTTCCTGGTAGCCGAGCCAAGACTTATTCAGAGGAACCAATGTCACTTCACAATCCACCAGGGGTTGACCCCGATGAGAGAGTTGGCCGCGAACTTCACCCAGGTCTGGCAACGCACTCGCCGCAGAGACGTGTTGAGATGCTTGGGAATCCGTGCGCGGCGATGCTTCCTTGGCAAGACGAAGTTGTTGGCCGTTGAGGTTGAGGATCAGGAATTGTCCATCTTCTTGCCAGGTTCCGTCGACTCTGCCTCCAGAACTGGCATGGGAAAGGATGCCTGGGGGGCTATAAGCGATAGGGTTGGGCGTAGCCGAAGGAGTCTGACCCACGGGGATAGGAACTACAGGCGGGAGTCGTATCAGTTCGGCCGTTCCCGAATCGGGTTGGCACGGCGGGGTTTGTTCAAGAGGATCCAAGGAACCCACATAGCCTTGAGGGATCGTGCCCGCTCGCCCCAAGAGGAACGGCTGTTGGGCCGTAGCCGTAGAGACGAACCAGGCACTCATGACAACGGCAGCAAGCCAGTATCCCCAACCATCGATCGTCATCGAGACATCCCTCGCACAAAGTCGCATGTCAAGGCAGTTAGTAGGCAAAGTCCAGGAGCACGTTGAAGACATCCGCGGTGGTGCCATTCCCTTGGGCATCGATACCGAATTCACTCACCACGCGCATATTCGTTCGAACGTAGACCGACGTACCGACCACGCCCCGGCTGATTCCAGCTTCCTCCTGCCGTGGGTCATTCTGGTATCTTACCTGCTCATAGCGGGTGTAGCCGATCAGCCAGGGTTTGAAATAATAATCCGCTTCAACAAAATAGGTGAAAAAACGGTCCGCCTCGATGGCGTCAGGATCTTCGTCGCTGATCGGATCGCGGTCCCAGCCCCAGGTGGCTGCCCCGAAAATATCGAGGTCTTCGCGTTGCAAACGGGCGTCCACGCCATAGCGCTCAAAGCGGTCTGGTCGTATGATGGTGCGGGTCCCTTCCAACCTGTAGACGCCGCCACCGGCCAGCAGTAGATCGACATCGTCCTCCACGGACACCGACGCCTGGTTGCGGCCATAGTAACCGAAAAGGCCCGTTTCGAACTGGAATTCCCGCCAGAAATCGAGCGTCATGGGAGCCATCGCATCCTCGTCGTATTCTTCTTCCTCAATCTCATCGCCAATGAGTTCGGATTGGCCGATCTCGCCATCGATAGGATAGCCCCACCATTTTTTCGCGACCCGGAAATAGAAGTCCTTCTGGGCGTTGTTGTCCCAGGCGGTTTCCCCTCCATTGCCGTTGACCAGGCCGATGGCGTAGGAGTTGTTCTGCCTCCAGGTGCCATGAAGTTCCAGGCCGCGCTGGGCCGGTTCAAACATGAATCCGTTGCCGCCCATGGTGACAAGATTGGGCAGCCGTCCGATGGTCCCCAATTGACGATGGACCGACGCATAGGGGGCGATGACTTGCGGTTCGAACTGGCCGATACGCAGATTGATCAAGTGTTTGGGGATCGCAAGCCAGCGGTTGCCCAGACGCATGCCGTCGTCGTCATCCTCGTCGGACCAGGCGAATAGATTGCTGAATTGCACAAACATACGCCCCAGGTCTGAGTTGAGTCCGCTTGCTTCCTCTCCACCGTGACCACCACCTCCGCCATGGCCGCCGCTGCCTGCCAGAGTCAGGCTGGCGTACCATGAAATGTTTTGGCCCAAGGTTCCCGCGCTGAGCAGGCCAAATTCCCTTGGGAACTGAAAATCGGCGGAGGGATCGCGCCCATCTTCCATAAACTGATTGAAACCCATCAATGCACGGAATGCGACCGGTGGTAAATGGGGAATGTCACTGGGCCAAAGCGTGTTCGGCCACATGTCTTTGTACGAATCGTTGCCCAACGGGATCGGTTCATCTTTCACCAAAATCTCATCGCCCCCCGGGAACTGGTAGCCATTGCGGCGGAACGATTCACCCACGGAGTTCAGCTTGGGAAAGCCGGCATGGCAAGTGATGCACGAAGTCCGATACTTGCGCGAAAATACGGGGATTGCTTGCGCCCATTCGGCAAGCGTCCCAATAAGTAGAAACATGGCCACCATGTTGAGCACGGCGCGTGTGGGATGGAAAAAGAATCGGCCCCTATGGAATAACATGGTGTTGCCCCTCCTTGAGCTGTACGATTATCAGTAACCAGGCAAGAGTTCTATCCGCTATGGTCCGTGGGCGATCATGCGCTAATACGGAATCACCGGTTCGCCGCATTCGGCCCCAGCGCATGACGGGCAGCCGTTTCCGTCGCAATCGCCACAGGGATCTTTTTTGCATTGGCCACAGCCGAGACCGCTACAATTTTTGCAGACATAGCGGGTTACGTGGACGTTGACTTTTTCATAGCAGGGCTGTTTGACGCAAACTGGCCGCTTGACCCGGCGGTACACCGTGTAGGGTACACGCACGCACGACCAGACTTTCGCCTTGACAATCGTTTCCCCCGGTTCGCGGCCGCAATGTTTGCACTCGGCTTTTTCCACCTGAGGCACAATTTGTTTGCAGTGCAGTTCGCTGCAGCCGCCATTTTCACCGCATGCTCCCTCGCCACAGCATCCCTCTCCGGGCGCTTTGCAACAGTCGCTGGCCAATGCCGTTTTTTCCCACTTTTCCACGC
>JAJRWS010000372.1 GCA_024276705.1 Planctomycetota bacterium | reverse complement strand
GGTCGGTCATCATCAATATCCATGGCCTTATGTTTCTGTTGAATGCAATGGTTCCAGTCGAGTACGAGTACGAGTACGAGCAATATCACTACGGAACTGTCGAACTCTGCCAGTCCCCCGGCAAAGCCGGGGGTTTTCTTACGGGAATAAAAACGTTGGGGCTGAGCGGAACGTCGCTCAAACGCAAGCTGGATGCCCTCGAAGAGGATTCGGGGACACACATCTACCCAGGGGGAGAGGAGAACTTCAAAGTCCTTTTTCCCGAATCCTGTCGTGTCGCAGTCCGTAAAATCGTGCATCCGGGGGCTCTTTTCCAGGAAGGAGACTGTACGGTGCCTACTGGAACTCTTCGCGCTGCGTTTTGTTGATTTCAGCAAGGACGAAAAATGGGCTCCGATTCGTGCCACCGCGCCGATTCGAAAGCCACTGCTCGGCTGGAGCGAAGCCTTACGCGCTTTCGCGTTCGGCGTCGTCCAGCCTTTCAATTCGCACGCGGTTGATGCGCCGCTTGGTCGCATCCAGGACGTGGATGCGCACCTTGTCATGCCAGAGCACCGTTTCCCCTGGCAGTGGAATCCGGCCCAGTTCGGTAAAAACGAATCCGGCGATCGTATCGAAATCGCCATCGTCGGGCAGTTCCAGATGCATCGTCTCGTTGATTTCGTCCACGTGCGCCCGGCCCAGGGCTTCGTACGTATTTTCATCGATCTGAGTGATCTCCGCGGCGACCTCCGCGTCGTATTCGTCGACGATTTCGCCGACGATCTCTTCGATCACATCCTCGATGGTCACCAGGCCCGCCACGCCCCCATACTCATCCAGCACCACCGCGATGTGCGTACGCAACTGCTGAAACATTTGCAGGACATCATCCACGGCTTTCGTTTCGGGCACAAACACCGGCTTCCGCAACAACTCACGAATCGGCGTGCGTGATTGGGTGCTGCCGTTAGCCAGTTCCGGCAACAAATCCTTGCTGTAAAGAATGCCTATCACGTCATCCCGACTCTGATCAAAAACGGGGGTACGAGTATGGCCCGACTGGATGACATCGGCGACCACTTCGTCCCACGGCATGTCAACTGGGACCATATGCATGTCGGTGCGCGGGGTCATGATCTGCGAAACCACCGCGTCGCCCAATTCTATCACGCCCTCGATCATTTCCCGCGCATCTTCTTCCAACAAGCCTTCACGATGCCCCTCGGTGACAATCGCGCGTATTTCCTCTTCCAGGGAATCTTCGTCATCCTCCGGTGGAGTACGCCCGGCAATGCGATGGATTATCGTATCAATCACCTGCGCAAACCATACGAAAGGAAACATGGCCAGGGCAAGCATCTTCCACAAGGGCCAGGTATGAAAGATCAGAGGAGCCGCGGCAAGACGTGAAAACGCCCAGGGTACCGAGACGGCACTGACCAACAGGAGCAAAGAGAGACCAAGCGTGCTGCCCAGCAGATCGAACCAAGAGCTCTCGGCGGCGTAGCTCCACCGGTTCTGAGCCCACAGCAGGCCGGAAACCACCTGCAAAGCCGAACAAAACATGACCACGATTTCAACTCCGAGGGCCACCTGTTCGTGCTGTCGAAGAATTTCTCCATAACGTCCGTTATTTTTCCGCTTCCGAAAAACATCTTCCAGATCGTGGTGCGAAAAATCACTCAGGGCCCTGAATCCCAGGCTGGAAACGGCCGTGGCAATCAGGGCGAAAAGGTAGATCCATAACAGGGTGGCCGTCGTCACGATGTCTGCAATCCTCCTCCTGAAACAGTCTTGTCCGGTCTTGCCACTCGCCAACGATCGTCCTGGGCAGTCACGGTAACACCCGCGCCCCGCAGGTAGGTCAGCTCCGCGGCCCGCATCCTGGCACTTTCCTCGGGCCGTTTGTCTCGATAGCCCACCAAGTGCAACGTACCATGAATCACGTAGAGCAATAGCTCTTCCGTCCCCGCCCAGGGGACTTCGGCAGCCGTCGTGCTGGCCACCTCCGCGCTGACCACCACTTCTCCCTCAAGATGACCCGGGCGCTCTTCCAACGGGAAACTCAGCACATCGGTCGGCCAGTCGTGTTGCAGATACTGCTGATTCAACCGATGAATTGTTGGATTGTCCACGATCGCAATGCTCAAGGCTCCCGAAGTAATTCGGGCATCTTCCAGAATCTGCCTGGTCACGGTTCGCATCCGGTCCAAATCGATCTCCAACATCGTTTGCTGGTTGGCAATCAAGATATGCACAGTCGACGCGGAAGGCTCAGGAAGCGGTGCGGAAGAATCAGACGCGGGAAGGCCCAATTCGGCAGGATTCCGCCTGGGAGGAGAAACCTGAAACCCATGCGTACTGACTCGATCGCCGTCGTTTATCATGCCGACTCCTGGTCCGGATATTTTACTCGTCCATGATACACGGCGGTCAGCGATTTCACCAAACTTTCACCTATCTTACGCACTTCTTCAAGCGTCAAGCCACATTCATCCAATTGCCCGTCGAGAAGTCGTTTCATCGACAGCTCCTCCACGAGACTCTCGATCCGCGAGGGAGTCGGCTCTTTCAGCACGCGACTGGCGCTTTCCACCGCATCTGCCAGCATTAAGACACCTGCTTCACGCGTTTGCGGCTTGGGCCCCGGATATCGGAACGAGCTTTCATCCACTTCGCTGTTATCGGGATTTTTTTCCTTTTGCGCGTTTGCCTGACGGTAAAAGAACTCCACCAGCGTAGTACCATGGTGCTGCTGAATGAAATCGATGATCGACTCCGGCAGTTTGTTTTGCCGCCCTAAATCCGCCCCATCCTTGACATGGGCAATGATCACCAACGTACTCATGGCGGGAACCAGCGAATCGTGACGATTATCGCCCTGGGCCTGGTTTTCAATAAAATAGCCCGGTTTGAGCATTTTACCGATGTCATGAAAATAGGCGCCCACGCGCACCAGGAGGCCGCGGGCACCGATCGATTCGGCGGCCGCCTCGGCAAGCGAGGCCACCGTGATCGAGTGGTTGTAAGTACCCGGCGCCCGGCGGATCAGCTCTTGCAGCAAGGGATGCGCCGGATCGCCCAACTCGATCAAACTTAAATCGGTTTGAATCGAAAATACCTTTTCCACCGTAGGCAGCAGTACGGTCATTAACGAGCCTGCGATCACCGACCAGAGCATGAGGGTAAAACCCTGCTCCAGCAACAATCGGCCAGGTTGCCCATACAGCGTGCCAACCCCCAAGGTGGTCAGCAGGACGACGCAGGCGGCAATAAATCCAACGGCCAGCAACTTGCCTCGTGTACGAACTTGTCGCAGCACCAGAATCGCCCCGGATGCACAGGCCATCAACACCACCGCTTGTTCCAAGCCATAGCCCATCGAGACGACCAGGATCAGGGTCACGCAAGCCGATAGCAGCAACGATAATTCCTGGTGGTAAGCAACCGAAATCGTCATACCCAACAACAACAAAGGGATGACATCCGCCCCCCAGGAGTAGTGAGCCGCCACCAACGCCGAGGCGACCGTCAAAACGACCAATCCCAGTAACGTGACAAAACGGCGCAATTCATCAAGGATCGTCGGCTCACGAAAAAAGATGTAGAATCCGCAAAGTGTCGAAAGAGCCGCAAACATACCCAGAATGGCGAGAGAACGAACCAGACGCTGGCCAAGGCTGCGCTGCCGAATCTGGCTTTCGTACTCCAGACGTAAAAGCTGGATCGATTCGGGCGTCAGACGCTGGCCGGCTTTCGCAAGTACATCCTCGCCCTGATGAAAATACATGTTTTGTATTTGCACGGCTGCCGCCGCTTCGTCCTGTGCCTTGCGAGTGGCCTCCGTGTTCAAAATCAGCGTGGGCATTAAACGGGGACGAAGCCACGCGTAAACCCGACGCGCCAATTCGAGTGACGTAATTTTATCGATGAGCGACTGTTCCAGGCGCGCGGAGGCATTATCGATCAGTACGTCGTCCACATCCCGCTCGTCCGCGGTGCTGAAGCCATCCCCTTCCCGGGTACGGATAAAAATTTTCTCGAAGTTAGCATCATGCTCGGCGGGCAATGCCTCAATAAGCCCCCACTGCTCCAAAGGCTTCATCACCTCATCGATATTTGAGTTGAACTCGTCAAGCGCATCGTCCTCGGGTAATGCTTTTCGGAAGCGCTGAAACTGTTCTTTACGTTCTTCTTCGGTGGGATCGGGGGTGCCCGCCGCCGGCGGGGCTTGAAATGCTTCCCATACAGCCGCATCGACCTGGTCGAGTGTTTCAGCCGTGCGTAGCTTACCAATCTCCCTGCGTAACTGAGCTCGCAATTGGACCAGTGGCTCGGGATCCTGATCGTAAACCGCACAGGCAACTTTTCGCGCCCACAGGCGTGCTTCGTTGGTGGCTTTCAGGTCGGGCTGTTCAAAATCGATGTAGGCAATCACATTGCGATGGGGAATCTGGCCAGCCTGGTAGCCAAAGGGGGGATCCCAACCCTTCGTAAACCCCCACAGAATCAGCGCGGCCAGCGTGCAGAGGGCCAATCGCAACAGAACATGGCCACGACGCAAATTACTCACCAACGTCCCCCATACTCCCGGAGGAAGCTCCACCGAGGCAACACGCTGTTGTCTGGTTCGTTTTTGAATACCCGTGGACATGGATTATTATCTCTTTTTCCCTTTTTCATCGTAGGCGCGGACAATATCCTGGACTAGTCGGTGGCGAACAATGTCCTTGCCGGTGAGTACCACTTTGGAGAATCCATCGATATCTCGCAAGCGGGAGGTCGCGTCGATCAGGCCACTCTTGGTGTGAGGGGGAAGATCAATTTGCGACGTGTCTCCTGATACCACGACTTTGGAAAGCTCTCCCATCCGCGTCAGGAACATTTTCATCTGCGCAACCGTGGTATTCTGCGCTTCATCCAAAATAATAAATGCGCCATTGAGCGTCCTCCCTCTCATGTAGGCCAGTGGCACCACTTCAATGACATCATCTTCCATGTAGCGACGAACCTGTTCATAATCCATCATTTCCCGCAGCGCATCAAACAATGGGCGCAGGTAGGGGTTGATCTTCGCTTGTAAATCGCCCGGTAGATAACCGAGGCTCTCCCCCGCCTCGACCGCGGGACGGACGAGTACAATTTTTTGAATCTGCTGTGACCTGAGCGCTTCCACCGCGGTCGCTACCGCCAGGTAGGTTTTTCCGGTTCCGGCTGGCCCGACACAAAAGACCAGGTCGTGTTCCCGAATCGCCTGAATATACCGGGATTGACCTGCCGTACGTGGACGGATTTTTCTCCCCGAGCGAATATCAATCCAATCATCATGCGACAGGTCGGTACGACTGGTCACATGCTGAATAATTTGTGAAACCTGTTCGGGATCGATCGGCCCCTGACGGTGAACGGTTGCTTTGAGTTGCTCCAGGACCGCGGTTGCCTGGTACACTGCATCCTCGTCACCCAATACGTGAATCTTTCCGTCGCGCGTGGAAATCTTCGCCGGAATCAACCCGCGAATCTGCTTTAAATGCTGGTCCTTGGTGCCTAACAGCAGGACCAGATTTTCAGCACTACCTACCGAGATGGTTGCTTCGATCATAAATACACGGCAGCACACTGGCTGCCGCTGCCAACCGCAGGGTCCTTCACAACGACTATTTCTCTACTAACTATACAGGACTGAACGTAGCGAAATCCACCCCGCCAGGCAACTTTGCCCACAAACAGCCCAGGAAAAGTGGGTTATACGGATTACGCAATTGGTGCGTTTGAAATTACAAGGTAGACGACACTTCATGGCCCTACCAGCCCCACAACCCATAGGGCGTAGGCAACCGGGGCGGCTACCAGTAAGGAGTCCAGTAAATCGAGTATCCCCCCAAAACCGGGTAGCCAGTGGCTCGAATCCTTGACACCCGCATCCCGTTTAAGCATCGATTCGGCCAAATCACCCACAATTCCAGCGGTCCCTACCAACACGGCATAGAAGAAACATCCACCCAACCAGAGCGTCCAGCTACGACCGCTGGGACAACCCAACGCTCCGGCCAGAGGTCCCAGCGAAATTAACGCGCCCATGAGGGCAAAGCTAATGCCTCCAATCGCTCCTTCCCACGTTTTGCCAGGGCTAAGTATTTTTGCCAATTTATGCCGGCCCAACATACGTCCCACCGCGTATTGGCCGATGTCGCTCGACTTGACAACGATCAGCAGTGACAACCAGGCTATCAATCCATAACGGTTACCCGTTGAACCAGGATGGTTCGCCGGATCGATGTTCAACAAGCGAAGCTGTACGAGCATCCCGAGCAGGCCCCCCACGTACAGAATCGACAGGCTGGCCAGAGCCAAATGGATGGTAGAGTTCCCAGCGACAGCGAAACGTCTCATCTCTCCCATGAGTGCGAGCAGCAACGCAAAGGTGAGCCCCGCGGCCAACCATCCCAAACGCCCCACGGGACAATAGGCCGGATAAGAGATCCAGGCAATGGGCCCACAACTGGCGATCACAGGCACCGAAACGCCCAAATAAACCACCCAAGCCAGGGGTTGGTGGCCACGTTGGCGAAAGAACGCCAGCATTTCACCTGCCGCGAGCCATGCCAATATCACGGCCAAAGGCGCTAAGTAGATACCTGGTCGAGTCGCATGTGCATCGAGCCAGCATATCGCAGCCAGGATGGATACGAACAGGACGCCAAGAATTACACGAGCTCGAAGCATAGGGGAAATCAGAGGTCAGAGGGCAAAGGCTTGGGTATGCGTAAAACAGTATCCTATCGGGTATCGGGTATCGCCTGTTACCTGTTACCTGTTACCTGTTACCTGTTACCTGTTACCTGTTACCTTGTTACCTGTTACCTGTTACCTGTTACCTGTTACCTGTTACCTGTTACCTGTTACCTGTTACCTGTTACCTTTTACCTGTTACCTGTTACCTGTTACCTGTTACCTGTTACCTGTTACCTGTTACCTGTTACCTGTTACCTGTTACCTGTTACCTGTTACCTGTTACCTGTTACCTGTTACCTGTTACCTG
>JAJRWS010000371.1 GCA_024276705.1 Planctomycetota bacterium | reverse complement strand
TGGGCGCGACCGATACGGCGCATAAAATGTGGCTGTACCAGATCTAATATCGTAAGCGCTACGTGACGGCCCTGGGCGCGACCGATACGGCCGCGGGGTGGCGGAAAGAAAAACAGCATAGCGGCATCGTACTGGACGTCGAGAGCGGGGAAGTTATCGCCCGGGGGCTCGCATGCCCCCACTCCCCGCGCTGGCATGCCGGCCGGCTGTGAGTCTTGGATTCCGGCCGGGGCAGTCTGGGGCATGTCGACTTGGAATCGGGCCGCTACGAGCCGATCGTCGAGCTGCCCGGTTTTACTCGCGGTCTCGATTTCGCCGGCAATTTGGCGTTTGTTGGTCTTTCGCGACTGCGCGCATCGGCCGTCGCCGGTGGAATTCCCATGGCCGGGAGGCTCAAGCCGGAGGAGAGCCGTTGCGGCGTCTGGGTGGTCGATATCAATCGTGGCCAGATCGTGGCCTTTTTGAAATTCGCGGGGAACATTCGCGAAGTTTTTGCCGTCGCGCTCCTGCCGGGCATTCGTTATCCCCAGCTCACGGGGGACGACGCGGCCTTGATCGGCGACTCGTTCGTATTGCCCGAGGAGGCCCTGCGGCAAGTTCCCGAGACACTGCGGAGTGACGGGGCAAGACGCGTATAAGCCCGCAGGGCTGGTACAACCCCAGCCGGTGCCGTAAGGCATCGGTTTTGCTTTCAATCGATGTGTGTCCCCACTTTCAATCCATGATGGGTGTCAAGAAATGCTTTAAGGAGATTACCTTGAAAAACTCGCGCCGGACCGCACGAAGCCTATCAGGGTCGCACGGCCAGTGGCCTTGGATTTAGGAAGGACTAGGTGTGGCACGTCCCTGAGGTACGAAGGGCGTGGTTGTCTTGCCAGGACGCTCGTTTTTCCAGCCAGCTTGTGCGGAAAATATCACGTCAGCCACCACGCCCATCGCCGGAAGCTCTGGGACGTGCCACACACAGTCTGGTTGTGCCGTTTTTAGTGTGAAAACTAAAGTAAGCCTCGACGTTCATCGTTAGGTTACCGCTTGGTTTTGCGCCAATCGCGCCTATGGCTTGCTGACCGCGGCTGCGCCGCCGTGCCTGGGCAACTCTCGCGTTTTGACCTATAAAAGGGAAAAGTCGATACAGCGTTCGACGATGGAGCGGCACGCCTTCGGCCTGGGAATGTTGAGATTATGCTTGTGCCATTCGATATCAGACAAGCACCGGCTGCGCCGGTCCACCAACACGCAGGGAGACCCAACATGCATCACATGCCTCGACCGAATACATTATGGCTGCTGTCTGGTTTGCTGGCCTTCTTGTGTGCAGGTTCCGCCCCGGCCCAGGATGTGTCGCTGCAGTCGCTGCTGGGGGAGATGACCAGCCGTGAAGCATTGGCCCGATTTCCAAGTCCCGCTTACATCTGCCGGCAGGCGAGCAGCTACGATCGCGATTCCGTCTCGCCCGACGATCCGGCCACCTGGTATGCCAACTGGGATCGCAGCCAGTTTGTCCGGACCGAGAAGTATCAAGGCCGCACCGAGCAGCTTCGAGACGCCCAAGAACTGATCGCAACGACCAATCGGCGACTGGCGGCAGATCGGTCCGATGATGCCTGGCCCAAGGATGCCTCCGACTGGGCCGTCACCACTGCGGCCGGCGAACTGCCGGCCGGTGAATCGTCCGAACCGATGATCCTGACTGGTCCCGGCGCCATCCGCTCCCTGCAATGCCGACTTGTCGCCGACGACTTGCAGCAGGCGCTCCGTTCGACCGTGGTCGAAATCGTGTTCGACGGCGAACCATCGGTCTGGTGCCCGATCGGCGACTTCTTCGGCATCGGCCACCAGTTGCGACCTCAGCAGACGTGGTACACCCACGTGCGCCCCGATGGTCTGATGTCGTGCACCTGGGTCATGCCCTACCAGAAACAAGCAGTCGTAACGCTGCACAATCTGGCCGCGCAGCCGGTCGAGTAAGAAAGGAAACCACGAATGAACACAAACCTACACAAATTCGCTGCATTCGTCCTGATCTCATGCTTTTGGCTGGCAACCGTGCTTGCCAACGGGCAGGAATATCGCCGGCTCTCACTCGACGACTATCGAGACAAGATGGCGGGCGGCTGGATCGGCCAGATGGCAGGCGTGGGCTGGGGTGGGCCGACCGAATTCAAGTGGACCGGCAAGATCATCCCCCTGGATAAAATCCCCGAGTGGAAGCCCGAGATGATCAACCAGTTCAACCAGGATGATATCTATGTCGAGATGACTTTCCTGCGGACCCTGGAGGTCCATGGCTGGGATGTCTCGATCCGGCAGGCGGGAATCGATTTCGCCAACAGTGGCTATCGACTGTGGCATGCCAATCGAGCCGGGCGCGACAACCTGCGCGCGGGGATCGCCCCACCCGATTCGGGACACCCGCAATTCAACCAGCATGCCGATGACATCGACTATCAGATCGAGGCCGACTATGCCGGCCTGATCGCGCCGGGCATGCCGAACGTAGCGATCCAATTGGGAGAGAAATTTGGGCGGCTGATGAATTACGGCGATGGACTCTATGGCGGGCAGTTCGTCAGTGGCATGACCGCCGCCGCGTTCTTCGAAGAGGATCCGCTGAAGATCGTTGAGGCCGGATTGAAGTGCATTCCGGCCGGGAGTCAATACGGCGAGTGCATTCGTGATACGATCCGCTGGTGGCAGGAGCATCCCGATCACTGGGAAATGGCCTGGCAAAAGATCGAAGCCAAATACCAGGACAACGTAGCGTATCGCAAATTCTCATGCAGCAAGGATGCTTTCAATATCGATGCGAAGATCAACGGCGCTTATATCGTCATGGGCTTACTGTACGGCCAGGGGGATATCGACCAGACGATCATTATTTCCACCCGCTGCGGACAGGACTCGGACTGCAACCCCGCCAACTCGGGTGGCATCCTGGGGACGGTGATCGGCCGACGGAATCTGCCGAAAAAATTCACCTCCGCCATCGATCCCCAAGGAAAATTCAGCCACACACCGTATACGTTTCCCGCATTGGTCCAGGTTTCCGCCAGGCTCGTGCGGCAGGCGGTGGTGCGGACGGGAGGGCGGATCGAGACGGATGCCGCGGGCAAAGAAATCCTGGTCATCCCAGTTGAGGAACCGCGACCGAGCGAGCTGAAACAATGCTGGGAACCGGGACCCGTAGCGAGTAGCAAGTACACCAAAGAGGAAATGGATCAGATCGCTTCAAGGAAGTAATAACAGCCGTGGCAGATGCCCCCCCAAGCAAGCAAGGCCTGCCACGGCCTGCAGGTGGAGACTCTTAAAACGTTCCTGGTGAGTTTTCCACCAAACGTAACGCTTGCAGAACGCCACTTC
>JAJRWS010000370.1 GCA_024276705.1 Planctomycetota bacterium | reverse complement strand
GTAACGAACCACCCGAGTTTGTTTCCTGTATTCCTGCCGAGGTGCTCCTGATGCGAGCCTGTCGGATGGGGACGCAGGGTTTGTCGGACGTGGTGGAGGATCTACGTCGATGCCGCGGGGCGGGGCGAGTTCCCGACGCGGTACTGATCGATGCCCAGGTTGCCGGCGAGTATGGCGGAACGGGGATGCAAGCGGATTGGCAAGCACTGGTCGATTGGCGAAACAAGCTGGAGTCGGTTCCACTCGTGCTCGCTGGCGGCTTGAAGCCCGAGAACGTGGCGACAGCCATCGGTCTGGTGGCCCCGGCGGCAGTCGACACGGCCAGTGGCGTGGAATCGGCGCCAGGGTTTAAAGATCGGCAACGCATGCGACAGTTTGTCCTGGCGGCCCAGGATCGCTTTGAGAAGAGTGGGCAGTAGGCAGGGTGCCAGGTGTCAGGGTTCAGGGTTCAGGGTTCAGGTGTCAGGTGTCAGGGTTCAGGGTTCAGGGTTCAGGGTTCAGGGTTCAGGGTTCAGGGTTCAGGTGTTGGGAAAGAGGAGAGAAGTGAGTACAGAGTAGACTGCATGAGAATGGAGAAAGAATAAGGTTATCGCAATTGGCTCTCCTTTCTACTTTCTCCACTCTCCTTCATGCCAGCTCCCTCATCACTCCGTTTATCCCGTTCTTTCCTCTAAGCTGCGGGTCGCGGCTTGCCATGGCCTGCGATTTCGGCATAATCTACCGTTTGCCGGACAGTGTCGACTTCGGGGATATTTTCCCACAGTCTGCCGTTGTGATCACCTTTCTCAGATAAGTTTCCAGGAGCCCAGTCATCGTGTCGCAAGTTGAAACCCGGCTGCCCTACAAGGTAGTGGATTGTACTGAAGAAGAATTCGATCGTTTGGCCAGGTGGGGCCGTAAGGAAATCGATCTGGCTGAAAATGAGATGCCAGGACTGATGGCCCTACGCGAGAAGTATGGCTCGTCCCAACCGCTCTCCGGTGCCCGTATTGCCGGCTGCCTCCACATGACCATCCAGACCGCGGTTCTGATCGAGACGCTCATCGAGCTTGGGGCGGAGGTTACCTGGAGTAGCTGCAATATCTTCTCCACGCAGGATCATGCCGCCTGCGCCATCGCCCAGAAGGGTATTCCGGTTTTTGCCTGGAAAGGGATGAGTGAAGAGGAATTTGACTGGTGTATCGAACAGTCTCTCTACTTCGATGATGGAGAAACGCTCAACCTGATCCTGGACGATGGCGGTGACCTGACCGCGATGGTCCATAACAAATTCCCCGAGATGCTTGAAGGGCTTCGTGGCCTGTCGGAAGAAACGACCACGGGCGTGCATCGGCTCTACCAGATGCACGAGCAGGGAACGCTCAAGGTGCCGGCGATCAATGTCAACGATTCTGTCACCAAGAGTAAGTTTGACAACTTGTACGGCTGTCGCGAGTCCCTGGCGGATGGCATCAAACGGGCGACGGACATCATGATCGCTGGCAAAGTGGTGGTCGTGGCCGGTTACGGCGATGTCGGTAAAGGGTGTGCCCAGTCGATGAAGGGCCTTGGCGCGCGCGTGCTAATCACGGAGATCGACCCGATCATCGCTCTGCAGGCGGCCATGGAAGGTTACGAGGTAACGACCATGGAAGACGCCGTTCGCGAAGGCGACATTTTTGTCACCACGACCGGGAATCGTGACATCATCACCGGGCAGCATATGACGGTGATGAAAAACGACGCGATTGTCTGCAACATTGGCCACTTCGATCTGGAAATCGACATGGCCTGGATTCAGGGCGAAGTCAGCGCTGGCCGCGTAACCTGCAATCGAATCAAACCGGCCGAGGTAGGGGCGGTCGACAAGTATACTTTTGCCGATGGCCACTCCCTGTTGATTCTCGCGGAAGGCCGCCTGGTGAACTTGGGCTGTGCGACGGGTCATCCTTCCTTTGTCATGAGTAGTTCCTTTACCAATCAAGTTTTGGCCCAATTGGCCCTCTGGCAGAATCCGGAGCAGTACAGTCTGGGTGTCCACGTACTATCTAAAAGCCTCGACGAAGAAGTCGCACGGCTCCACCTCGACAAGCTTGGTGTGAAGTTGACCCGGATGACTCAGGAGCAGAGTGACTACATCGGTATTCCCATTGAAGGGCCTTACAAGCCGGACCATTACCGGTACTAACGAAATGCCTGATATCGCTGCTTTTCGAGGCATCCGCTACGACCTGGGCCATGTAGGTTCGCTCAGTGATGTGATTGCGCCCCCGTACGATGTGATCGATGCGGAGTTGCAAAACGAGCTCTATGGGCGGCATCCGGCAAATTGTGTAAGGCTCATTCTCAACCGGGATGAGCCGGGCGATGATGAGGCCACGAATCGGTACACGCGCGCTAACCGATTTCTGCGCAGTTGGCTACGCGAAGGAGTATTGTTTGTTGAATCCGATCCGGCCCTCTACGTCTACCATCAGCAGTTCGAACAATCAGGACAGACTTTCACTCGGCGAGGCTTCATGTGCCGGATACGTCTGGAACGGTTTGGTGAGGGGAACATTCATCCTCATGAGCAGACACATGGTGGGGCCAAGGCAGATCGGTTGAAGCTCTGGCAGGCCACGAAGACCAAGCTCAGTCAGATTTTTGGACTTTACCCCGACCCCGAGAATACAACCCAACAGTTGCTGGAAGGGGCCATCGTCGGCCAGACCCCCTTGGAAGCAACGGACCATTTGGGAGTCAGGCATCAACTCTGGCCAGTGACCGACGTGCAAACGATCATGGCGGTCACCGGAGCGATGGGAGGAAAACCCATCTATGTTGCAGACGGTCACCACCGGTACGAAACGGCCTGCGCGTATCGCGATGAGTTGGCTGCTCTCCAGGGCGGATTGGATCGTGAGCATCCGGCCAATTTCGTCTTGATGATGTGCGTCTCCACGGACGATCCTGGAATGCTCGTACTGCCGACCCACCGTCTCTTTCGTGGCCTGCCCGCATTGACTTCCGCCGAGCTGGTGGAGCGTTTAGGAGACTGCTTTGAGACGGAGCCGGCAGGTCGTGGCCCCGAGCAGGCGCCTCCGTTATGGGAAGAAATAGAAATAGAGGGTGAGCAAGGTACGCTCGGCTTCTATGCGGCAGAGGATGATCAGTGGGTGTTGGCACGTATCACCGACCAAGGCCGGACGAAAATGGCGGAAGTGTCTGATTCGCAGAGTGTCGATTGGCAGGGTCTGGGGGTGAGTATTCTGCATCGATTGGTAATCGAGACACTCCTCAGGCCAGCCTCGGAGAGAGAGCCATTGCCTGTCCCCAAGTACGTCCGGGCAATTGACGAAGTGGTTGCAGGATTGGCGCAAGGGGATTCGGTGGGCCGTGATCTTACCGGCCAACATTCCGCGGGGGGACGTTTCGAATTGGCGGCTCTGGTGATGCCGGCCACGCTTGACCACATCCGAACACTCTCGCAACATGGCGAGCGGATGCCGGCGAAGAGTACCTATTTCTACCCCAAGCTTCTCAGCGGCCTGGTCTTCAATCCACTGGGGTGAGTTGGGTCTGTGAATCTCGGTGTTTTCCTATAACCGGGCAGGTCCCGTTCCTGTCATCCTGAACCGAGTAGCACGAGGTGAAGGATCTGGTCAGCCTCCAAAAGTTGCATGAGAGAAACCGGCCGGCACTCCTCTTGCATATGCTACCAGTTCCACGTGAAACTAGATGGGTCGGTTAGGTCGAGTGGGGTCTTCTGGATATCTGCGTATTTCATGTGGAACCTGGTAGATTGCATCAGACGGGGTAAATGGTTTCACGTGACACTTGCGGGGGCGTGAGCTGCGAGAAAAAAAATGCTACGGTGGGGTGGTGGAAATAAGGGGAGGAGCCATGATTTCCATGAGCTTCATTGAATATCGATTTAATTTCTAAGTCGATCGTTCGAGTCGGTTGCAAGGCCCGGAGTGAGTCGATTGCCACGCCCTTCGCCAGGGGGCCAAACCCGGTTCGTTTTCCATCATCTTTTGCCCTGGCTACAGGGCGCGGGCACACAGGGAGCTTGTCGCTTGCCCACTCACTTCGGCAATCGCGGCAAGTGCTTTCCTGCACACACGGATGGTGCCCCGGTGCCACAATCTGCTAGCAAAATTCTACGCCCTACCGGTTTCTGAGACGAACTGCCATTCCCCGGTTTGCCCGTCCGGGTCTACAATCCCACGGCCTCCGGCCGAGAGCAGGGGAGTGAAGAAAAACCACAACGCCCCAGCCAACACCTACTTTTCCTGAACCCTGAACCCTGAGCCCCCGACCACCGAAACACCGAAACACCGAAACACCGAAACACCGACCCCCCTGCCCCCTATATATCCATGACTCGAGTTCTCTGCATTGCCAATCAAAAAGGAGGCGTTGGCAAGACGACTACCGCCATGAACCTGGCCAGCGGTCTGGCTTTAGCCGGGCAAAAAACACTGCTGGTCGATGTCGATCCTCAGTGCAATGCGACGACCGGCATGGGGCACGAACCGACCGAACGTCACCCGTTGGTCGACTTTCGTCCTTTGCGCGAATCGTTGTTGGAGACTTACCTCCCCACCTTGTCGCTGCTGCCCGGGGCACGAAATTTCCAAGACATTGATGCCCTGGCCAACTCCACGGAATCTCAGGCGGTGATGGTGGCCGATCATTTGAGCGGTAGCCTCGGTTCGTTCGATACGGTATTGATCGATTGCCCTCCCTCCTTGGGGCCACTCACTCGAACTGCCCTGGCCAGTGCTAGCGAAGTGTTGATGCCGATCCAGTGCGAGTATTTTGCCATGGAGGGTTTAAGTCAAATGATTGAAGTAATTAGACAGGTGATGCAACGGCCAAATAGTCGATTAAAGTTTGGCGGCATCTTGCTCACGATGTACGATCCGGCATTGGAATTAACCGCGGAAGTCGATCGTGAGGTTCGCGATTTTTTTGGTGAAGTTGTATTTCAAACGGTCATCCCACGCGACGTGGCCGTGTCCGAGGCGCCGAGCCATGCACGCTCGGTTATCGACTACTTTCCTCGATCACGGGGGGCACGGGCGTATGTGGAGCTTTGTCAGGAGGTAATGGAACGTGTCTAAAGAACGACGATTGGGCCGTGGTCTGGAGGCGTTGTTGGGCCGTAGTGTGAACGCCCAGGTGGATACAGCCGGTGAGAGCATGCAAGGAGTGGAGACGGATGAGGATGGTAATCCCGGTCCAGAATTGTTGGCCGGGGACGACCCGTCCGAATTGACCCACTCCGAGGATGGCCAAAACTGGCTGACGTTAGGCATTATCGATTGCAACCCGTATCAGCCGCGCAAACATTTCGATGAAGCAGAAATCGCGGATTTGTGTGATAGCATCCGCACCCATGGTTTTCTGCAGCCGATCGTCGTTCGCAAAGCGGGCGATCGCTATCAATTGATTGCCGGTGAACGTCGTCTGCGGGCTGCCCAATTAGCCAATTGGGAACGCGTGCCCGTGCAGGTTCGCCAGGTCGAAGATCGCCAGATGGCCGAGCTGGCCATTGTCGAAAATGTCCAGCGGAAAGATCTTAACGCGCTTGAAAAGGCCGCCTCGTTCCAGCGTTACCTGGAGCAGTACGGAGGGACCCAGGAAGAGTTGGCCGCACGGGTGAATATCGATCGTTCCACCGTGGCGAATTTGATTCGGTTGCTCGACCTGCCTGAGGAAGTCAAGCAAATGCTTATCCGTGGCCAGATCTCGAAAGGCCACGCCCGGGCCCTACTGCCATTGGGTGAGGAGCATGAACAGATTGAATATGCTCGGCGAATTCATCAGGAGGGTCTGTCGGTCCGAGTGATTGAAGATTCGGTGCGCGAGCATATTCGCCAGGCAGACCAACCGCAGTTGTCCGTGGTCGGAGGGGATGGCGTCTCGCGTCCGGTCCCCTCCGCGAAGAGTGAACATCTGTCCTCCATGGAGCAGCAGTTGCGACTGGCCTTGGGGACCAAGGTCGACCTGAGGCAGACCGCCAAGGGACGAGGTCGCATCACGATCCACTTCAAGTCGAACGAAGAGTTCGAGCGGCTCAAGGAGGTATTGGTCGCGGATCGGCCCACTGAGCTGGAAAACTCAAGCCAGGCGGAAGTTGGGTAAACCTCATGCCGGAGCAGCGTTTGGGATATTTCAAGGGGCAGAATTCTTCGAACAAGACGCATTACCCGGTTGCCGGATTGCAAGGCGACCGTTACGATCTACGAGAGTGCGGGTGATCCCGCATAGTTGAATACGGTTCGGGGCGTGGCGCAGTCTGGCTAGCGCACCTGCTTTGGGAGCAGGGGGTCGAAGGTTCGAATCCTTTCGCCCCGACTTGGTTGCTTCGGCAAGCCAAACTTTTCGGGTTGTGGGCTGAGGCTTCGTGTAGGCGCCACCTCTGTTGGTTATCAACGGTCCGAAAAGATTTGTTTGCCTGGGGGACGCTGACGCGATGGGCAAGCCGCCATTGCATGGTTGCTTCGGCAAGCCAAACTTTTCGGGTTGTGGGCTGAGGCTTCGTGTAGGCGCCACCTCTGTTGGTTATCAACGGTCCGAAAAGATTTGTTATGGAGTGCTGCGGCGCAGCCGTAGCTTTGGATTGCTGTCAGCGGCATATCAGTTCCACGCTGGGCGACTCACTTCTCCGTCGGTTGGCGGCCCTGCCCTGCGTATTCGAATTCCAGTTTGGGGATCACGATCTTGCCGAGCTTGACTTCCGGAAAGCTGATCCGCATGCCATGGCCGTCGCTGGTGGTCGAGTAATCGGGAAGGCCGTCGCCGTAGGGAGAATGTGGAAGGGAGCCACCGAAATCGGCGGCCACGACGGTCAGGTCTTGGGGGAACTGACCGTTCTCCTTGCGGGCGCTGAGAGAGAGGATTATTTTGGTCAGCACATGTTCGGCCTGGTGGACGGCAAAAAAAGCGGCGATCTGACATGGGTTGACGGTGTCGGGATCCCCTAACCTTTTCAGTCTGGCAGCGAATTGTTCGTGGATGCGCTCGCCTTCGCAGAC
Source organism: Planctomycetota bacterium (assembly GCA_024276705.1). Classification (GTDB taxonomy): domain Bacteria; phylum Planctomycetota; class Planctomycetia; order Pirellulales; family Lacipirellulaceae; genus JAJRWS01. Next base: position 358 of record JAJRWS010000370.1, on the reverse strand, counting down.
TGCCTCGGAAGCAGGCAATGTCATGCATGCCAGCAGTTTCTGGTAATATTGTCGGTTGACTGCCCGCAATTTGTCGACCTGTGCGTCGAACGATTCTTTGCTGTCGAAAACCGATTCGGCGATGCCTCGCTTGCGCGCTATCGCTTGAGCCGCTTTTTTCATCTCTTCCGGGCTGAGCGAAGTTCTCTTGGCATCCATGGCGACCAGGATCATTTCTGCCCAATTCCCATCGGGATACTCCCGTTGCAGGTTCGACAGGCCTAATTGCAAGATGCTTGCTTCATGGCTGATGGCCGCTGCCGGAGAGATGCTATTGGGTGAAACCGTGCTCAGTACGACATTGACTTCCGCGATCAAG
>JAJRWS010000369.1 GCA_024276705.1 Planctomycetota bacterium | reverse complement strand
CCGACCGAAATGAAGATTGGGCCTTGAAGTACGTTGAACCCGCTCGCCGCGCGGGCCGCCATGTACTGATCGACTTCGCTTGGCGACAACTCCGCCAAACTCCACGCCGTGTCGGCCTGCCAGAAGAAGGGGCCCGAATCGGTCTCCAGGTAACGGCCGTTCTGGCTCACCCACAACGGTTCCATCTCCGGAATCGGGGGGGTTGCCATGTAGTTTCGTTGCCAGAGAAGAAAATCGGAGCCATCGACATCCTGGTCGCCATCGGCATCGCCGTCGGTAAGTACCGCACCGCCCGACAGGCCAAATCCGGCTTCCCAAGTCGCCAGGTCGTCGGCATCGACATCGCCATCCGGCTCAAAATCGCCGGCACGCGTCGTGGCCATCTCGATCGCATCGGCATAAATGTTCCCGCCACTCCCATTGCCGACCAACTCGACCGAAAGAACTCCCTCCGGAAGCGTGGCGGCGCGGCTATCGATTTCGACCCACTCGCCTCCGGAAGCCGACTGATCCCAGTCGAAGCCATACTGCAAAACCCCATCGACTCGAACCTCGTAGGTCGCCATGTTGCTCGCGGCGAGCGACGGCACCGAAGCCCACAGGGTCACCTGCTGGCTTCCCGAGGGGATCGCAAGCCCCTCCCACGAGGCGTTGTTCCCCGAGCTGTTAACTGCCTGGCGGGCATCACCCTGGTACCAGTCGGGATCCGGGTTCGAAAGCGTTTCGACCTTGAACTTGAGCGAGTAGTTACTGGTGTGGTTCCAACTGCTGCCGTTCCACATCCCTCGGGTCCCAGGGATGGCGTTTTTATTGGCTGCCCCCCAAGTCACATAGTTGGATGAGGAGATCGGGTAGTTGCGGTTCAGCACGACGTACGAATCGCCCGCGGGAATCGTTTCCTGCCCCGAAAAGGCAAAGGCGATCTCAGCCGGAGACGAACCGATGCTGGCAGCCGAAATCGTGTTCGACGTCGCCAAAACCATGTCCGACGCATCCCGTATCTCCGCCCAAACGTTGCCGCTAGGCGTGCCCGACTTGCCTAGCGTGAAGGTGATCTGGTCAATCAGGCCGCCACCGCTCAGATTGAAAATTTGTCGCAACGCTTGCTGATTGCTCGAGTTGCCCAGTTGCCAGTTTGCCACAATTGCGCCGGTGTTTTCGAACACCTCGCCCGTGCTGCCTCCCGGCACGGCGTTCCAGGCCCCTGATTCCGAGTAGCCCGAATCGCCGTCGTCGATAAGACTCCCGCCTAGCTGGCTGCTGAAGGCGGCCGAAACCATGAACTCCGGCTCCAAGGCTTGCGCAGTGGAGAGCATTTGCCTCGTCTCGAGCGTTTCAAAGCGAAGACGCCGCAACCCTCGACTGCTGGAGCCGCGTCGATTCCCCTTACGATGAGGGCGGAGCATGGGATTTCTCGAAGTTTTCAACGGCATTTAGAAAATATCTTGCTAAAGGTGTAAGTGACGAACGTTCGTGGCAGCGCCCCGCACGGCACCCCGGCCTGGCGTAGCCGGGGCGCGCGGGCTCTACTCTAACTCGCCTTCAACCCTCTAGGCGAGCGGCAAGTGAAAATTTACCTGCCGCGAGGTTCTCAAGCATTACCAGCCGTCCACAACCTGGTAAGTTCTCATCTGCCGTTCGCCCTACCTCCTGCATCGGGCAGTGCCACCAACACTTAGCAAAGTGGCCAATCCTTGGAAAGTGCGGGGAACAAGACTCGCATCTCCCCTGCTATCCACCAAACCCTTCATTCACTATGGCTAGGATTGCCATCCTTGGCTATCAGATTTATGCAAAGCATTTATGGTATTTTACCTGAATCTGGGTGCGCCGTTCTTGCAACCGTTCACCGCCGTAGCTGTTTTGAACCGCTAATGAAACCCTAATTCCGACCGGTCATTGCGTTAAATATTCGCACCTGCTCGGCCATCGCTTCGATCTTGTTCGGTGGGGGGGAATGGGCCTCCAACAGTATCCAGCCATTGTAGTCGATTTCGAGAAACATTTTCATCAGCTTCGCGAATGGATAGTTGCTGGAGTTCAACTCGCGAACATGCACGGTATCGCCAAAGCGATCTTTCACCAGGTTGAAGTTGTACGCGAGCCCCTTGCCCTCCAGGTCGACACCGTTCGAGTTCCAGCAGACGGTGGCGTTGGGATGGTCTGCCACTTCGAAGATCGCTTGGATGACCGGCAGTTCGCTTGTCCCCGCGCCATGCACCTCAACGCGAATTTGCTGTCCGTAGGACGCGCCGTAGGCAGCCACCTCGTTGAGCGATTTGCCAATCTGCTCGATGGTTTTTTCGCGCGGAATATCTTTGGGAAACCCGTTCGGCTTGACCTTCACGCCGCTGCCGCCGCAGTCGTGCATGAGCTGGATGTACCGCTTGGTCTCTTCGATGTTTTTCTTGACTTCCGCCGGATCCTTGCTGTGAAACTCGCAGTTCGAACCGTAGCCAACCAGGGTGACCGGGCTGTCGGCGAACCGCTTTCGCACTTCTTTTCGTCCGTCCGCGGAGAGTTCGGGTTCCACGCCATGAGCGTGATGGGTTCGCAACTCGGCTCCCAACATGCCCGATCGCTCGCAGGCATTCAGCAGCGTGGGCAGGTCCATATCCTTACCCCAGAGGTAGGTAACCAGCCCAAACTTCATGCTGCCCGAGGACGCCTCGTCGGCGGCCAGCGCTGTCTTGGGATCAAGTTGACTCAAACCAAGAGCGGCCAGGCCGGCCGTGGCGATTTGTCGCGTGCAGTCGCGGCGGGTGATTTTTTGCATCTCGAAATCTCTCCTGGTCCATTCCGGGTTGTTGTGGGGGAAAAAGCGTCAGGAACCTTTTTTACGGTGTGGTTTTGGGGTCGTCTCTTAGCCGCCCCTTAGCCGCCGGTACCACGGCAGCCGGTCGAGGGGCGCATCGACTTCCAGCCGAGTCGGTCCGACCACCAGGCTGCCGTCATCCCCCCGCCATTTCCCCTCGGGAAACTGAATCGAGCGGCGGGTTGCTCCTTTTTCCATGACCGGGGCGACGAGGATGTCGCCCCCGAGCAGGTACTGGTCCTTGATTTCCGCATAGCCGCGGTGGGGGAACTCATATTCCATCGGCCGGACGATCGGTTCGCCCGTTTCGGCCGCCTCTCGGGCCAGGGCCAAAATCTCTTCTCCCATACTTTCGTGCAGCCGAGCCATTTTCAAACAGATGGCCAAATTGGGTTTGCTCAAAATTCGCCAAGGGGCCACCGAAAATTGCATCATCGGCATCAGGGCCTGGCATTGGGTCGAGCGGACGATCAACTCCTGGTCGAGGCGTGAGCGGTCGAGAAACGATTGGTAATCCCCTCCCCCGATCATGTCGGGGCAGGTGAACGCATAACCGAGAAGTCCCTGCGCCACCGAGCAGGGGACGAGCGTCCGCAGATCTTCCCAAGTATGATTTTTGTCCCGCAAACGCTGCGCGAGAGGCTGCCCCGCCATCTTCCAGCACGCACGGTACTCGTTCAGCGGGTACTTCAAGCCGACCCGAGCGTGCAGCTCGGTCTGACGGTTGGCGCTCACGGCACCATGCGAATATATTTTTCCCGTGTAGAACTCGGCATCGCCGGCGTCGAGCTTGAACCCATCGACCCCATACGTCGCGACCAGGCGATCGAGCTGCCCGGTGTACCACCGCATTCCCTCCGGATGGCTCAGGTCCAACAGGGCGCTCGCTCCATTCCACCAACGAACAATCGCGGGCGTGGTTCCAGCTTCATCTTCGCAAAGAAGGCCCCCCCCTTTTTCCAGTTCACGGTAGGGAGGGGAATCGGGGCTGACAAAGGGGCAGACCCAAAGCATCACCTTGAAGCCGAGCGAGTGCAATGTATCGATCATCCCCTTCGGATCGTCGAACCGCCCGCCCGAGAACTCCCAGACGCCGTAGTCGTCTTGCCACGTATCGTCGATCATCAAAACGCCCGGAGGAAAACCATGGCCCACGATATCCTGGGCGTACTTGCGGATCTCCTTTTCGTTTTGGTTGTAGACCAGCTCGATCCAGGTATTGTATTGGGGATGCGTGAAGAGCAACGGATCGGGCAGGGTCCCGGTGGGAGGGAAGAACTCCTTGCTGACATGCCGAAAAGCATCACGGAGCGTCTTGCCCGCCTTGCCGGCGATGATCGGCGCGGAGTCGGAAGAAGCGGTGATCCGACCGTCTCGCATGGTGAAATCGAGTGGTTCCTCGCACCAGAGAAAACGTCCTTGGTTGGAGATCCAGAGGGGCTGGGCCTGGTTGGTCTTGTCATTGCCCCGTTGGTCGTAGGAAAAATCGGTCGGTCCGTATGGCATCCACGGCCCATCGACGACCGCCCCGCCCCACCATTTTTCTCCCTCTTCCACCGTCAGTTCGAGCCGATGGGGCGCGTCAGCGTCGGCCAGGACCACCACCGGTTGCAAGCCGAAAATAGCACCGCCGACGGTGGCAAACAGGGATCCCAAGACGGAGACACATAACTTGGCCTGAAGCGAGTTGCCTGGTAACCGCCGGCCGGTCTCGACCATCTTCGGCCAACAGAACCGTGACCGAAAAAATCGTCCTGCCTGGAAAAAGAAAAGGAGCCACCCGATATTGCAAGTTCTCATCTCCGGCAACTCTTTTGTTGTCTAATTCCCGAATATGCAAGTTTTATGTCAGCCATCATGTCATCCTCCAGCACTGAATCTTTCGGTGTGCTCGACCTGTATACCGACTGATATCAGCCACTAAAATTGGCGAAGAACCGGTTTTTTCTCCTCGAATATCGATGGTCAATGCCGGCTACGGCTTGGGAACCTTGATCTGGAGTGGAATGTCGGCCGTATCGACAATCAGCGGTGTCGTGCCGACATCGAAATACTTGGCAGCCATCAAATCGCTCCGCTTGCCTTTGGGATTGTCCACGACAAACGTAACCTTGTGCTTACCGGGGACCAACCCGTCCGAAAACTTGTAGCTGGTGACCCCGCTGAACGTCCCATCGGAAACTTTCACGCTTGCATAACCGATACGGGGCACAACCTTCTTGCCGATCGGAGGCGCGAGCGAGGTGAAGGCCAACTCGATCCGCGACGCGGGGATCAGCGTCCCATCCTCATACGTTACTGTGCCGCTGACGGGAATGTAGTCGAACGGACCGCCCTTCCCGCAACCGGCCAGGAGGGGAACCGCCAAAACGAAAAATACCAGAAATCGCATGAAATCTACTTCCCATAAAAAAGTGCCCGCAGCTCCAAGCCGAGCGGGGAATGACGTGCCAATTGGGATGGACTACGTGAAAAATTTTACGAGAATAAACGCCTCTCCACCCCCTTAGAAACCATCCCGGTCGAGGAGGAAACCATCCGACGAGCCGTTGAGACGTTGCCAGATGCCAAAATTGTTCTCCGAGATGGGAGGGCTCTTCATAATGTCGTAGGGGGTGCCTTGGATAAAGTCGCTGATAAAATGGACGCTCGCATCCGCCATCGCCACCACCACGCCCCCTACGTGCGAACTCCGGCAGGCCGCTTGCTGGCTTCCCGCTCCTTGAAAAGGAAGCATGCATTCCTGCCGCAAGGTCGCGTCGCCCACATCCCGGACCACGACCCGCGCATCGGCCAGGTCGTCGGCGGTGGGACTGCACGAATTGGGCCCGGAAATCGCGTTTGTCGCATGCATGCACAAGACGCTCGAACCGCACATCCCCATCGCCCATGTGCCACGGCGGTCGCTCGGACTGAGGCCTACCCGAAGTTCACCGATCATGAGCGTATTGCTCGTCCCATCGGCAATTTGCCGCATCGATACACTCCGGTCGACACTGGCAATCCCCCGCAACTGCTCACGCCTATCCCAAATATCCGTGCTGGGGGAGGTCAACTGCCCGTTGATCGCGTAGTTGCCCCGGGCCCAATCCCCATTGCTGCGGTCGCAGAGCGTATCGACATTCGGATCGCTCGGACACCGCATGACATTCAGATTCGTCGAGCGGACGGTCCGATTGGCCTGGTCGTTCGGGTCCGACAACGGCACGTTGAAGTTGATCATGTCGTAAGTCGTCTGCGCCTCGAGGTAAGGCAAGATCATCACGACCCAGTTCTTCCACAAAACGTTCCCCCCACGGACATTGCTGACCGGTTGACGCCCCTCGGGGCTCGTCACCATCCCGAAGGGGAAGGCGCCCTGGGCATCGTGGTAATTATGCAACGCGAGAGCGATGTTTTTTGCATTGTTGGTGCAGCTCATCCGCCGTGCGGCCTCGCGCGCGGCCTGAATGGCCGGTAGCAGCAGGGCCACCAGGATACCAATGATCGCAATCACCACGAGCAGTTCCACAAGCGTAAAAGCGCTCGATCGTTTTCCGCCGCGACTTGCCAGCGGCTTGAAGTGACTCGTTGAATACATCGTGCTTATTCTCCTTATTCCGTTGTCCCAATGGGTTACCACTTTCAGTACTTCCAAATGTCCTCGCAACCCTATGTGGGGTGAGGCGATAAGCCGCCCGGAAACCAACGTTTTTAACCGCCAGCACATTTTCCGGGTCGGCTTCATCGGCCATTCTTGGAACCACCGACTTTCATATTTCCCGTACCAGAATCCGAATCCATCCATCCTTTTCGACTGGCTAAAACGGCCACGGCCCTCCAATTCAGTACCACTTCCCGCATGGCGGAAGGCAAACCTGAAAGTCTCCCTGGTGCCTGCCCCGTCTCCAGAGAGACTCAAAATACGCCACCTCCCGGCCTCCGCGTCAAGCAACGGATCGGCGACGACGCCGCACGCCCGCCGCCCCCGCCGCCAGCGAGACGACCAACACGATCGAACTCGGCTCGGGAACCACTGCAACCACGGCAGCCGCCGGAGGCGAAGTAGCGCCAAAATTACTCTTCCAAAGGGTCAACTCACCCGCATCGGCCGAATCACGCTGCCATTTCAGGAAATCGGCCCCGTCGACATCGCCGTCGCCGTCGAAATCGCCATCCAAGCCAGGAGCAGCGGCAATCGGCGCCACGTCGGCGTAGGTCAGGCCAAAGCGGACCTCATCGAAATAGGTGTCCGAGTTGCCGGTGAACCACATCCCCATCAGGGCGAAGTCGAACAGTTCGAAGTCGCTGATCGCGGCGTCCTCCTCTGCCGGCGCCGTCGCCCCCAGATCGGGGTTGATCCAGATGTTGGCGATCTCGTCGCCAAAACCGCTCGTGCTGCCATCTGGCAAGGTGTCCCCCGCATCGTAAAAATCGATCCGAGTGACGAAGAAGACCCGGTCGTTCGCAACGTTGCCGGTCGCGGCGAACGGATCGACGTCTGGTTGAAGATCCATGATGCCCCACGCATCGTTCCCAGACCCCTGCGTGCCATCCGCCTGAAGAGTCCAGGGCCTCCCGATTGCCACGCGCGAGACGGGGCCCCACCCCACAGCCATCGAGCCGTCGGTCAGTTCCACGTTCGCCATATTGCCATTCGCCGCATTCCACATCCCCTCTCCGAGGAAGCTGATCCAGAGGGTCGCCCCACCGGCACCGAACGCATCGTAACCGGGGCTCCGGACGCTGCCGCGGAGCAGGCTCGGGTCGACGTCGGTGAAATCGATATTCCGCTTGACCTTGTTCCAGTTCCTCTGGGAAAAGGCGTAGCCGCTCGTCTGGAGCGAGTTCCCTTGGCTGTCGGTATAACCCCAATCGGCCAGCGACGCGTCATTGCCATTGTCGATCCAGTTGGTCGGATCTTGCACCATGCTCGCTCCTTGGGTGAGGCCATCATGATCGACCCAGCCGTAAACGCCGAGGCCAGTCCCCTGGTCGTCCGGCGCCCAACCGATGCCCCCGCCCAAGTCTCCCGCTCCGACGGTTCCCAAATCGGCATTTCCCCCGTCTGGAATCGGATAATCGAACCCTTCGTAGGCGATCAACTGGGCGTGGGCCACCTGCCCAGGGATCAAAATCAACCCCGTGGTCAAAACCAACATGAGGGCTACCGCTGCCAGGGATCCGGTCGTCTGGAACACGGCTTCCGCAGACGGCCTACGCGACCGGAGCCAGTTTATTCTCTTCATCATCGCAGTTCTCCATTGGAAAAAACAACACGAAAGGTTACGAAATCTCTAAGGAGGGTTACGCCAGCACCTTCACCCCGGCGTTTCACCCCGATCGGGAAGCGTGACGGCCCCCCAGGGTGCGACAAAGTCGCCATTGTTCGGCGCAACTCCAGAGCTTACCCCTTCAGACTCATTCAAGACGGCCTTTCCCGCAATCAGAAATGCGCAAAACTTGTAATGTTTTTTACCGAGGCGAACCGCTGTCGCTCCAGGCGTCCGGATCGACGAAGGAACCGATGAAATCGTCGTTCACGGCATTGGCCTGGACCTGCCCATCCCAGCGGACGTTCTGGCCTCGAATCGTACTCGTACTCAGGCGCCAGCCGGTACTCGTACTCGAAAGGGACGACGATGGCGGAACCGATCTTTGATCACGATCGGCTGGATGTTTATCGCCTCTCGATCGATTACGTCGCCTCCTCATTCAGAGTAGCGAAGGATCTTAGGGGCCTTCCTCAAGGCACCGGCTCTGCCGGTGGTACCTGATTGTGGGGGGCCGTTGTCGCTACTGACTTGGCACTTGGGTAGGGGACTTCCCGACATGGCCCACAAGGCCGGTTCCTTTCGGCCCTTCGACTTGCTCCGCCAGGGCCAACGCCTCCAGCTTTTCCTTCAGGTCGGGATGTTTCGCAACAAGGTTGTTGCTCTCCCCAATGTCACTGGCCAGGTCGTAAAGTTCAAACTGACCGTTGGGCCGTTTCAGTAGTTTCCAGTTTCCTTGACGGATTGCCCAAATCGGCCTCTTGCCACCTTCATGGAACTCCCAAACGAGGCATTTCCGCTGTTTCTGGGTCCCTTTGCCGGTGAGGGTGGGAACGATCGAGACGCCGTCGAGTCCCTCGGGCGCGGCAACCCCCGACAGTTCGCAAGCGGTGGGCAGGAAATCTTCGAGTGAGCCGACCAGGGTTTCATTCACCGCGCCCGCCGTCACGTGGCCGTCCCAGCGGACGATGAACGGGACGCGGATTCCCCCTTCGTACAGATCACGCTTGATGCCGCGGAGAGGACCATTTTCATCAAAGAAATCCGGATTGTTGGAGACCTTGCCCCCTCGCCCACCCTCGGCATGGGGGCCGTTGTCGCTCGTGAAGAAAATGATCGTCTTCTCCAGCACACTGTCGTCCGGGTTGCCATCGCCATTGGGGTCACCGAGACGCTCGACGAGACGGCCGACACTTTGGTCGAGTTGGGTGAGCATGGCGGTCATCATCTTGGCCGACTTGGGCCAATCCGCATCGCCACATTGCTCCCAGCCGTCGACCTGGTCCAGCCGCCCGTGGGGGATCGTGTAGCTCGCTTGCAAATAAAACGGTTTCCCCGCGGCCACGCTCTCCCGGACGAATTTTTCCGATTCCTTCGCAATGAGGTCGTGCGAGTAGGCTCCATGGGTCGGCACCAGGCTGACGCCATACTCGGCCGAAGGGTCGTCGTGCCACAGAGTGTCGACCCGGTAGTTGTGGGCGCGGCTCTGGCTGATGTAGCCAAAAAACTTTTCAAAGCCGTGGCGGGTTGGCAATGCCGAAGGGTCGACCACCTTCGGCTGATCGTCCGGGTCGAAGACCCCATCGGTCCGCCAAACCCCGGTCATGTTCGTGCCCCCGGTTCCCGCTCCCCATTTGCCGAAGAGTCCCGTCCGGTAACCGGCTGCCTGAAGCCGTTCGGCAACCGTGGTCTCTTCCGCCAGCAAGCCGGAAAAACCGCCGTTGCGATCGATCCGCTGGTGGCCGCTGTGAAAGCCGGTCAACAGACTGGCGCGGGAGGGCGAGCAGATCGTCGCCGACGCGTACATTTGGGTAAACCGCATGCCGGAGCGTGCCAAATCGTCAAGATGGGGTGTCCGCACGGCCGGCAACCCGGCCTCCGCCCGGGCGTTTTGGCCATACACGCCTATTCCCCCGTAGCCAAGGTCGTCCGCCAGGAGAAATACAATGTTCGGGCGAGAAGACTGCTCCGCGGCCCATGCTTCCGCATGGCAACCGCAAACAGCGAAAGCAATGCCAGAGAAAGCAGCAACCCGTTGGAGTGCCGTCAAGCGAGGTATCGCCGTGGAAAAAAATCGAATCGTGAACATCTTTTCGGGGGGGCCTTTCTTCGTCGCGGTTCATTAAGGATTCAAGTGGCTAGGGAGGTGATAGGACTCACGATAAAGAACCTTTTTCCTCGAAATCGGGATCTTCACTTCCATAGGGAGCGGAATCCTCCTTGACTGAGTAGCCTCTACCTCCCAGGCGACTGAGCATTACAGCATCGTAGACCCCCGATACATCGACTTCCCTTACAAAGGAGCCCGTGGAGCGACGCGATCTTGCGTCGCCCCACGAGCGAGGGAAGTTACAAAAAACGGGTCGATACAAACTCAGTCCTGACGACGTCTGGCAAGGCCGAAGACCGCGGCCCCCAGCATCAGCAGCAGCGACGTCGACGGCTCGGGAATGAGCATCGTGCTAATGGCGTTGGCCAGCAGCGTTTCGTGCCCAGCGGTCATGACAGGGGAACCGTAGTCGGCACTGTCCCCACCAGGATAGGCCCAAGCGCCGATGAACGCACGATCGCCAGCGAGCGGTCCCGAGCTGGCTCCTCCCGGGTGCGAGGCGTCAATCGAGGTCATCGTCCCCGCGGGGATGCTGAAGGCATACTGCCTCGCGCCGGGGCCCGAGCCGAGAGTGGCGGCGACTTCGGCCTCCGGAAGGAGGTCGGTCACGAGCTCGGGAAGCTGGTCATTCGATGCAGGCGAACCGCCTAAACTCGAGAAATCAAGAACCGGCGTCGGGTCGGTCATTCCGGCAACGAAAGGATGGGCTGGGTTGGTAATGACCAGGTCGGTGCCATTTGCGGGGGAGGGCCACTGGATGTTGGTGTTCACCATCCAGCCAAAGCGCGTGTCACGCAGAATGAACCCGTTCATGAGGATCATCGGCTTCGTAACAGCGTTCCAACCGTCGGCATCTTTTCCGTATTCGGTACTGTTGGTCGCCCGTGTCATCAGAACGAGATCGGCCGCATCGATGATCGCCGCATTGGCAGGCGAAGTCGGGCCACCATTTGAATTCCTCATGGTTCCATCCATGCCAGCCGTATCGACCGTGTAGCCAAGGCCCTGGAGAGACGATACCAGTGGGGCTTCAAGGCCACCGACGACGGGTTGGTCGCTCACGACCAAGATCGTCGCGGCGGACGCAATCGAGGCGGTGCCAAAGAGGACCGCCAACATCAAAACAATCATTTTCTTCATCAGATCAATCTCCCAGTTGTAAAAAAGAAACAAAAAAACGTCCTCATCAACCTACAAGTCGCCTCCTTTAGGGTATTTGTGCTATTTCACCTCCTCCCATCGTGCTCATCGCCTGCCATACGCCCAGTTGCGCCGGATTGAACGATACCGCATT
>JAJRWS010000368.1 GCA_024276705.1 Planctomycetota bacterium | reverse complement strand
GATGTCGATGATGACCGACCTTACCTATGACTTGGATTCGAGTACGAGTACCGCTGGGCTGAGTACGAGTACGATATTTATTCTCTAGCCCCTTTTAGGGGCTTTCCTCAAGCCACCGGCTCTGCCGGTGGTCGCTGACTTCCCGCCACGAATTGTGCGGTCAATACTAGCCTTTGGGCTGGACAGCGTCCGCGGCTTCCTTGGGTAGCGGTTTTTGGGTAGGGGGCCAGGTTTCGGGACCGGGCACCGTGAAGCTGCCGCCCGCTTTGCGCCCGGATGCCAGTTCACGGACCTCCACGGTCCAGGCACCGAATGGATCGTTGGCGGCAATATCGAGCTCCAGCCGCAACTGCCCGTCGACGGCCGCGTAGTAGCCGCTGAATTCAGCCAGACGGCCCTCGGCGTCGCGAATATCGACCCGCAGTGGCAACACGGCATCGATCGGTTTACCTTGAGCGTCCACCACGGCTACGGTCAGTTTGAGCGAGCGACCTCGAGTGGCCTGGTCTGGATGGGTCAGAGCCACGCCCGCGATCGACCGGTCGGTTACCAGGAAAACGCGCCCAGCGCAAGGGTCAAGGTTAACCGCGAAGCGTAACTCACCCTGGTCGGCCCGCGAGTTCAATGGTTCGCTTTCCAGCAAATCGTAAACGAAGCCGGTGGGACGGCGTAGAATTACGTTGCACGTGGCGGGCAGGGCATTTTCCATCACCATGCCATGCTGGCCCACATACGCGCCGTACTGGCGGTGATCATTGACAAGAAAGAGATAGTCGCTGCTTTGGTAGCGGCGGCGGTAGGGCACGATCTGGGGATCGTCGGTTTCGAAGTAACGCGTGTAGCGTGCGTCCAGCTTCTGGCGTAGATCGTCGGCCAGGTCCAGCAACACCCGTTTGTCTTGGTCGGCCTGGCCGGTGCGCTGGATAGGCGACAGGAGGATATCCGGCTGGATGGCGGGTGCAAGCCGGTCGTCGCCTACGATCAGTCCACCGGCGGCCTGAAAGGCTTGGATCCGTTCGGCCATTTTGCTGGTAATCACGTCGCAATCGGCCAGCACCAGAACCTTGTAACCCTCCAGTCCACCCGCCACAATCGTCTCGTCCAAGATGATGTCAGGCTGAAGTTGGGCGTACATCAGGGCATGGTAAAGATCGCCCAACCAACTGCCGCACCAACCGTAGGTGCCCCGGCCTGCGAACATCTCCGAAGTAAAGCATTCCAGCACGGCCACATCGCTTTTGCCACCGGGCACCTGAAGCAGCATGGGTCCCAGGGGACGCACCACCTGGCGAATCAGCCGGGCCAGCTCATGCTGCGTTTGCGGGTGCGTGAAACGATAGGAACCTGTCGAGCCGGTATCGATCAGCGATTGCCAGCCGTGGTACATGATGCCTTGGATGGGGCGGGCCATCTTTGTCCAGAAGGCTTCACGCAAGTGCAGCGGGGCGATGGTGATGAAAGGTGCGTCAGGTTGCTGCTTCTCCCATTCGGCCTGGTAGGACAGCGGCGACTCGCCTGCCTTGGGCATCGGGGCGGTCTGGCTGCGATACCAGATGATCTGAGTCATCTTCATCACTTGTTGACCGGCCCGGCCACCGCGGGCCATGGCCAGAAGCTCATCGGTTACCAGGCCGATTCGAATAGGCGCCGGGTACGAATAGGTCCATTGCGACAGGATGTCGACCTCTCCCCCGCTGCCGTAGACGCTGGCCACGCGGACGGCTGGGTCGTTGAAAGTCCAGAAATCGTTGCGCCCGGTCGACTTCAAGCCTAGATGGAGGGCCGTGTTCAGGCCCGGCCAGCCATCGCCCTCTTTCCAGTACCAGCGATAGTAGGTCAGGAGCGGATGATCGTCTGAGATCACCCGATCGGCCGGAAAGTCTTTCATGTTCTGATAGCGGACACCACGCGGACTGTCGACCTCCGCGGGAATGTCGTATCCGGCGAAGTCGTGAAACGCCTTCTGCTCGTACGGATGGAAGCTCGGTCGAGCCGCATCACGGACTTCGGTGTGAACGAGCGCCGCGCCGAAGGCTGGGAAGTGGCCGTAGGTTTGCCCAACCGAGGCGCCCACGTTGTAGCAATACTCTGACAGCGGCGGCAGCAAGGCGGCGATATTGGGTCGCCCTTGCCGCGGTTTGCCGGCCCGGTCGACACGCAGGAGTTCCTGGTGGTTAAGCAAGTGGTGCCCTGGCGACAGGCTGGCTACCACGGTGATGCCGTTGGCCAGAGCGTTGTCCAGTTGCTTCTTGGTAGCCGCTACCTTGTCGGGCTCGGCCGCGAGCACGGGCTGGCCTGCCTGCCAGATCTTCTCGTAGTCGGCCCCCAGTCCCAGTACATGGGTGAAACCGATGCGTTTGAGATCCTCGGTCACTTCATCGGTCTTTCCGTAGACGCCCCACATCAATACGGGGAACGGATTGGGCAACGGTCGAGGGACGATCCGCATTGTGAAAATATGTTTAGCGTGTTTAGTTCGATCGGCCGGTTCATCACCCAGGTCGAGTTGGGCCAGCACCTGGTAGGGATCGGGCCGCAGGCTGGTGTCGACCGTGTAATCGACCACCATCGACTCACCGGGGGCCAAGGCGGTTATTTTTCGCGACTGGGAAGCCACGCTGTCGGTGCTGATCGTCAGCAGCGCTGCGGTGAGTGGCGTGCGCTGCAGGTTGGTAACGCGGAAGGCCAGTTTGGCATCTTGCTCCATCCGCACGAATACCTGGCGGTCGGAGACTAACTCGAACTTGGTCCTGCCGAACTCTCGAACGCCAGCGCAGAGCCGCACCTGATCGATGGTGCCGGGAAATCCATGGTAGTAACTGCCCACGCGGTCGCCGAGGATGAGCGGATGTCGGCCATGGCTGAGTCGTCCGCGACCTGGCATCTGGCCACCGCCCAGCGGCAAGCCATTGAGATAGAAGTGTCCCTCGCCCTGTCCATCGTAAGTGAAAGCGATGTGGTACCAGGTGCCTGGCTCGAATCGGGCGTATTCTGAAAGAACCGTGTCGGAATCGGCTCCGAAGCCCAGGTTCATCTGCAATCTCCGCTCGCCATTGCCGTTCTCTGGCGACAGCACCCATTGGTAGTCGTTGTCGGAGACATACTTCTTGTCGAGCAGGAAGGCTTCGGGATAGTCGGTATCCAGTTCCTGCTTGGGGCAAATCCACATTTCCAGGGTAAACGCCCCGGCCGGCGTCAGGTCGGCATGATTTTTGACCCGAGCCTGATGCGGTTTGTCCTCCACCGGATACCCCGGGAAAGTCTCCAGACCACCGCCAAAACGGCCCCGGGCGGTCAGCCGGGCTCCCTGAAGTTGCACCGTGTGCTGGTGTGAAGAGGAATCCTCCAGCCCGGCCTCCTGGTTGAACTGCCACAGTCCCAACACATGTTTGCCGGCGGCATCCGCACCCGTGTAGGCCGAGTCCCACCTCTCACGCAGCAACCCTTGGGTTTCAGTTGCAGGTTGAGCCGCAGCCGGCAGGGAAAGGGCGACAAGCAAGCCTAGCAGAATCAGTCGTCCGATTTTCATGGAGATACCTCAGACCGAAGAGACTTCCACCAGTGCGCCCCCTGCGGCGATTGAGCGATCGATGGCCAGGCAGACCTGGTGGGTGTGGTACGCGTCGGCGACACTGCAATGGGACTGGCGATTGTTGCGGATGCAATCGACCAGGTGGTCGATCTCGGCGTCGAACGGATGGTGGTGCACGTCGCCCGAGTCGGGCATGATCGTCGGCAGGGTGGCCCAATCCCGCTGGCCGGGGAGCAGCTTTGGCGACCAGAGGCGGTTATCTCGCAATGTTCCCTCGGTTCCGGCCAGGTCGATGTTGAACGAATACGGCATTTCGCAGTCGAGCAGTGTCGAAGTCTTGCCGATCGCTCCACCCTGAAATTTGACGGTGGCTACCACGTTGGCGTCATACTCGTACAGCCCTTTGGTGTTGTTCGACATGGCCGAGACTTGAGCCACTTCGTCGCCGGTCAGCCAGCGCAGGGCGTCCACTGCGTGGCAACCTGCCAACAGCATGGTGGAACCGCCCGTGGTGCGTGTGTGGGCCCATTCCCAGCCTGAATAGCAGGCATCGATGCCATGCCAGTAGTCGACTTCGACATAAAACAGGTCGCCGAGAGTGCCGGCGGCCAGCAGCGACTTGAGGTTGGCGAACAACGGGTTCCAACGCAGCACGAAGCTGACGACGCTTTTCACGCCTGCTTTGGCCACCGCGTCGCGCAGGGCCCGGTTTTCCCCCGGCGAGAGGGCCATCGGTTTTTCAATGAGCAGATGCCGGCCTGCTTCCGCCGCGGCGATTCCCTGTTCGGCATGCACATGGTTGGGACCGGTCAGATCGACAATGTCGACGCGTTCGTCGGCCAGCACCTGGTCGAGCGATTCGTGCAGGGTCGCCTTGAGATCAAATTGCTCGGCCAGACGCTGTGCGCTTTCATGGTGGCGGCTACTGACCGAGACAATTTCGGCATACGGGTTCTTGATCCAGCTTGCCACATGGGCCTGGGCCACCGAGCCCGCTCCATGAATGGCGACTCCCAGTTTGTGGTCCTTGAGTTTCATGTTGAGATCCTTACAGGCTCACCGATTGACAAGGCCAATCCATCAGGGTGGCGACTTTTTGCAATGCTTCGACGTTGTGCCGGTTGAAAGAGTTGCATGCGCGTGGTCATTGATTGTTCTTGGTCACGGCCGGCCAGTCGTCGGTTCGGAACGGTGACGCCGGCAAGCCGGCCTTGTTGATCAGGTTGGGCTGGGCCGAATCGTACCAGCCATAGCGGACCGCTGCCGGTTGGGCCACGGCGGGACTATGGACGACAACCTGATCGCCGTCGACGACCGCGGTGGCCGGTAGGAACTGCTGGTCCTTACCGGCGATGGTAAAGTCGGTCAGCGGTTTGCCATCGCGGCTGGAGAGTCCACCGCCCAGGTGATCGAATGTGAGTCGAATCGTGTCTCCTTCGACTTGGAGCGATTGGTAGAGTGGCCCGCTGCATTCGATCTGCTTGCCGTAGGTGCCTGCCAGGGCCCACCGGGCCAGACGGCGGCCCACATCCTGCTTGTTCTTCGGGTGGATATCGCGGAGGTTGCCGATGTCGACGGTGACCGCCATGCCCGTATTGGGCAGGCTGAGCGTTTTGCTTTGCGCCTCCCACAGTTCCGCACAATTTCGCTGGTCCTGGCCGTTGTAGCGGAACGGAGCGAGCTGCACAAAGAGGAACGGGAAATCACCCTGTCCCCACTGCTTGCGCCAGTCTTGAATCATCGTCGGGAAGAGCGTTCGATACTGGTAGGCGCGGGACAGGTTCGATTCACCCTGATACCAGATTGCCCCGCGAATGGCGTAGGGGATCAGCGGCTTCAGCATGCCATTGAAGAGTGCCGAGGCGCGGTTCTGGGCACCCTTGATGGTCGCCCGCCGATCGAGTATGGCTTGAAAATCGCCGTTTGCCTTGAGCGCTTCGTCGCTTGTCCAGGCCTCGCACAAGGTTCCCCCCCAAGACGTGTGGAGCATCCCGACCGGAACCTTCAACTCACCGATCAGGTTTCTGGCGAAGTAGTAGCCGACAGCCGAAAAGTTGCCGGCCGTTTCCGGTGTGCAGACTGCCCAACTTCCCTCGCAATTGTCTTGCGAGGTGTCGCGTGGAACTCTTTTGACCGTGAACATCCGCAGCTTCGGCTGCAGCGCTGCGGCAATTTCCACGCTGCTGTGAAACGTGGAACGGAGCGTGAATTGCATGTTCGATTGGCCTGAACAGACCCAGACTTCGCCGATCAGAACGTCCTCGAGCGTGACCCGGTTTCCGCCCGCGACGACCATTTTGTGCGGGCCCCCGGCTGGCAGGGCATCCAGCTTCACCCGCCACTGGCCGTTTGCGTCGGCCGTAGTTTCCGCCCGCTGGCTGGCCAGTTCGACCACAACCTTTTCTCCGGCATCGGCCCAACCCCATATCGGGATTGCCTGGTCTCGTTGCAGGACCATGTGGTCGTCAAAGACGCTCGGCAGTCGGACTTCGGCGTTGGCCGTGACGCTGAGCCAGGCAATAATTATCGTGGCTATGGAAAAGATGCCATGGTAGCGAATTGTTGCCAGACGCTGTTGGAGTGGGAAGATAATCATCGCGGGGAATCTCCATGGTGAGGCTTGTGGTGTGCCGGTGTGGCCCAACGCCAGCCGTGCGAAATAGCCCTCAGTATAGACCCGCGTCGCGGGGAACGTCTAGCGGTTGTCGTTGGATGTTTGTTTGGACAGGCAACGGCCGATAAGACAATACCGGTCGTTAAACGTCCATTTACCTGTCAACGTAGCCCCCTGTCATCCTGAACCGGGTAGCACGGACCCCCTGTCATTCTGAATCGAGCAGTGCGGATCCTTGTCATCCTGGCACCGAGCAGTACGAGGTGAAGGATCTCTCTTTGCCTAAGGATCGTTCGAGAAATAACTGTCCGATGTCCCCTCGCCCCTTTTGGGAGAGGGCAGGGTGAGGGGCCTGGAAGCATGCCAGTTATTTCTCGAACGATCCTAACCGAGTTACGTGATCCTTCGGGGCAGCGGTATGGGGGCTAAAGACGTGGATCCTTCAGTCGCTCGATCTTCTCCGGGGCGAAACAGTCTCAGGGTTCTGCTCCCTCAGGATGACAGGAACAGCACAGAAAGTACGACATCGTTAAACGGTATTGCTCCTTCGCTCCGTGTCGGTGAGGCTAGGAGGGTTCTTGCCCGGCAGCGATCTCTTCTGGTGCCGGTTTCTCGGGCGAGGCGAGATGCTTGAACATGGGGCCATAGGTAACCGTTGATAATTGATAGCAGGCACAAGAAAATCGAGTGAAAAACATGGAAGCTCTTGGTGGTCTATCAGTATCTCTCATTGGGTTCCTGGTGTTAATCGGCTATGTCCTATGTTTAGTGAATGCTGCCAAGACAGGAAAATGGATATGGTTCATTCTTATGCTTTTAATCCAGCCTTTGTTTGTGCTTTACTTTTTTGTTGGATACAAATCTGCTCCTAGTGACAGTTACCTCAATCACCTCGAACAGGAGGCCTCCGATGCTGCGTACTTCCATGTTTGCCATTACTTCACTTGCCGCTGTGCTTGCAACCGCTTTTTGCCACGCGGAAGAACCCAATAGCCTCATGAGGTTGATTGCCGAATGGCAATACCCTGATTCCAAAATCAACGGCGCTTCGATGGGCGATGCTGCGACAATGAACAACGCAGGCCTGCGAACGCTACCGTCGATTCAATACAAGACCGTGCTGACTACCTCCGACCCAATGGCCAAGGTAATTGAATACTACGAGACCAAGCTTAAGCCGGTTGGCGATCCTAAAGCTTCCAAACCTGACGGTAAACTGGCCTCGGCTATAACAACGATTGAAACTTACAGTTGGCGGAAATGTCCAACAACACGACTCCTTCGAATCGGAATCTAGCCATGTGCTTTCGATTGACCCTCACCATGATGTTGGGAATCCTCTCCGGTGGAATCACACCCGCCGCCGAGCCCGAGCCGGTCCGCCGGCGGTCCGATCCGCCGGTAATCCGCTCGTCCTGGGACGATCTCACCGAGGGCATCAAGACACGCGAGGATTGGCATCAGCGCCGCACTCTGCTCAAGCAGCGGTTTCTCGAATTGATTCGTGATGACCGGAAGCCGGACCGACCGCCGCTGGACATGAAGACCCATGAGTCGGTTGTTGTCGACGGGGCCTATACGCGGCACCTGATCAGCTACAGCGTCGAGCAAGACGAACGGGCGCACGCCTTTCTGGGAATCCCCTTGAAACTTGACGGCAAGGCCCCCGCCGTGGTGGCCCTGCACGGCACGTATGCAAAAGGCAAGGAGCGTGCCGTCGGATTGGTCGACAATCCCGACAAAGCGTACCTGGATCACCTCTGTCGCCGTGGCTACGTGGTGATCGCGCCTGACCACTTCGTCGCTGGGCATCGCGTTCCGCCCGAGGGCCCGTACGACACGACTCGGTTCCATCAAAGGCATCCTGAATGGACGGCCGTGGGGAAATTTACTTTCGAGCACTCGATTGCGGTCGACGTGCTTGAGTCACTCGACGAGGTCGACCCGAAGCGGATCGGGGCGTTGGGTCATTCGTTGGGCGGCCATGGCACGTTGTTTCTGGCCGCTTACGACCAACGGATTCGGGCGGCTGCCTGCAATTGCGGAGCCGCCTTTTTCCGCCACAATTCGGGCGTTGAACATTGGGCCAGGGACCACTGGTACGTCTACTTCAAGCATATCCGTCCGGGGCTGTTGCGTGGCGAGTTGCCGCCGATCGACTTCCACGAGATCATGGCCCTGATTGCACCACGGGCGTTTCTTGATCTCTCCGCGCTGAACGACGGCGATCCGCTGACCCAGCGACAGCGGATATTGATGTTGATGAAAGTGATGGATATTTACGAGCTCGAAAAGGTCCCACAAAATTTCGCCTTTTATGTCCATGGTCGCGGGCATGGTGTGGCCCACGAATCGCGTCAGTTGATCTACGGATGGCTGGACACCCATTTGAAGCCGCCAGAGATCACGAAGACACGTTTGGTTACCGAAAAGCCGTAGCGACGCAAAATGTATTAACCGATGCGATTGAAGCGGGTGGCACTACGTTGCAGGATTATGCCTCGGTCAGCGGCAAGCCGGGCTACTTCAGCATGTCCCTGCAGGTCTACGACCGGGCAGGCCAGCCATGCCAACGCTGCCACCGACCGATCCGTAAATGGGTTCTCGGCGGCCGCGCCACTTACCACTGCCCTGGCTGCCAACGCTGAGATGGTAGGGCTTGCTCAATCCGCTTGATCTTACCGCCGTCTGGTTCGGGCCGGTTTGGGTGCCAGCTACGAGGCAGCGCACGCCTGGCTGGCCCTCGAGTGCCTGGCCGTCAGCTATCGTCGACTGAGCTTCGTGGCCGATGGTCAACTGGCTCCGTTACCAGAACCGTCCCAGCAAGCTGCCGACAGATCCTACTTCGAGACCACGGCCAGGCTGTGCGAGGGTCTGGAGACCGCTATCCAGCCGTATCGCGCGCGAACGATCGGCACAAGAAGCAGGTGTACGAACTGTGGAGTCGCGAGTCGCCGTGAGGTCTTGCCCGGTAATACGATCGTTGTGTTCGTAACCGAAAGGCTGTGTTCGTAATTGAAAGATGGCGGTTTCGCGCCCTCTACCGTGCCAGCGAGCCCATCGGATCCCATGCAGGAAGGACGATCGGCTCTTGCAGTAAGGCCTCTTGCAGCTTCGGCGAGAGCGACGACTTGTGGGCGGCAATTTCAAAAACATACTCGTCAAACCATGAGCTGTTCATCAGGAAGAAGCCTTTTTTGCCTACGTCATCACCCCAACTGTTCTCCACTCGCCAGCGGCGTGGCTTGTCGTCGAACACGTCCACGCCCGTGAACACCATGGCGTGCGTCATTGCCGATTCGCCGTACAGCAGTCTCTCCGCTTTGCTAAGCGAGAACTCCGTGCCGTAGACACCTTTGTAGTCGAACAGCTCCTTGTCCCACAAACCGAGTGTCGTTTGCATCATTTTGCCCGTATCGCAGCCGAACCAGACTGGCTGGCCGTCAAGGATCGACTGCATCGTGATTTGTTTCATTAAGTCAATGTCGACATTCAGGTAAACCACATCGCCACCATCGACGACATTGCCTAAAAACTCGACGGTAAAGGTGCGTCCCCGGGGGCTCGACTCACGCGGATCGTGGACCAGGCAGACATAATCCTCAAACGGGACGTTGACATACCGTTTGGCGAACTGCCGCGGCGTGATCACACCATCGCGATGGAACTTTTTGTCCTTGTCGGTCCACTGCCAGAGGAACTCCCTGGGCGGCGTGCCCAGGTGAATGCTTAAAATACGGTACGCAACTACCAGGATCTCGTTCTTGGCAGTGCGGATTTCATAAGGTGAAGCACCTTGTCGATGCAGCTCACGCAATTGCCTGGCCCCTTCGCGCAGCTTGCTGCGGAGAATCCGATTCATGCTCTGCGAGTTGGACGAACTGTATGTCTCCGGCATCACGGATTTGGGAACTAGTCCATGCTTGGTGACCAGGCTGGCGAACATAGTCCACTGGCCACCGTCGCTGACCAGGCTTTGCAGCAGAAAATGCACCGTGCGATCGTCGACGGGGCGGTCGGCGGTCTCGATGATCGCCTCCAGGAAATAGTTCGACTTCTCCAACTTGTCCCAGAACATGATGTAGTTCTGGCTCAGCTCAAACTCTTCGAGTAACAACGTCTTCATTGCATCAACCCGCATCACGTTCAGCCCAGCGAACATCCAACAACGCCCCGATTTCTTCTGATCGGTTGCCTTCCAACTATCGAGCGTGTGCGAAAACGAATGGTCCATCGACATCATCAGAGAGCGATCCAATGCAATCTCCTTCACGTCAACTTTCGTGACCGCATTCTGCATTAGCTTATTTTGCCGCCGCGCGGCAAAGTCTTCTTGGAATGCCGTCACTTCGTTGGCACGAACGGAACGCGACATGGTGCGATCACTGGGTGCCGTTGTTTTCTGGGCGTGCGCTACGATTTGAGCCAGGGCGACGGTTGCAAGGAAGAGAGCGCATCGAAACATGGTGGATCTCCTGAAAATGCTTCACTCCAAAAAGGTTGGCGCCTCGGGGACGCCAACCTTCTGTTTGAACATCAACTACGGCAGTTCAGGATACATTTTAACGTCGATGATGGCCTCCTTGCAAGCCGGCCAGACGGTTCGTGCCAAGTTGGCTGAACAGCCGGTCCCGGATGCGATCCTGCGCGGCGGTAGCAGCATCATTTTTCACCTGGGTGCGAATGCGCGTTTGCTCCCGGTCGTGCTGGGCCCGATCTTGACGAACCCGGTCGTGCCGGGAAGTCCGATCTTGAGCTTGGGATCCGCTCACGCGGTTCCCGGCCCGTTGGCCGCGGCCGCCATTTCCGTTGCCGGTATCCCGGTTGGGACGACCGGCTTGTCCCTGATCCTGTCCGCTACCCGTTTCCCGAGGCGAATCGGCAATTGCGTCGAATTCAGCCTGGGTCAGGTAATTGCCATCGACCACATACGGCTCCCCCTCAGCCTCGAGTTGGGCGGCGAAGGCTCGCAGGTGATTGCGCGAGCCGCGCATCAGATTCTCGTAGGTCAGGTCGATGTCGTCGTGGGTGACAACATCCTCCAGCGCATTTTGCAGATCGACGATGTCCAATTCTTCGATCAGCGCTCCAACCTGGTAAGCGTCGATCAACGATTCCGAGCCCTTGGCAACCAGATCCGCATAGAGCGTCTGGAACTCGGGGTTGGTAAACTCGCCAAGTCCATTCTCTCCGATCGGATCTTCCAAGCCATACCGGTCGATCAGCTTGCCAACCGCTTCCATGTGCTGGCTTTCGGCCGCGGCGATGTTGCCGAAAGTCGAATCGTTCCATTGCTGTTCGAGCGTGATATAGACGTCCTGAGCCAGCTTTTCTTCCTCCCGCATGTGGAGCAAGCTATCCTCTTCCGCCTGGCTGAGTTCACCCTGTGCCACGGGCGCAACCGGCGTGCCTTGGCCGACATTGGCAGAACCATTGTTGCCTACGCTACCTCCACCGCGTGTGGAGGCAGCCTTGGCCTGGAGCCCGGCAGTTGCGCTGGCCACGTACGCGGAATTTATCGGCCCGTCGGGATTGGTGCAGACCGGGCTGAGCGCCGCGCCCATGTTGAGCAGATCGGCGGCCAGCATCTCTCGCCTTTCAAGTTGTTCCGACCGCAGGCTGCGATGGCCGGTTCGCGGAGTGCGTCCATTCCCAAGAATTCTCTGTTTCGTCATCTCTAAACTCCCTTTCTTTACGTGCTCGCGTAATGATTAAAATTGCCCCTTGGTAAAATTGGTGGGAAAGCTGTTTTCCTGGTAGCTAAATAGCCCCACGTCCCTGGCCACGACCGTGTCGGCCACCGGGGCCACGTCCCCGATGTGGCGTGTTTTCCTGGCCAGCTCCACGTCCCCGTCCCCAGCCTGGGCCTCGACCTTTTTGACCCATCCGGCCCTGTCCACGCTGTCCGCCGTGGCCCCGTTCCCAGTCGGATTCGGCAATCGAGTCGAACTCTGCCTGAGTCAAATGCCTGGCCTCGTAAGATTCTTCTTGTTGGGCAAGTTGCGAGGCGAATGCACGCAGATGGTTGCGCGATGCTCGCTCGAGGTTGCCAAACACCTGTTTGACGAGAGGCTGCGTACTTTTCTCGGTAACATTTTGCAGATCGCTGATGTCCAGTTCTTCAATCAATGCGCCTACTTTGTACGCTTCGGTCAATGAGCCCGAGCCAGTCTGAATCAGCTCCTGGTAGAGCTTCGTAAACCGAGGGCTGGAAAACTCTCCCGCTTCTCGGTCCGCCACCGGGTCGTCCAATCGGTAGGCTTCCAGCAAGCGTGCCATCGCATTCATGTGACGGCTTTCTGCTTGCGAAATATGGGTAAAAATGGGAACTTGCCATTTGGCGGCCAGAGCCACATAGACGTCATGCGCCAGTTTTTCCTCTTCGCGCAGTTCGGTCAGGCCAGCCGCTTCATGTTCATCCAACGGACCCTGGTCAGCGATATTGGCGAGCATTTGGGCGGAAAAGTTCATGCATGCGAGGCCGTTCGAACTCTTGCTACCGGGGCCTTTTCCTGGGCCTTTGGCTTGGCCATGCCCAGGGCCTTTCCCCAGACAGAATCCTTGGCCCGGTCCTTGGCCCGGTCCTGCCCATACGGGACGGAGGTTTTCATCACGCAGCCGGACAGGTGTATCCTTGATCGTCAGCGTTTGGACCACGTAGTTGTCTTTGGGCAGCTTGTCGGTACGGAATACGGTGGCGGTGATTTCCTGGCCTACCACCAGTTGATCGGTAACATGCTTCACCGATGCCGTGGGACCCAAATGGAGGTTCCATACGTTTTCGTCCGAATCTTTCAGGAGGATATGGGTACCGGTCGTTGAGTGGCCCGTGGTTTTTTCGCACGGTTCGATTTTGATGGTCGTCACGGTTCCCGATATGGTTTCCAACTCCGGTTGGACGGCCTGCCTGGCGACTCCGGTGGCATCGCCGGCCCCCTTTTGAGCCATGGCAGGGATGGCGATCAGGCCACCTGCCAGAATCAGGCCGCTGCTCAACGATAGTGCTGTCAGCCAATTATTTTTGCGCTTCATCATCTCATCCTCCAAGGTTAAGGGAGGTGGCAGGATTGATCGCCTGCCCATCTCCAGGGTTCGGGTGTTGGGTGTCGGGTGTCGGGTGTCAGGTGTTGGGTGTTGGGTGTTGGGTGTCAGGTCTCAGGTGTCAGGTGTCAGGTGTCAGGTGTCAGGTGTTGGGTGTTGGGTGTTGGGTGTTGGGTGTTGGGTGTTGGGTGTTGGGTGTTGGGTGTTGGGTGTTGGGTGTTGGGTGTTGGGTGTTGGGTGTTGGGTGTTGGGTGTTGGGGTTCAGGGTTCAGGGTTCAGGGTTCGGCGGGGTTCAGGATTCAGGTGTCGGCGGGGTTCAGGGTTCAGGAAAAAAGGTGCTCGGGGGCCGGGTGTTGGAAAAGAGAGTAAACCGCATGAGAATGGAGAAAGATCATGGCTATCACCATTTGCTCTCCTTTCTACTTTCTCCCTTCTCCCGCTCACGGCCAAAGGCCGCCGGGGTGTGCCGACTTCTTTCGTCCGTTTTTTCATTCCGCATTCCGCATTCCGCATTTAAATATCGAGCGTCGTCTACTGTAGGCATCTGGAAGCTGTTTTTGAGCCGCTCTAGGTGCCCTGCAACTTTTTCACACCCCCTTTTCACTGGTTTGCCACATTCTTGCAGCGCTGCCATTTTGCGGGTGTGTTTCCTGTCTGGAGGGCATGAGACGCTTTGCTTTCTCCAGGCAGGAAATTCCCCGGATCTGATTGCGATTGCCCGTGGTGCTTGAGCAACTGCAAAGCCGACCCGTTGACCGAAGTCATGCCGATGACTTCACCCGTCTTGTGTAAACGCAATTGCCATGCCAAAGAGGATGGGGGTCAACGGGGGTCAACTCTTGACAATTGACGTCCCTGCGGAGGCGATATAGATTGAGCGGATGATAACGTTCGATGCCTTCAGCCATATGATTGGGAGATATTCATGGCACGTGCGCTACGAGTCGAGTTTGAAAACGCCGTGTATCATGTCACGGCTCGCGGCAACGAAGGCAAAGCCATTTACCGCGATACTCGCGATCGTGAGCGGTTTTTGGAAACGCTCGAGGAAGCCGTCTATCGTTTTGGGATGATCGTTCATGCCTATTGTCTGATGCCCAACCACTTTCACCTTCTCATCCAGACGCCGCGTGCCAATTTGAGCGATGCTGCAGGTTGGCTCCAGACAACCTACAGCATCCGATTCAATCGCCGCCACCGAAGGAGTGGGCATTTATATCAGGGACGCTTTAAGGCCCATCTGGTCGAGGAAGATGCCTATGCGCGGGTGCTGCTCAAGTATATCCATCTCAATCCAGTTCGGCCCAGGGACAAGCGAAAACCCGTCCCTCCGGAGCGAAAGAGAGAGTTGACGAACTATCGATGGAGTACACACCGGGCTTACGCCGGTTTTGGCAAGACGGGTCCTCCCGAATGGGTGTGCATGGACTGGTTGAGCTATTTTGGCCGTACCCGTCGCGTGGCCCAGATCGAGTACCGGCGACAGATTGACATGATGTTTGGAGAAGTCCTAGCTTCGCCATGGAAAGATCTTCGGGGTGGTTTGGTCCTGGGAGGCAAGAGTTTGTGGAATAAGGTCTGTCGTCTGGTGGCCGACTCGGAAGGTGAAGAAGAAATCCACTGGCATCGTCGTGCGAATGCCGAGGAAACCAAACGGAGGATAGACTCGTTGGTCGAGCAAGAGTCGGACCGCCGAATCGTGATCTGGCTCCGTGTTCGTCTTGGCGGGGAACGAATGACGGTCGTTGCCAAGGATTATCACTACAGCGATGGTAGCGGTGTCCATCGAGTCCTGCAGCGACTGGAGGAAAAAGCAAAGCATGACCGAAGTCTTGCCCGACGTTTGAATAAGCTGATCAAGGAAATGTCAACTGTCAAGAGCTGACCCCGATTGCATATGACTTGCGGAGTGATACAATGCTGAAAATGTGACGTCATGGTCCTATTTCGAGTCGCAGGTAAGTATTTTCCGGACCAGAAGGCCAGAATGGCTGGCCGGGTATCGGGGTAGGTCCATGAGTCTGTCAGACCACCCTGTGAGGGTGTGCCGGAGTATTATCAACAGGCTTGTGCTGGTTTGCAGAGCAGTTGCGGGGCCATCCACGGGATCAATAAAAGAGAGCGGTTGGATATGAAAACGATCGACTATGGCAGTGTTTGTTCCATTCGGCGGAGGCCTATAGGGTGGGAATCCATAAGTACTGGAGTTGTCTGGTGTCATGGAAAGATTGATTTGTTCCGAGCGGTTGCCGCTCCCCTAGGTGTGTCTCTGTTGGTTATGCTGGTACTTACGGCCCGGGGCCAGGCTGCCGATTCTGTATTGGCAGAGTCGCCTAAGTCGGTAAAATCAAAGAGTGCGCCAATCGCTCTGTTCAATGGTAAGGACCTGACAGGCTGGCAGCAGGTGGGAGACGCATCCTGGGAAGTACGCGATGGCCTGCTCATAGGTCGCCAGGGTCCGGATGGGGCGGCCGGCGATTTGCTGACCGAGGCATCATTCGACAATTTCCGTCTGGTGGTCACCTACAAAGTTCACTGGCCGGCCAATACGGGTATCTGGTACCGGTATCAATCGCCGTCCCAGGCGTACCAGGCAGACATCCTGGAATATAAGGATCCGCTTGCCTACAGCGGTTCGCTCTATTGTCCAGGCAAGATGTTTATCGCGATCAACAAGAATCCCAAGCTGGTCCACCGTGAGGGCTGGAACCGCCTGGTGATACGGGTCGAAGGCGATCGCCATTTTCTGCATCTCAACGAAGCGAAGGTGGCGGACGTGCGCGACGATGCTTCAGACCATGGAAAAATTGGCATTCAGGTCCATCCGGGCGAGGTGTTCAACGGAATGCAGGTTGCGATTAAGGAAATGACGTTACAGCCACTGAAATAAGGAACCACTTCATGCCGTTACTGGACGATCTTGACGCAGCCATTCAGGCGGGTAATTGCGATTTGACCAGCTCGTTAACGCGCGCGGTGTTGGCAGAATCAGTGGATCCCAAGGCGATACTCGACTGCATGGTGGGAGCCATGGATATTGTCGGGCAGCGGTTCCAATGCGGCCAGGCCTACGTTCCGGAGATGCTGTTCGCATCTCGTGCCATGAAGACAGGGGTTGAGTTACTGGAGCCGATTCTGGTGGCGGAAGGGATCAAGGCCGACCTTAAGGCTATTATTGGCACGGTGAAGGGCGATTTGCATGACCTGGGCAAGAATCTGGTGATCATGATGTGGAAAGGAGCCAATATCGAAGTGATCGACCTGGGAACCGATGTGGCGCCTGCCAGATTCCTCGAAGCCGTTGCGGAACATCAGCCGCAACTGGTCGGCTTGTCATCGTTGCTGACCACGACCATGCCGGCGATGAAAGCGACCATTCGCGAGTTGCAAGGAGCCGGGCTGGATGGGTTCAAGACGATTGTGGGTGGCGCACCCATCTCGGAGCAGTTCGCTCGTGACATTGGCGCCGACGGCTATGCCGGAGATGCCGTGTCGGCGGTAAGCGTGGCCCGCGATCTGGTGGCCAGTTAGTTTCCGTTTAACCGCAACTCGCAATTTCAAATAGTCGACTTACGGATGAATCATGCAACCACCAACAAAACCGAGTTCGGCAATGACTGAGACGCAGCGCCGTTATGCCGAGAGGCTGAATCGTTACACCACGGCGATGCGAAACGAGCAACCGGACATGGTGCCGATCCGTCCTTTCGCGGCGGAATTTACTGGGGT
>JAJRWS010000367.1 GCA_024276705.1 Planctomycetota bacterium | reverse complement strand
GCCTACGCGGCCACCCCCTCGCCAAAATTCGTGATCGCGGTTGGAGCATGTGCCATCAGCGGCGGCCCCTACATTGACCACGCCGAAGTGAATAACGGCGTCGACGGCCTGTTGTCGGTAGATCTGTACATTCCCGGTTGCCCGCCCCATCCGCTGACCATCCTGGACGGACTCCTGCGTCTGCTGGGACGAATCGACTGTAAGAATTCAGGCGAACAGCACGCCAACGAAGTGCAATAAGCCCCATTATCCCTTTCCCTCGAGAACTCGTGTCATGTCAACCCCTCCCATTCCAATTTCCACCATGGACGATTCCGACATTCCCCGCGGTAACGCGGCGGGATTCGTAAAATATTTCAGATACGACATTCTCTCCGGGTTTCTGGTCTTTTTAATCGCCTTGCCACTCTGCCTTGGAATCGCCTTGGCTTGTGGGTATCCGGCCATCGCGGGCATTTTCACCGCGATCATCGGCGCGATCCTGACAACCTTCATCAGCGATTCCGAATTAACCATCAAAGGGCCCGCGGCAGGCCTGATCGTAATTGCCATCGGCTGCGTCGAAGCATTTGGCGGAGATGGCCCGATAGGCGGTTTTACCGCGACTGACATCACTGCCTACAAGATGGCGTTGGCAGTCGGCGTGGTGGCGGCCGTGTTGCAAATTCTATTTGGTGTTTTTCGGGCGGGAATCCTGGCGGAATTTTTCCCTCTGGCGGCAGTGCACGGCATGTTGGCGGCCATTGGCGTGATTATCATGGTCAAACAGTTGCCGATCGCATTGGGAGTCCGTGGGGCAAAAGGCGAGCCACTGGAAATGATCCGTGAAATTCCTCATTTTTTCAAGGAGATGAATCCGGAGATCGCCGTGGTAGGCGGCGTGAGTCTACTGATTATGTTCCTCTGGCCATCGGTCCAAAAGCTCCACAAAGCATTCAAAACAATTCCCGGTCCGATGATTGTGTTGCTTGTGGCCGTGCCGTTGGGCATGGCTTTCGATCTGACTCATACTCACATCTATTCCTTCCATGGCCATGAATATCAGTTGGGCGAGGAATACCTGGTGGCGATGCCCGACCATATGTTTGGCATGTTCAACGATCTGACCTTCCCCGATTTCACCGCCTTAAAACAACCGGTGGCCTGGAAATGGGTTTTCATGTTTTTTGTCATCGGTAGTTTAGAATCGCTGCTCAGTGCGAAAGCGATCGATCTTATCGACCCCTGGAAACGCAAAACTAATCTGGACCGGGATATGATCGCGGTCGGCCTGGGCAATGTAGCCTGCGCGCTGGTTGGCGGCCTGCCGATGATCTCTGAAATCGTCCGTAGCAAAGCGAATATCGACAATGGCGCACGGACACGTTTCGCAGACCTATGGCATGGAATTTTCTTGCTGGTCTGCGTGGCCCTGATACCGACCGTACTCCACTTAATCCCTTTGGCGGCGCTTGCGGCCATGTTGGTTTACACGGGCTTTCGCCTGACCCATCCTAGTGAGTTCATGCACGTCCTGCGAATTGGCAAAGAACAGTTGCTCATCTTTGTCGTGACCTTGCTGGCGGTACTGGCCACCGACTTGCTGGTTGGCATTGCCATTGGAATTTTCGTCAAGGTACTGATCCACCTGCTCAATGGAGTACCCTTGCGTTCGGTCTTCAAGCCCTATCTCGATGTGGAAACCCAAAGTGAGGATACGGTGCTCGTCACGGCACGATATTCGGCTGTTTTCAGTAACTGGATTCCATTTCGCAGGCAACTCGTCGACCTGGGCTTGAAGGATAAAAAGAATGTCATTCTCGACCTGGGCCAAACACGACTTGTGGACCACAGCGTGATGGGGAAATTGCAGGAAATGAAACGGGACTTTTCCCTCGCGGGAGTCACGTTGAAAGTGGTGGGCCTCGATGGCCACCATGGATTGTCCAGTAACGAATTGGCGACTCAAAAACGCAGCTTGACACGATTGCGCCGACTGACGGTGATCGCCAGCCAGTCCCTGGAAGAGGAGATTGAAAGCCGTTTTCTTCAGCTCGGTGCGACTGGCTACACGGCCATCCCATGCCGCGGTGCGGGCCTTCTTGAAAACAGCAGCGAACATCCGGAAGTCAAGCAGCGAATCCGGATTGAAGTGGTCGCTTCCGCCCCTGTCGTGGATGCGTTGATCGATTATTTACGGCAGGACATCATCAACAACCATCATGTAACCATCTGCGTCGAAAACGTGGCGGTCATTCGCAGGGACCATTTTGTGATGGAACATTGAGAACCCAGCGAGGAGCAGTCCAACCTCTTCACCCATCACAACATGGAAACTCACAGTACGAACGTAATTGAAGTTCCTCCCTTGATCTGGTCGAAATCAAGGAAAGGAATCCGTTTCAATACCCGATCCAATCTTGAAATGAAGGCAGAAATAATCTTCGCGCTGGCTCTAGCCACCATTTCCCCTAACGGACCACTGACAGACCGGCAATTTGTGCCGTAGCCAGCAAGCAATTTCACGTACCCTACAATCTCATCCTGCAACGCTAGCAGCCCCGCATTTTATAGGCGAAACCTTGCGTAAAAGCAGCCTTTGTGACGTGCCACTCCCAGCCCAGCTCTTAACTTTTACAAAACTTCTACGGAACAGCCAAGGATGGCCGCCATGCTCCACAACCGCTGGAATACCAAAAACGTCTGCTGGGGAGTGCTTGCCACCTGCATATTGGCAGCAATGCTAGCAGCCCCTATTGGCGCTCAGGAGGGTGACTACCAACAGCTTCAACAACGACTAGCACAATTAGAAGCCGAAGTCCGGGCCCTACACACGGATACACCCGAGAATTTATTTCCCGGCCCCCCATTGCCACTGCTAGCTCCCGAGGCGACTCAAAATCCATGGGCAGAGAGGATGACTCCACTCCCAGTCGATCTTCAGCCCATCGCTCCCACCAACCTGGACACCTGTGGTTCGCATCTCCCGCAGTCGTCTTATCCAACCGTGAAGCTGGGCGGTTTTTTTCAGGCTGACGCAGTCTGGTTTTCTCAAGATGCCAACAACGTCGCCACGGTGGGCGATGCCCAGGACGGGGCCGACTTTCGCCGTGCCCGGCTCAACGCGCACGGGCAGGCATGGGAGCAGGTTGGCTACATGGTCGAGTTCGACTTTGCCTTTCCCGGCCGGCCCAATTTCATGGAGGTTTACTTCGACCTGCAAGAGTTGCCCCTCCTGGGCAAACTACGGTTCGGGCAGTGGCGTCAGCCTTTTGGAATGGATGGACAGACCAGTGTCAAGGAACTTACCTTCCTGGAACGCGGTTTACCCTTTGCTTTCCTGCCCTTCCGACAGATTGGCATCGGATTCCAGGACCATGACTCCCAGGAACGAATGACCTGGGCCCTCTCGACGTTCCGCTTCCCAACCGGACTCTTTGGCGGCAATGTCGGCGACAGTGGCGGCTATGCGTTGGCTACCCGAATCACCTTCTTGCCATGGGCGGAGCAAAACGGCCGCCGCCTGGTCCATCTGGGAGGCGCCTATGTTTTTGGCAACCCATCCAACAATCGGGTCCGATATCTCAACCAACCGGAAATTTCTGTTAGCGAAACGGGAGGCGGAAG
>JAJRWS010000366.1 GCA_024276705.1 Planctomycetota bacterium | reverse complement strand
TGATCCGCTTTCGCCATGTCGACTCGAATGAAGTGCTCGAATATCCAGTGGACGACACGGACATCAAAATTGTCGATATTCCACCCGGCTATACCCATTCGATCGAAAATGTCGGCGCTACGGAAATGGTCACTCTTTTCTGGGCCAACGAAGTGTTCGACCCCAACAACCCTGATACCTACTGGGAAGAAGTGCTGAAGTGAAAAGGCTCAAAGTCATGATTGTGGTCGGAACACGGCCAGAGATCATCCGCCTGTCTCGGGTTATCGCGGCGGTACGTCGACAATTGGATTGCGTCCTGGTTCACACGGGCCAGAACTACGACTACGAGCTGAACGAAATCTTCTTTGCCGACTTGGACATTTCCAAACCGGATGTATTCCTGGACGCAGCCGGCTCCAGCCCGGCTGAAACCATCGGCAACACGATCCATCGCATGGATCGCGTGCTAACAAAACATCAGCCGGATGCAGTTCTGATCCTGGGAGATACCAATAGCTGTTTGGCGGCCATCGCCGCCAAACGGCGGAAAGTGCCCGTTTTCCACATGGAGGCGGGAAATCGTTGTTTCGATCAGCGTGTACCAGAGGAAATCAATCGCAAAATTGTCGACCACATCAGCGACATCAATATGCCGTACAGCGACATTGCCCGGGAGTATTTATTGCGTGAAGGCTTGCCGCCCGATCGGGTGATCAAGACGGGCAGCCCCATGTTTGAAGTGCTGAACTACTACCGGGAAAGAATTGCAGCATCGGACGTGCTCGACCGAATGAAACTAACGCCCCGATGTTACTTCGTGGTCAGCGCTCATCGAGAAGAAAACATCGACAATCCGGCACTGTTCCGGAATCTCGTTACTTCGCTCAACCAGATCGCAATCGATTACAACTGCCCGGTGATCGTCTCCACGCACCCGCGCACCCGTAAGAAAGTGGACGAGTTAAAAGTCGAATTCGACCCACGAATTCAGCTTTCCAAGCCGCTGGCTTTTTCGGAGTTCGTACGGTTGGAGATGGATGCCAAAGGGGTGCTTTCCGACAGTGGTACCATTACCGAGGAATCGTCGATTTTAAATTTTCCCGCAATCAACATTCGCGAGGCACACGAGCGGCCCGAAGGCATGGAAGAGGCCGCCGTCATGTTCACCGGTTTGAATCCAGAACGGATTCGTCAAGCGCTCGAGGTTGCGATCCTCCAACCACGTGATCAGGAACGGCTATTTCGGCGGGTGGCCGACTACAGCATGCCGAACGTATCGGACAAAGTGGTGCGAATCATCATGAGCTACACCGACTATGTGAACCGTGTAGTGTGGAGCACCGGACCCGCGTTCGGCCTCTCGGGGGAGTAATCCTGAATGCAACAAGATCGTACCGATGAACTTGTTCGCTTTACATAGCCCCAGCATGCTCCGGTCTAATTTCTGTCTCTATAGGGGGGGGCCTGGAAAGCAAGGAAGCGGACGATGGCCAATGACGATCAACTGGTTGCCCAAGTCAGCCAGGAGCTCCTTTGGATTCCATCACTGGGCAGGAATTCAACGTTTGCGAGTGGGTAACAATCCAAAGCTACGGCTGCGCCGCAGCACTCCATATTATGGAGTGCGACTGCGCAGCTGTCGCTTTGGATTTTCGCACGAATTAGCCCATCGTATAGCAGTTGCGATTCGGGGGGACGGCTCCTTTCAGGGCAGGGCCGTGCAGGCACCACGAACGGGCCGCCGCAATTCCCGGACCAATGCCTGGCGAACCCTGTCATGCGCCCGGACGCAAGTATTGTGTCCATCGCGCGCCTACCACGCCCTTCGCCAGGGGGCCCAGCCTGTTAATCTTCCTATCATCTCCTGCCCTGGCTCCAGGGACGTGCCACACACAGGGGCCACTCGCGGAGTCAATAGAATGAGAGACATGGAATTTTGCTGCCATTGCGCCTTCTAAACGTCTTTGCCAGTTCAAAATCACTCTGTTTGATACCGAACTCGCGATTTGGCGACGCATCCAGACTAAAGATTGCTCGGTCGATAAGCTGCACGAGTGCATTCAAACCGCCATGGGATGGACGAACTCGCATCTCCATCGGTTCGAAATTCAGAGCATCGTCCGCGGCGATCCGGAACTGCTCTGCGACGATCCCGATAGTTTTATCGGTACCAACTCACTTGGAACCAAGGTCAGCGATATTGTTCCTCAGTTAGCCGGCTACCAGCGCGTCGTTCCGATCGTGAGCAGGTGGGCGTAGGCGGCGAATCCTTTAGCAACTGGTGGTGCTACCTGCTTCGTCATCGTCAAAACCGCAAGTGAACAACTTACGACTAGTTCACTCGCTGGCGCTTCGCACCTCGTATTCCGTATGCTTTCACAGATCCGTGATGCCAAACACGCGAGGCTCTGCCTGTCATCCTGAGCGCAGCGAAGGATCTCTGTCGCATTGTTCAAGACAATCTGATTGGGATTATCGACCGTGATAACGGTGCGGTATGTGCGTGGCGATGATTCCTGAATTGGGCAGTTCGCTCTCCGGTCATTGTATCCAAAGATTGGCGACCTAAAGCACAAATACCCGGAATGCTTTTCCAAGCCTGAATTTAGCATAGGCTCGGTGGGCGCAGGTCTCTAGAAAACTAAGAGTATTGCTATATTCTTCCATTAAGAACTTGCCCTCCGACCCGAGTTGTATCACGTTTGTATACAACCAGACTGTATTTCCAGAAACATTGAAATCGTCGTGCAGGTCATGTTTTATCGGGTAGAAATCGGGCAAGCATTCTTTCTCCGCTTTTTCGAGCCAGTCATGCTCTTCAGCGATTTCCGTAATGAAGTCAACCACTTCTTGCAAACGCTCTCTACCAGTAGGCCCATGGTAATCTTCATAAACCTGGCGGACAAAGGGGAGCAACTCTTCATGGACCGTAGCCGAATTTAGCTTCAGAGTAATTTTTCCTTCTGCTTCAATAAAGTCGTAAGTCTCGGGCGAGTAAATACCGTTGATTTCTTTCGACAAGTCATTGGTTGAAATGCCGTCAGGCAATCGGGTCGTGGCTTCGGCAACAAAACCGATGCGGAGGAATTGGCCCATGATTCGTTTAAACTCCTTTTTTGATGTTGGAATTGGCACGGTAGATGGCCAATGCTTTTTGGCTTCGCGCAACTATGATGCCAGGGCTGAGGTATCTGGTCTCGCTTTCACGTTAAAAACACCTTCGTGGCATTTTAGCGAAAACCGTTCAGGATTGCGAATCGATTCGAGACTGAGATCGACGTCAAGCGCCGGCCAATGGAAATGACCTGGCGATTCTTTTTGCATTTCGACGAGGGTGCGATCCCAAAACGTGGCGAGCATGCCAGCACTTTGAGCATGGTTTCTTGGCCCACTTTCTTTGGTAATACGATAGTCTGTAACCGCCGCATCGATTGGCAGTGGCATGGTCCCGAACCGGGGTGTTCAATGGGTGGTCATCGATAGGCACTTCGTAGAGTCTGTTCTAGTCCCGAAGGGACGGTCCTAAATCAGCCCGGGGTGGAGCAAATGCGAGTATTGCGAGCCTTTGCGCAACCCTGGGTAACCTTTCTTGTAATATTCATTTTACATAGACCCGGCATGCTCCGGTTGAATTTCTGTCTCAATAGGGGGGGGGCCTGGAAAGCAAGGAAGCGAACGATGGCCAATGACGATCAACTGGTTGCCCAAGTCAGCCAGGAGCTCCTTTGGATTCCATAACTGGGTAGGAGTTCAACGTTTGCGAGTGGGTAAAAATCCAAAGCTACGGCTGCGCCGCAGCACTCCATATTATGGAGTGCGACTGCGCAGCTGTCGCTTTGGATTTTCGCACGAATTAGCACATCGTATAGCACTTACGATTCGACATTCCGGCACGATGCGACTCATACGATTGGGCAATTCGGCTTGTATCAGATGATGAAGGGGGCAGGACGCACTACGAAATATTTGCGCCCTCCCCAGCAATCCGCGAGGCCTTCCACCATGGGAGGGCCTGGATGTCCCGTGTCAGGGGCGCTACGTCCGGGTGGCAGGAAAGTAGGTATTTATTTTGTTCGCAGCCGGTTTCAGGAAAGGATGCGAGGGATCTCGCATCTGCCGGATGAATGGTCTTTTTTAGTTTGATCTCCACCAGGTGTAGATCATGCGCGCTCTCAAGAATGAGGTCTACCTCTTTCCCGTTGGAATCGCGATAGAAATAGAGCTCCCAAAGGTGGCCATGATTGAGTTTCCGCTTGAGAAATTCGATAATGATTAGATTTTCAAAGAAGGCACCACTCATGGGACCGCTTTGAACCGTTTCCGGCGTGGGATAGCGAAGCAAGTGGGCTAGAAGCCCCGTGTCCGTGAAGTAAACCTTGGGACTCTTCATGACTCGTTTGCTGATGTTTTTGAAGTAGGGTCGCAGCAGATAAACGATCCGTGTCGATTCAAGCAGAGAGATCCACTTACGTGCCGTGGTGTGGCTGATACCACAATCTCGCGCCAGTTCGTTCATATTCAGGAGATTCCCTACGCGTGCGGCCAAGAGCTCCAGGAATTGCTGGAATAACCGTAAATCATGCACCGAGGAAATCTGGCGGATATCTCGCTCAAGGTAAGTCTGCAAGTAGGAGCCATAAAAGAGCCTGGAATCGACCCCGTGGACAGCCGGTTCAGGATAGAAACCACGAAACAGTGTTTCGAATAACTTAGGAGTGGAGCTCCCTCGCTTATTGAGTCCAAGCTCGTCCAGAGAGAAGCCAAGGAGTTCGAATAGAGAAATTCTTCCGGCCAACGATTCCGTGATGCCGGACATAAGTGGAAAGATCTGCGAACCGGTCAATAGATATTGGCCCGTCCGTGGCCGGCCCTTGTCCACCTGCATCTTGATGTACGGCAGGAGTTCCGGTGCATATTGTATCTCATCGATAATGCAGGGTGTGCCCATCGATTCGATAAAAAGTCCTGGGTCGGTCGTGGCGCGAGAGCGTAATGTTGGATCGTCCAATGTTGTGTACTGGTACCCTGGAAACAACTTCCGCAGCGTGGTCGACTTACCGGTCTGGCGAGGTCCTGTCAGGCCGACAACGGGAAATTGGCGGACAGCCTCCTGCAATATGGTTTCGCATGCCCTTGGTAAGTACTTGAGTGCCATGCGTGAATTATAACACACAAAACATGTAATCTGCAACTTGAATATTCATTTTACATAGACCCGGCATGCTCCGGTCTAATTTCTGTCTCAATAGGGGGGGCCTGGAAAGCAAGGAAGCGAACGATGGCCAATGACGACCAACTGGTTGCCCAAGTCAGCCAGGAGCTCCTTGGGATTCCATCACTGGGTAGGAGTTCAACGTTTGCGGATGGGTAAAAATCCAAAGCTACGGCTGCGCCGCAGCACTCCATATTATGGAGTGCGACTGCGCAGCTGTCGCTTTGGATTTTCGCACAAGTTAGCACATTGTATAGCATTTGCGATTCGACACTCCGGTACGATGTGACTCAACGCGAATGGGCCGCCGCAATTCCCGGAACAATGTCTAGCGAACCCTGTCCATACCCCGAGACGCAAGTATTGTGTCCACCGCCACGCACCAACCACGCCCTTCGCCAGGGAGGCTAAGCCTGTTCGTCCTCCCATCATCTCTTGCCCTGGCTCCAGGGACGTGCCACACACGGGGGCCACTCGCGGCAAACGGGCCAAGTGCGTCCCTGCCCCCCCACGCCTTCGGAGTAAAGAAATGTGATTCGGTACAATGACCTCGAACTACTTCTACCGGCGGACATACAGGCTGTCGGCGTCGACGACCAACAGGCCCCCCGCGACGATCCGCGCCTGGCCATGAACGACCACCGTTTCGTTTTCTTTCAGCGTGAACCATCGGCGCGCATCACGGTGCAAAACCTGGCCCTGCTTGTCCTTGAATTGTACAACCGCCAGCATGGCTGAGCTGTCTCCGGTATGGGAGGCACAGAAGGCGCAGTCCGCGCCCGGTGCGTGATGATGGCCATTGGCCTGGTGCTCGGCGACAGCACTCGGATCGGCCAGGAAAAATTTCGCCACGCCTTCGACAAATGGAAAGTCGGGCTCGGTCTGCTGCCACGGATTGGCCAACCCACCAACCCGGCCCACGACAACGACTTCCATGGGTCCGGCTGGCTCATCCGGTTTCGCTCCTTCATGCGGCCTGGAGTGCGTATCCTGGTGATCGTCGGTCTGGTGATCGTCCGGGGACTTGGCATGCGTGCCCTGGTGATTGCCGCCCGGCTCGGCGTCATGGCCGCCGTGCTGGTGATCCTCTTCCGCTCCCTCCGAAACATGCTCCTGGCCACTATCATGGGCCACATTGTGAAGAGCCTCGTGCTCCGCATGGTCGTGGTCTGCGTCATGTTCAACCTGTTCCTGCTCGGCATGCGTCCCATCGGCATGCTCGTGTTCGGCATGCTCACTGTCGGCGTGAAGGTGCGCGCCTTCTTCAGGACCCAGTAACGCTTCGCGCACTTCGAGTACGGTCCGCGCGCCGGCGGGTTCCTCGGTGAGCAGAATACCCGCGAGCGGGTATTGAGAATCGGCCGAGTTGCATCCCGCCAGGAGTGGAAAGGCTAAAAGAAGAGCCAACAAGTAGAAGGATCGGGCGGCCGCACCCAAGGCAATCCACGAACCCGACCGGGGACCTCGTGGGCTACGGGAAATCAAGATTAAAAACATGGTCTTCTCAAATAGAACGGTTGTTGTGAGAGGTTGATTGGACGGCACATCATGATAACACGATCGGGCGGTGCCATGAAATATTACCACCAACGGGTAAACTGGCAACCAACTGCCCCCCCCTGATGGCCCCAATCGAGTGCGGTTATGAAAAAATCGGGCATTTTTTCCAAGAATAGCTCTTGGGAGGCGAAATCCCCTGTAGATCGCCTCTATTTTGCCTCCCATGGGGCTAAATAGCTTCTGCCGCAGTCGCTTGCTCCGCGGGAGGACGCAGGTTGCCTGCGGGAAGTTTAAGGGAAACATGGCAAAGCCGGTAACCCTGGGCGGTCTACCCAGAAAGTTTTTCTCGCCTGTTCGCAGACAGGCAAAACCGAGGTTCGGAGGTTAGAACGATGTTTCGCAAAGTAATTATGGGTGGGTTGGCTGTGGCCTTGTTGGCTGGTTTTTTGTTGGGCAGCGACGCCTTGAGCTACCTGTCAACTTCGTACGAACGGGTTTCCGCTCAGGTGCAGGATAGCGTGCCGATGGAGTTCCAGATCGATCGGGCGCGGAAGATGGTGCGAGATCTGGAACCTGAAATCCGCCGGTCGATGCATGTGATTGCCAAGGAGGAAGTGGAGGTGGCAAATCTCGACAAGCAAATTGGCCAGGCCGAGAAAAAAACGAGTAAGGACAAATCGGAAATCATGCGTCTGCAATCGGATCTGAAAACGGGAGAGTCGGTATTCCGTTATGCGGGCCGCCGCTATTCGGTGGGCGAAGTACGCCAAGATCTGTCGCGCCGGTTTGCTCGCTTCAAGACAGCGGATGCCACGCTCGGCAGCTTGCGCGATATGCGCGACGCGCGTCAGCACAACTTGGATGCCGCCCGGCAGAAGCTCTCCGCCATGATGACAGCCCAACGGCAGCTGCAAGTGGATGTGGCAAACCTCGAAGCCAAGCTGAAGCTGGTGGAAGTGGCACAGGCATCCAACGATTTGCAACTGGACGACAGCCAGTTGGCACGAGCCAAGCAGTTGATGCTTGAGATCCGGACTCGCCTGGATGTGGCCGCCAAACTGGCCAATGCGGATATCCATTTTCAAACCGAGATTCCCCTTGATAGAGCGGCAACGGAAAACATCGCCGATCAGGTGGCGGAATATTTTCACATGGGTGAATCTGAAGATTCCCCCGGAGATTCCAAGTTCGCCACGGCCAGCTACGAAGAAGAAGTAGAGACGCCATAGTTCCCAAATGGATCCGCCTGTCATCCTGAGCACAGCGAAGGATTTCCGTTCAGCCAGATGTAACACAATAGAACGGAGATCCTTCCCCTCGTGCTACTCGGTTCAGGATGACAGGGGCGCACGCGGGCTTGTTAAAATCACGGTAATTCAACGGCATAGGCCCCAACCCTGAACCCCAACAGCCAATTTCCCCCACGTAGCACAGTCTCTGGCGAGACTGTGCAGACGTGGCAAAGCCACGCCGTTAGCATGCGGCTCTTTGAGCCGGCCGCCCGTGTCTCGGAGAGACGCGGCTACGTCGCCAACCATTACACACCACTCCAAATTTACTGCCACGCCCAAGCGGTCGTCAGCTCCACATCAAAGTGCAAGAAAAAACACAACAACCCAGCCAATCCATTTTTTCCGAAACCCTAAACCCTCGTTCCCTGAACCCTAAACCCTTTTCCCCTGACACTTGACACCCGACACTTGACACCCGACACCCGACACCTGACACCCGACAATCCTCACCCTCTGGCTCCCCCTCATGTTCCCCTCCTGGCGTTTGAAAATTCGCGATGCTCGCCGGGCCTTGAAGGCAGGGCGGTGGGACGAGGCGGCCCGATTGCTCGAGCAGCCATCGCTGCGAGAGTTCTGGCCGGCCAGGAAACCGGCCAGTCAATTGGCCGGGCAGTTGCTCCAGCGAGCCAGAGACCACATCACGAGAGGTGATACGTCGGCGGGTTGGCACGATTTGCAGCAGGCCGCCCGGTTGGGTGGCCGGGACGAGACGATTGCCACCCTGCGAAATGCCCACTACGGGCGTGGACTGGCCAAGGTGCGGCGTTGTTTGCGTCAGGCCGAACCGCAAGGGGCACTGGACGAACTCGATCGACTCGACCGACAGCAGCCCGACCGGTCGGCCAGTCAACCTTACCGGCTCGTCGCGCAACGGTTGCTCCAGGTCGAGCGACAAGTGTCCAGAGGCCAAATGTTGGAAGCTGCCAACGGCCTGCAACGGGCGGCCCGATTGGTTCCCGTGGAGAACTCCGCCATGGTATTGTCCGATACGCATCGCAGGCGACCAGCAGACGACCCTCACCCCGACGAAACCTGCGTGTCCGATGGGGAAGATGGTCGGCTGAGAGCTGCCTTGGAGGCCCGTGAAAAATCGGTGCGAGCCCAGGCCCAACCCTTCAGGCAGCTTCAGGTCGAACTGCACCAGGCGCTGGGCGAGGAAGATTGGCCACAGGTTCTTGTCACCGCCGAGGCGATGCTAGAATTAGCTTCAGAACATAATGCGGCCCGCCAGGCCAGACGTCGGGCCTGGCAGGCAGTGGCCGTAAAAGCAACCCTGTCGTACCACCCCAACAATGGGCGGAATAGGCCTTGGCGGCGAAAGCCGTCCCCCTCCGACAGCCAGGTTGCCTTGGCGTGGCAAGAATCCCCTGCCACATACAGTGGAAGTATCGCCATGGTGGATGTCAAAATCAAAAAAGAAGCACCTGGTGGTCGCCTGGTTGTGTGGATCGATGCAGTGGGTGGGTACCTGCTCTGCCTGGCTGACCAGGTGAGCCTGGGACAGGCGTCGCCTTGCGGAAAGGCTGACATTTCCATCCAGGCCGATTTGTCACGCCGGCATGCGGTGATTTGTCGTGAAGGGGAATCGTATGTCTTGACGCCAATCCATACCGTTCGAGTCGATGGCGTGAAATTGACCGGGCCCAGGGTCCTCAGGGATCAAGCCTTACTGCAGTTAGGCGATTCGGTCCAATTGCGATTTCATCGACCCCATGCGCTCAGTGCCACCGCCTTGCTGATCCCCGAATCGCACCATCGGATCGAGCCGGCCGTCGACGCGATCGTACTGATGGCGGACAACTGCATTTTAGGCCCGCGGGATCATGCCCATATTCGCTGCCGTCACTGGCCCGACGATCTGGTCCTGGTCGGACGGGGCAAACAACTGAAGGCTCACACCCAGATGTCTCTTGAGGTCGATGGTCGGCCTTACGACCCCCAGGCCGACCTGGTCGGAATCGGTCGCCTGGAGAATGATTCCATTGGACTGAGTATTGAGGAATTAGTAACACTTTAGCCGTCTGAAGAAAAAGCGTAAATCGCCGGGGTCTGGAACCTTTTTTCGTGGCAGTTGCATGCTTGCCCCGGGGAAAGCGGTTTGGCCACGAAAAAAGGTTCCAAGCCCCTCCCTCACAGTGGAGCCTACTTCAGACGGCTAAGGATCGTTCGAGAAATAACTGGCATATTTCCAGGCCCCTCACCCTGCCCTCTCCCCAAAGGGGCGAGGGGACATCGGACAGTTATTTCTCGAACGATCCTAAAGTGTTCAGTTACAATAGAATTCAGGTTTTCCCCATTATGGACCACCATGAAAACGCTCGTACCCATGAACGTGCCTTTGCCTGAATCTGAATCGGCCGATCGGCCCGAGACGACGCAGCGCTTTACCTACGCTAGTGGTTCGCAACCGCTGGAGGGGTACACCATCAAGCGCGGAGTAGGCCGCGGTGGGTTTGGGGAAGTCTATTTCGCCATCAGCGACGCGGGCAAGGAAGTCGCCCTCAAACTGATCCGGCGCAACCTGGACATCGAACTGCGGGGAGTCACCCACTGCCTGAACTTGAAACACCCCAACCTGGTTGCTTTGTACGATATCCGTAACGACGCGCACGGCGATCGCTGGGTGGTCATGGAGTACGTTTCAGGCCAGTCGCTCGACGAGGTGATCGACCAGCACCCGGACGGCATGCCGATCGACCAGGTGCTGCATTGGATCCATGGCATTTCGGCGGGAGTCGGTTATCTGCACGATCATGGCATCGTCCACCGCGACATGAAACCGGCCAATCTGTTCATGGATCCGTGGGCGGGTGGCGGCGAAGCGATCGAAGGCGGGCCTGGTGGCGGCGGTGGGACCGTAAAAATCGGCGACTATGGCCTGTCGAAATTCATCTCCTGCAGTCGCCGCAGCGGCCAGACCGAAAGTGTCGGCACCGTACACTACATGGCACCGGAAATTGCCAATGGCCGCTACGGCCGCGAAATCGACATCTACGCCCTGGGAATCATCCTGTACGAAATGCTTACCGGGCACGTACCGTTTGAAGGAGAGAGCGTCGGTGAAGTGCTCATGAAACACCTCACGGCCGAGCCCGATTTGAGTGCGCTGGCCGAACCGTATCAGACGATCGTACGGCGAACGATGGCCAAGGATCCGGACCAACGGATCAGCAGCGTCGCCCAAATTCGAGAATTATTGCCACCCGCTCCCCATATGCCCCCCATGGGGCCGGCTCCATATCCTGCCTGGAATCGGGCTAGTCCCGAGGCCAAGGGGATGCATCCGGTACCGGATGCGGCTGCCGCAACGGACGAAGAGCCCATGCTGGCCAATTTGCGGGCACTCTGGCGGCAAGCCGAAGACCGTTACCAGCGCAACCCCATGCATCCCTATTTCAAATTTGGACTCGTCGCACTGTTGCTCGCCGGCACGGTCCTTTCGATCGAAATCTGGTTACCCTTGCTGCTGACCACCGGATTCATGTACCTGATCTACCGCGCAGTGCGGGCGGTGGTGCTGCAACCTGGGAAGACCGCGAACTACTCACGATCTCCCGGACAGCCACAAGCTCTTACGGAACCGCAATCCGTACGCGCGGCCGCCGCCAGGCCCGCGGCTGCCCGACAATACAACCGGCGGCCGTGGAAGCGGCGCCGGCATGCGTGGCGGAAGCCCATGGCACGGCAGTTGGCCGCCAGACCCGCGCGCGAGAAGCTCACCGAATTGTGTGGCTCGATGCTCACGGCCGCGGTGATTGCTTCAGTGCTGGCCTTGCTGGCCAGTTTTTTCGTTGGCGGCCGGTTTGACCTGACGATGACGCTGTGGATTGCCCTGGTGAGTATGCTTGGCAGTTGGGCCATCATGATTCCCGCTAAATTCACCGAAGGATGGCTGGAGGATCAGGCACCGCGCCGGTTTACCCAACTGGTATTGGGAGGCCTGGTCGGAGTGGCAGCCTGGGCCCTGGCAGGCATGTTGCTGCTCGACATGCCGCTGTCTCAGCAGTGGGGCGTCGGTCCTGGCGGCGGCCTGCTGAACGACATGCTGGACTGGAA
The DNA here is from genome assembly GCA_024276705.1 of Planctomycetota bacterium. Lineage (GTDB taxonomy): Bacteria > Planctomycetota > Planctomycetia > Pirellulales > Lacipirellulaceae > JAJRWS01. The sequence continues at coordinate 1,323 of JAJRWS010000366.1, read as the reverse complement.
GCAAGGCCAGGTTTTGGGCGGGAAATGGGACCTTTCGGGCGGTAACGCATTGACGCTGCCGGTCTATGCGGCCTATTTCGGGCTGCTCTTTCTGTCGTTGCAATGGTGGCGGCAGGCGGAGTTTCTACGCACGGTCCGGGTGAATCTCTGGTCGGTGTTCTGGTGCGCGCTGTTCGCCTGGGGCCTACAATTCCTCTGGTGGTTCCCGCAACCGCTAGGGCTGTTGCTGGCCACATCGATCGCCTTTACCGTACAACTTTCCAGCCCCTGGCTGTCGGCAAGCCGCCGGCAGGAATTGATGGACCGAGAGGAGCAATGGCATGATTAGGGTGAATTTCATCGGGGTCATGATCGTGGTGCTGGCCCTGGTCCTCCTCTGGAATCTGTTCTCGGGCGGTGGCAAGCGGGCCGCCTCGATCTGGTTTTTTCTGGGCCAGGTGGGGCTAGCGCTCGGTGCCCTGCTGCTCGTCGGGCTGTTGTTTGGCGGCATCACCACCCGGCGGCTCTCATACGAACATCGCCGTGCCGCCCATCGGGCGGAAAACGTGGCGCAGCAGAAGGCTCGTAATGAAGTAGCCAAAGTCAGATTTCACAATATGTGTTCCGAGGATAACCCGATTTCGGTCGACAGGCTCTGGGACCGTCTCAACCGGCCGCAGATTACCGTTTCGCCCATCAGCACCGGACGGGTGGCAACCCATGCAGGAGCCACGGAGAGCGATTCGGGTACCGCTGCCAAAAATGAGCTGGAGGAGGCCACGGCAACGGAAACCGCGGCAGCTGCCGAAACCACAAAAGGGCCGAAAACGTCCGGCTCGAAGGAGAGCCTGAAGAGCCAAGCCGTGTCGGCTGACAAACAGCAGAAGGAGAACGGGGCAACGCCAGCCGAACAAGATTCAGACACGCCAAACACGAAAAGCCCAAACGCGGAAGGCCATGACTCGGAAGGCCATGGAGGGAAGGGAAAACAACAGGCGTTGGCCATCAAGGCAAACAGTGATTCCACCGCATCCGCCGAACGGCCCGATTGGGTAGTCCATCCGCCGAAGCGAGTCGGCAATACCTACCGGCGCGTCGTGCAGTCGGGCCCCTTTCAAACAGTGGACGAATGCCATCATGAACTCGAGGAGAAGCTCCGCCAGGCAGTCTACCGGCGGATGGCAGCCTCGGGTACGGACGATCCGACCTATCGGAATTTCACGCCTGCCACTTACGAGGAACTGGGGATCGGGATCGACTACATTTACCACGAAATATGTCGCGACGAATACGTGGAAAATTTCGAGGCATCGTTCGGCCCGATGGTGCAGGTTTATCTGTTAC
>JAJRWS010000365.1 GCA_024276705.1 Planctomycetota bacterium | reverse complement strand
TGGGAGCGTTGCTTTTTCGCGACAAGCGGTGGGCGCCGGTTTATGAATGAAAAAGGACCAACCATGACCAACGAGGGACACCCATGAGGACCAACGAGGGACACCCATAGTAGTAACTGTCAATTATAAAATGGCCCATCCCTGAACAATTTTGAACATAAGGGAACAGAGGAAACTCCAGAGCAAATCCTCTGTTACCTCCGTCTACTCGGTTCACTCATGTCCTATTGGCTCCAGGAAGGATCAATCTTGATATTCCATCGGCCAGTTTGAGTTCATTGAAATTGATGATCCCCTGTCTACCAGAATAAATGGCAAGGGGATATCCAGCAGTTTCATATAGCTGAGCAACTGCGCTTTATAGGACTAACGAGGGGACACCCAAGAGGGACACCTACAAACTCGCTATGAGGAGAAGTATCCGGAGTGGAGTGCGCATAAAAGCTAAAGAGCTGATCGGAATTGGCAGAAATCCCGTTCGTCCCGTTCAGGAAGCTAATTCAGTCGGGAGATGACTGGCCACAGCGCAGGTGGCTTTACAGGGCTGAGTAGCCGATGCAAATAGAGATAGCCGCGAAGCGGCGGAATCGTCTAGCCGTAGGTGCTAACCCATGGGAATGCTTCAATCCCATATTTTGCGCAGACCAGCCCTATTCCCTTGCTTCGCTCAGCAACTGGCCGGCTCGGTACGAACTGCGGACCAGAGGTCCGGCGGCGACTGCCCGGAAACCGATCTGGCGAGCCTGATCGGCCCAGGCGTGGAACTGGTCGGGATGGACATACCGCTGGACCGGGATGAAGCGGGTTCCCGGCCGGCCTGGTGCTAAGTACTGACCCAGCGTGAGCAGGTCGACCTGGGCGGAACGCAGTTGCCGCATCGCCTCAGTCACCTCTTCGTCCGTTTCGCCCAGGCCAACCATCAGGCTGCTCTTGGTGAGCAGATCGGGACGCGACTGTTTGGCCCGGCGCAAGACTTCCAGGCTCTTTGCGAACGAAGCGCGAGGATCGCGAACTTCCGTATCCAGGCGGCCGGCGCATTCCACGTTGTGGGCAAACACCGCCAGCGGGATGCCGGCAAGGAGTCTGGACAGCGCATTCCAGTTGCCATCCAGATCGCTCGAGAGCAATTCGATGGTGGTATGGGGCATCTGCTGGTGAATTGCTTCCACGCATAGCCGGTAGTGGCTGGCGCCACCATCCGGCAGGTCATCCCGATTGACCACGGTCACGACGACGTGGGACAACTCCATCGACGCGACAGCTCGGGCCAGGCGTTCGGGTTCGTCGCCATCGGGTGGTTCGGGCTGACGTATTGTCTCAATCGAGCAGAATCGGCAGCCACGCGTGCAGCTTTTTCCGGCAATCATGAAGGTTGCCGTGCCCCGGGTCCAACAGTCGTGGATGTTCGGGCAACGGGCTTCCTGGCAGACGGTATGCAAAGCGCCCTGCTGCACCGTCCCCGCAGTCTGGTTATAAGTCCGCTGCGCCTGCACCAGCGGCAGGTTGGCTCGCAGCCACTCGGGCAGTCGCGGCCGAGTGCTGGCCGAGCTTTTCAGGTTCAAGGTATCGGCTGGGAGCGATTGTGTCATGCTGCTGCAAAACATTTGTGATGGATGATCGAGTCACCAGAAGTGCGAAGCTGCCGTCATTCATCAATCATAAATCATAAATCATAAATTTTTCTCTTATCCCGCCAGTCCTTCAAACAGAGGGGTCGACAAGTAGCGTTCCCCCAGGCTCGGAATGATCGTAACGATTCGTTTGTCGGCGTACTCTGGGCGGGCAGCCACTTTGGCCGCGGCGCAGATGTTTGCCCCACTACTGATTCCGGCAAAAATACCTTCCTCTTTGGCTAGCCGGCGGGCCCATTGGAAAGCTTCTTCGTTGCTGACCAGAACGGTTTCATCGACAATTTTCATATCGAGGTTGCCTGGGATGAAGCCCGCGCCAATGCCTTGGATCTTGTGTGCCCCCGGGGAACCACCGGAAATGACTGGCGAGTCGGTCGGTTCGACGGCGATCGCCTGGAACGACGCATTCTGGGATTTGAGGTAACGGGCTACGCCGGTGAGCGTTCCCCCGGTGCCGACACCGGCAACGACCGCATCGATCTGATGGCCCGAATCTTCCCAGATTTCTGGGCCGGTGGTCGTTTCGTGGATGGCCGGATTGGCCGGATTTTCAAATTGATGAGGCATCCAGGCATTTTCCTGGGAGTCGACCATGGCCATCGCTTTTTCGATCGCTGCCTTCATTCCGCCCTTAGCCGGTGTCAGGACCAGGTCCGCGCCCAAGGCTCGTAGCAAGGTGCGGCGTTCCATGGACATCGATTCGGGCATGGTCAAGGTCAGACGGTACCCTTTGGCGGCACAGACAAAGGCCAGGGCGATTCCCGTGTTGCCGCTGGTCGGCTCAATGATGTGCGTCTCTTGGTTGATGTGCCCTTCTTTTTCACCTGAAGCGATCATGGCCGCGCCGATGCGATCCTTGACGCTATTGAGCGGATTGAAGAACTCGCATTTGGCAAAGACGGTGGCATGGTTCTCGGGCACCAGGCGATTGATGCGGATCATCGGGGTATCGCCAATGGCCTGGGACGCATTGTCGTAAGTTTTATTTCGCGGCATGGTAGTTACCTGCTGGTTCTGGGGTAGACCTTGCAAACTGGATTATCACGATTCGCCAAACTCCGGCAAGCCCACACGCCAGTTGAGCCCAGGGGCTGGGGCCAGCAAACAGTCGGGTGTCAGGTGTCAGGTGTCAGGTGTCGGGATAGGAATCGGGATCGGGTGTCGGGATCGGGTGTCGGGATCGGGTGTCGGGATCGGGTGTCGGGATCGGGTGTCGGGATCGGGTGTCAGGTGTCGGGGGAAGAGGGTTCAGGGTTCAGGTGGGCCGCCGAAAATGCGCATCACGTTCTTATGTGGGTTTTCTGTCAACAATTACGCCGTTCTGCGGTATTATTCCTGTCATCCTGCGGGAGCGGGCACCGAAACTTGTTTTGGTCGACGACTGAAGGATCTCTCGTTGGAGCTCATTGCTGCGTACTACAAGCAGGAGATCCTTCGCTGCGCTCAGGATGACAGGTGGAACAAAAGTCGAGCAATTTCTAGAACCTGTTTCCCAGAGAAAAAGGCTCATTTTCGTGAGCCCAGGTGTCGGG
>JAJRWS010000364.1 GCA_024276705.1 Planctomycetota bacterium | reverse complement strand
CACCTGGCGCGTCGAATCGCGGGCCGGCGACGGGAATTGCTGTGGAATCAATCCCAACACTTGACCCGCGGCTGGTTACCTTCGCGTATGCCCTCTCAGTTTATGCTGATCGCCGCGAAGCAGACCACCAGACGGCTTGTCATCAAACCGGCGGAGGGAGGTTGGCACGTGGCCAATCAGCTCGGCACCCACCTGCGCACACTGGTTGTGGTGGATCCTACGGGACTGGCCTTCTGGGGTGAAGATATAGCTCCCGTGGAAGAATCGTCCTTGGAACCCATTTCCTTAGCCAACGCCACCCAGAAGCTCCGCAGCCTGTTCTCCCAACATGATCCACAGTTCCCTCCCGGCGCGTTCGAACAATACCGGCCCACCTACTCTGGGGCACTTCTTTCTAATAACCTGCTGGAAAGCCACCTGCAGGGAATTGTCACGCCCGAATCAGCACTCTCGAAGACTCGGTCAGGACTTGCTCCTGGCACTTTTATTGCCATCACCACGACAGGACCGCCGATAGGGCTACCCGAGGTCGCCGAAGTGGCCAGCTTTCATGTCCTCCAAGGAATCTGGCAGCCATGATCCAGCCCAGACGGCCATTGATTGAATTGCGACAACTGCGCCGCTACTTCGGCGAAACGCGAGCGGTGGACGATGTCAGCTTTGAAGTCCATTCGGGCGAAGTTTTCGGCTACATCGGCCCCAATGGGGCCGGTAAAACAACCAGCATGCGAATCCTGGCGACACTCGACGAGCCAACTTCGGGCGATGCCCTGGTCGACGGCTTTTCGGTGGTCGAGGATCCCGACCGGGTACGAACACGGCTAGGATTCATGCCAGACTATTTTGGTACTTATCGGAACGTTAACGTGCGAGATTATCTCGACTTTTTTGCCCGCTCCTATGGTCTGCATGGACGGCGGCGGCTGCGGGCTATCGACTACGTGATGCGTTTCACGCTGCTCGATCAACTGGCCGACAAACCGATCGACGGACTTTCCAAAGGCATGAAAGGCCGGCTCTGTCTCGGCCGCACGATGATCCACGACCCGGCCGTGATGGTTCTCGACGAACCGGCTGCGGGTCTCGACCCCCGGGCTCGCATTGAATTACGTGAAATGATCGCCCAGTTGGCCGCAAACGGCAAGGCCATATTGATCAGCTCGCACATTCTTACCGAACTGGCAGAAATCTGCAACAAGATCGCCATCCTGGAAAAGGGCCGCTTGTTGACAGTCGGCTCGATCGCCGAAATCAGCGCCCAGGCCGAAATTGTCTGCCAGGTCCACTTGAGCCTGCTCACCGGCACGGATCGTCTGCAGCGCTGGCTGGAGAATTGCGACGGCGTGCGGGATGTGTCGGTTGTGGACACTCATTTCTCGCTGACTCACGAAGGTGGCCCGAACGAACAGGCACTTTTATTACGCCAAATCGTCGAGGCCGGTTTTGAGGTCGTCGAGTTTTCCAGCAAAACAAAAAGCCTGGAAGATATCTTTCTGCATGTCACGGAGGGCCGAGTGCAATGAGTCCGACAGACCCCCGTACGGGCACCCGTGATTCGGTTAGCCAATCGTACCTCACCGCGAGCCTACTCGCCCTCTGGTTGACCTGGCGTAAAATAGAACGCCAACTGGAGAGGATAGCCGATCGGGCCAACCCGATTCTGGTGAAGGAAACGCGGCAAGCCTTGAAAAGCCGCCAGTTTATTTCGACCTTCCTGCTCATTCTGGCTGCTTGCTGGATCGCCAGCTTGGGCGGCATGGCGATCATCGGGCCGCAAATCTATTACGCCGCGGCTGGTTCAGAAATGCTATTGGCCTATTATGCGATCCTGGCATTTCCGTTAACGATCATCGTCCCCTACTCCGCCTACCGCTCCCTGGCTACCGAACAGGAGGAAAACACCTACGAATTACTCAGCATCACGGCTCTTTCTCCGAGCCAGATTGTGAACGGAAAGCTGGGAAGTGCCATGGTACAGATGCTCATCTATCTGTCGGCCGTCAGCCCTTGTATTGCTTTTACCCTTCTGCTCCGTGGCGTCGAACCGTTGACGGTGGCCGTGCTGCTGCTGCATACCGTTCTGGGTTCGATGGGGCTGTCGATGCTGGCCATCCTGGCGGGGGCGGTCTCACGCGTGAACTATTCGCAAATACTCGTCTCGGTCGGCCTCGTGTTGATCCTGACTTGGACCTTCGGACTGGCGATGGCCAGTGCCGCGACGTTTGTCTACGAAGGCTATTCCACCCTGCGCGAGCGGTCGTTCTGGATCGCCAATCTGGCCGTGCTGACCTTTTATTTCACCACCTTCGCCCTGGCCTATACGGCGGCCACGGCCCGACTGAGTTTTGCCAGTGCAAACCGATCCACCCCGCTGCGGTGGGCAATGCTTATCCAGCAGGCATGCTTTCTGGGCTGGATGGCAGCGTTGGCCAGCGCCGAAGGTGGGGCCTCGATCCTGGCCACGGTCTTTGCCAGCGGATTCATCCTCGGAATCTACTGGTACTTGATGGGCACACTACTCACCGGCGAGTGGCCTCATCTCTCCCAGCGGGTCCAGAGGACTCTACCGCAAAGCACCCTGGGACGGATGCTTTTTACCTGGTTTAACCCGGGGGCTGGCACCGGATACCTGTTCAGTGTCGCGAATCTGACTGCGGTTGTCGCAGCCGGGCTCATCGTGTTGTTCAGCATAAAGCCTTCTGCCGCGGCACGCTGGCCCGTTTTCAATGAAAGTGCCGCTTATTTTCTGGTGATCGGTTGGGGCTATGTGGTGGCCTTTCTCGGCTTGGGTCGCCTGTTGATCAACATCACCCGCCGCTTCACCTACTTGCCCTTGGCCGGATGCTTCCTGCTGCATCTGGTACTGCTGATGATGGCCAGCGGCTTGCCCCTGGCCGCTCGTTTGATGGTATCTCGCAGGCAATTCTCGTCTACGGGTTCCGTGCTGGAAATTACCAATCCATTTCTCACCCTGGAACCGTATACGTCATCAAGTGCCGCACCAACGAATGCGCCGCTGACTACCATAATGGTTTTGACGGCCGCCCTGGTGGTCTTGCTATTGAATCTGCGCTCGGTAGTGCGCGAACTTCAACACCACCGCATTGCCCTGCCAGAAAGAGTCGTCGAGGAAGAAGCGGCCCTGCATCCGCCGCAAATTCCCGCGCCAAGCAATCCGTGGGAGCACCAGTAATCCCTGGGAGCAAAAGGGGTAGAACGCGGCTCTAACCAGCATTCCTAAGCAGGCCCATCCATCGCGACAGGAATCCTCGCCGCATGGTAAGGCCCGATTCACGATGGGCCCCAGGGGTGGGAGCCAATGTCAGGTCGATTCCCGCGTGGGCGGCCTTTTCCAAGGAATGGCGGCTTTCGGTCAGTAGTTGTTTTCTCGCGGTTTGCCAGTCAGACTCACCGTTTCCCAGAGGGCAACCGCGTGATTCCCACAATTCATAAGCTCTTTTTGCAATCTCCTCCTCGGTGATAGCAGCGCAGGCAGACGTATCCGTACATTGGTCAGGCATGGTTTTCCCTTCATGTTCGACTAGCAGCGGCCGTGGTGACGGCAGCCTGATATCAAGGCAGTCGAGCCCCTGGGCATGAGTTATACCGATGCAAACCAGAGAAACAAGGGGCTTTGACAAATTCGGTGAAAGCAGCCTGTGACTTACCCCCAGAATGGTGTTCTGGCCCTTCGGGACGATTCGAGTGAACGAATCCACGGAAGTCCGCGGGTGGCACCGACACTTGTCCGCTAAATGGGCTGACGGCCACCAAGAAGTTGGCGGACATGTGTCGGTGTGCGCAGCACGGGAGGAAATCAGGGGTCACGCAAAATGCCTCCTGTGCTCCGCCCACTCGGCCTCATGCCGTGCAGACCGGTTGCTGGGATTCGTGCATGGCCTTGAGTACATCGCGACGTGAAATCAGCCCCACCAGGCAACCATCCGCCATTACCGGCAGGCGCCGAACACGATGGGCAATGCAGAGATCGGCCGCTTTGTTGATTGGGGCGTCAATGTCGACCGTCAACACATCGGTGGTCATATGCGTGGCCACGGTCTGGTCGCCTACTTCCTGGTCATAGATAATTGCCAGCAAGGCATATTCGGTGATCACGCCCACCAGGTGCCCCTTCTCATTGGTGACTGGAAGCCCACTGATACGCTGCTCCAGCAGCAAGTCAATGGCCTCTTTCACGGACGCTTCGGGGTGAATGGTCACCATACCATCGGTCATGATTTCGCGCGCTGTCAGCATGTGATTTCCCTTAAATTTATTCTTATTTCTGCGCGTGCACTCACCACGTCATGGACGGGTAGCTGAAATCTTGCAGTAGATTGAACAATCGATACCCGCTAAAAAATCATAGTTCACCAATTCACCTCGCCCAGGAAGTCTGCCAGAAAACGTAACGCTCCACTCTCAAAAACCGGCGAATCCCTACAAGCGGAACACTCAAGCAGTGGAATCCGAAAGCAGGAACTTGGGTTATGGTAAGGCGAGCAGCGGATGAAAACTTACCAAGCACAACCCGACGCGGTAACGGTTTCCGTGTCAGGTTGGTATATTCTCTAATGCCGCTCGCCTAAACTACGGTGAACTGCTACAGAGAGATCCTTTGCTTCGGGATCGGGATAGAAGTCCTAACGTCCAAGTTTCATTCCATTTCGATGGCAATCCCGATGAAACAAAAAAGACTACGGGACAATCTTATTTTGCCAGTTCCCCGGCCGAGCCGGGATTTCCCAGAGAAAAAAACCACCGACATCCACCCACCAGGCTCCCATGCCCAACAACGAATTACCTTCTGCCGCCGACCTCTCGGCGGGAATTGCGGATACCGCGTTCGCCTTTCGCGGCTACAACATTACCAACCTGGGCCGCACGGACGAGCTGTTGTTGCAGAAAGCCTACCGGCCCATTCTGTTGGAGGAACTGGGGCGTTACGGTGAAGTTTGCGGTGAAGTTCTTGGCCGCCCTGTTGATCTGATCGAGCGTGTCGAGCAAAAGATTCCTTCCACCATGGAGAACTACACAGAATCGCTTGCCCTGATTGTGGCGGTGGAAATTGCCCAGCTCCGGTTGCTCACGCAGCATCATGGCGTGGAGTTTCACCGTTCCAAACTGGCTCTGGGCTATAGTCTCGGGGAACTGGTAGCCCTGGGTTGCTGTGGCATGTTTGCCCCTGAAGAACTCCTGCGGGTACCGCTGGCTTTAGCCGACGATTGCGCGGACCTGGCCAGAAACGTCAGCATGGGTGTGCTGTTTTCCCGCGGCCCGGTCATCGATGAGATCGATGTATACCGACTCTGCATCGAAATAACCAGCAGTGGCCAGGGAACCATCGGTATTTCCTCCATTCTTTCGCCCAACACCTATTTGTTGCTCGGTCAAGGGGATACGGTTCAACAATTCAAAAGCCACATGCATGAGTTGTTACCCCATCGGGCCCACCTGCGAATCAATGCCCACCGTTGGCCTCCCGTCCACACGCCCATCGTCCGCCAAAAACATATTCCCGATCGCACGGCGGTGATGCTCGAATCGGTCCCGGGAGGTATCACGCCCCCCTACCCTTCGGTCTTGTCGCTGGTCACCGGCAAGCACGACTACGACGACCATACGGCACGCCAACTCTTGCGGCAGTGGTCGGACCACCCGCAGCGGCTGTGGGATTGCGTCTATGAAACGCTTGCCTGCGGCGTCGAGACGGTCGTGCATGTGGGGCCTGAACCTAATGTCATCCCGGCCACCTATCGGCGGCTCAGCGAAAACGTCCAGGAGCAAACCAGCGGCAGTTCGCTGGGAAGCATCGGCATGCGGGCCGCGGCCGGATTGGCCCGACGGCCCTGGCTATCGGCCATGCTCCCCTCCCGCGCCGCCTTGCTTCGAGCCCCGCAAATCCGGCACGTTATTCTCGAGGACTGGCTGTTGGAGAACTTGCCGGAGTGAAAAAGAGGCCAGGAGCCTTTTTCGCCTAACCCCTTTTTCACCGCCACTTTTTCTGGCCTGTATGATACAATGAATGAGTGAAGAGTAATATTTCCTGGAGGTTGACATTATGTCGATAGCTCTCAGCGGCATGCTCGTTCGAACTGACGACGTTTGCGGGGGGCAAATACGTATCGATGGAACACGCATTACGATCCATCGCATCGTTACTCTGTACAAGCAGGGGCAAAGTCCGGAAGAGGTCGTACAGACGTATCCACAGCTTTCTCTGGCGCACGTCTATTCGGCCCTGGCGTACTACCACGCGAATCGTGAAGAGGTCGAATTGGAGTTGGTCACCGCAGATACCCAGTATGACGAATTGAAACGCCAAGGTACGTCTCAGGATGACGCATCGTGAGTACCTCCGACAGAGCTTCGATCATTCCGGCATCATCGTCGTGCCTGACCAACGCTACACAACCGGTGAGAAGATTCGCCGAATGGCGGGATTTCTTAGCAAGGTCACAGCGGAAGAAATGGTCAACCAGATGGAATACTTGTAGCCACTGGTAGCCTTGGACCGGAAACACAGAGCAGCCACTGGGACAAGCCCGGTCCCCGAAAACACAAACAAAGGTCCTGCCACGGAAAAAGGCTCCTGGCACCTTTTCTGCCTCGGAAAAAGGCTCCTGGCACCTTTTCTGCCTGGCACCTTTTCTGCCTTGAGTGCAGTCTGCGACACAGAGCATGCCGGCCAGGACGTGAAGATGTGCGGTTGCGAGATCTTTGCTATTGGGCTTCCCTCCGCATTCTTTAATCAGTTCATTGATGAGCTTTTCACGTTCGGCGACCCAGGTACTTCCTCCAAAATCTCCGCCACTGTCTGTGTAACGACAATGGCGAATCGCACCATGGTGCAGTGCAACGATGGTTGCAAGTGAAGATAAGCGAGTTCGTTTTCCAAAGAGACGATTGACCGCCGCCGCACCGATAGCGGCGTGGTCGGTCACAAATCGACTTATATCGAGTTCAGCGAGTTCAGGTTCGATGCCTTGGGTCGTTTGCTTAGAAAGCTTGAGCTGAAAACCGGGGCTGACTTTGCCTACGTCATGCAAGGCAGCAGGTAGAGCAGGATCAAATGGGCAGTTCGCCAAGATGTGTGGTGGCAGCCGGGAGGATAACCACTTGGCAACCGCGTGCACGATACGGCAGTGCTCAGCTACAGAAAGTCCTGCTTCGCCGCTATCCGTGGTCTTTGCATGACATTGGGTGTATGGAACTAAAGGAATGTGGTTATCACCGGTTTTCTTTGATAATCTCATTATAAGTTTATAATGATCGACAAATATTAACCGCTATACTCCTAGCGGATACCAGCGTTGCGGCATTTTTTTAGCAAGGCTGTTCGAATGATATTATCCTACGACGATGCGATTCCGTCTACCTCGCTGTACCGCACATCATTAAATGATAACGGTCCCTAAATCCATGCAATTCTACCCCTACACGAAACTGCCGTTTTGATAAATCTTAAGCCCACTACCGAACTCCTTAAGGTTAACCACCCACTCTGATTACCAGAGCAGAGAATTGTCAGATTGGGCAAAGTGTGAGGGGCAGAATGACACCCACCTTGCCCGAACCTGGAGAAAACCTGGCGTCCGTGGCACAGAACGGCCGTCCATGGCGTAGAACGGCCGTTTGTGGCGCAAAACGGCCGTCTGTGATACGTATTTGGTTGTTTGTAGCTAACAATACATCCCGCTATTATTGAACATCATGCCCAAATATCCCCTCATCAAACGCGTACTCCTCCACCTTTCTGAGAACCGAAGAGTGCCCATCGACCCCGGGAAGATATACCTGCTCGAGGCAGATGGAGACGACACTCTCATCAGGACCCGCAGCAAGCACTCGATACGTGACCTGCGTAAACTTGGCGATCTAATGCAAGTCTTTAGCCCACACGGCTTCCTGCGGATCCACCGCAATCACGCTGTGAACCTTATGCGGATCCGCGAGATCGCAAGGCGCAAGAAAGGTGAGGGCTGGCAAGTCCGCCTCCAACCGCCAGTCAATCTCGTACTACCGGTCGGCGAAACCCATCTCGCAGAGCTCTGGCGGGCATTCGGGGACGGCGGATAAGTTCAGCCGTTCCGGTGTGAGATTTCGGAGTAAATCCTATCCCTTGTGCATTGTCAGGCCTGACAATTAGGATAAGCCTTTGGCTCTGTGTGCCCGCGTCCTGAGGTACGAAGGGCGTGAACTATGCGTGACTCGACCACGCCCATCGCCGGAAGCTCTGGGACGTGCCACACTCTAATAAAAGCCTTTGACAGACCACCGGGTTGATCGATAGAAATGCGACAACCCTGTATGTGCAGGCTTTAACCGTTCCTACGCCCCGCTTTGCGGGGCAAGCCAAAGCCACGGCTTCTGACCGTAGTCGATTACTCTAATTTTCAACCTCTCCCAACTCTTCCACTCCACCCTTCACCAGCGGCAACCGATAGCAGGCAACTTCCTCGGAATTGCGCACCAGGAGATAGGGCCCCGATAAGGCCGGATTGTTCCAGGTTATTTGCTCCTGGTCGAATACGCGCATACTGGCAAGCTCCCGGTAACGTTTGGGAGATACTTCCGCCAGGACTACCTGGCCCTGTTCGGTG
>JAJRWS010000363.1 GCA_024276705.1 Planctomycetota bacterium | reverse complement strand
GAACACCGGGGCCTTTAGGATCGTTCGAGAAATAACTGTCCGATGTCCCCTCGCCCCTTGGGGGAGAGGGCAGGGTGAGGGGCCTGGAAATATGCCAGTTATTTCTCGAACGATCCTTAATATTTTTTGTGCCCTGCCTTGAAGACGGCTCTGGAGGCCCGATGGTTCGTGCTCTTTTTCCCTCTTCTCGATTGCTTCGATGGATTTTTTCGCGGCTTTGCGTATATTTTCCTTTTCGTCGTTCAGCCGCATTTTCAGTGGCTTCAGGGCTCGTGTGTCACCGATGACGCCGAGAGCATCCGCAGCGATTTCTTGGACGTGCCAGTCATCATCCTCCAGAGCTCTGATGAGTAGTGGAACGGAAGGTTTCGGACGACCTGCCGGCTTTGTGGGCGGTTTGTGGGCTATCGACCAGAGAAACCCGGCAGCCTGCGGTAAGGACTTGACTGGCCCCATGAAAATATCATAATAATATCATGCCCAGTGTTACCATTGAATACGAAGCAGCGAAGTCACTTGATGATCTGCCGAAGCCAATCAAGGCTCGGATGATCGGATTGATTGCCCGGTTGGTCGATTGGCCGGATGTGAGCGGGACGAAACCGTTGACGGGAAAATTGGCGGGACGGTGGCGAATGCGAACGGGTGATTATCGCATGCAGTTCTATATCGACGATGCCGAAGTAGTCATTGAGCAAGTGGGGCATCGGGACGGGTTCTACGAAGGATGAATAAAATGCCAATTGTAACTCAACATATCGAGATTGAAGGCAAGCAGTACGTGATTTTGCCGGCATCCGACTACGAAGATCTTTGCGGTCGGGCAGGTGAGGTAATCGCACTGGACGATAGTGGCTTGCCGCCACTCCCCAAGCCGGACAAAAAGGGGCGTTTTCCTGCTGTGGAATACGCCCGGATCAGCTTAGCCCGCGACATTATTCGTGACCGCAAAGCGGCTAATCTGACGCAAACCAAGCTTGCCGAGTTGTCTGGGATTCGACAGGAAACACTTTCGCGTATCGAGTCTGGGCAACAACAGCCGGCGGTGAAAACGATTGAGAGAATTGAGAAGGTATTAAAGAAGGCAATCCACAACCGCAAAGGAAAATAACCATGGCCAGCATTGCCAACGACCCCAACGGCCGCCGCCGATTGCAATTTACCGATGCCAATGGCCGCCGGCAGACCGTCAGGCTAGGGAAGATGCCGAAGCGGACAGCCGAAACGGTCAAGGTGTACTCGAGGCCTGCCCTAATGCTCAATGGCGGCTTATCTTCGCCTTGAGCCGCTACGGCGCTTTACGCTGTCCATCCGAGCACCTGGGTCTGCGCTGGCAAGAAATCGATTGGGCAGCCGGCAAGATGCTTGTTCACAGCCCCAAGACGGAGCATCACCCCGGTGGCGAATCGCGATGGGCGCCCATCTTTCCAGAATTGCGGCCGCACCTGACCGAGGCATTCGAACAAGCCGAACCGGGAACAGAACACGTTATCACTCATTGCCGAAGTGCGAAACAGAACCTTCGGACTCAGATGATTCGGATTATCCGACGTGCGGAGTTGGAACCGTGGCCCAAGCTATTCCAGAATCTTCGCTCCACCAGGGAAACCGAACTGGCGGAAACCTGCCCGATGCACGTAGTCTGTGCGTGGATTGGCAACAGCCGAGCGGTGGCAGCAAAGCATTACTTGCAAGTGACCGATGAGCACTTCAGAAAAGCGGCGCAAAATCCGCCGCAGACTGTGCATGCCATGGGCGTCAGGGGTGGACAGCGAAGACAACAAACCCCGCAATTGTCGGGAAAAGACGCACCTGACAACGCGGGGCAACTTCTGAATGTCTGTACAGTGGACAGGGGCGGTCTCGAACCGCCGACACCGGCCTTTTCAGGGCCGTGCTCTACCAACTGAGCTACCTGTCCAATGGCCTTGCCTGAGCAGGCCACGTGAAGCCTGCTATACTAGATACAGACTCTACGATTGTCAATCGGATGGGGCGCGGCCAAAACTTGACATTTGAGCCCTTGGGCCGTTAACATTGCGGAGGCGGGGCGGATGCAGGGGAACTGAGAAACGGGCAAACTTGTGCGAGGCGAACTTGAACGAAGTATTGATGGCTGGCAGCCAGTGTGGCGTGCTGCGGTATTTCTGGTTCCCGCTGCGTACAAAAGGGCGAAATTGGCCTCTTTTTTCCAGTCGGCGTGCATCGGGGATGTCTGCCAGGTCTGCGCCGGGGATGTTCGGCTGGCAAGCGGCGGGAATTCGCGATTCCCGTGGATTGGCTGCTGTTGAGTTGGAACAACAGGGCAAGTTGGAGCAACAGGGCCGGTCGGATCCAAATGCCCGGTTGGAGCAATTATCACGGTTGGGGCGGCCTCTCTTTCTTCGCTGGGCATTTCGGCTAGCCACTCTGCTTTTGCCGCTGGTTTTGTCTGGTTGGCTGGCTAAGGCGGCGGCCCAGACGATTACGCCCGAAAGCCCCGAGGTCCGCAAGCTGATCAACGACGGTTTGCGTTTTCTGGCGAAGGAAACAGACCCGCGTTTGGGAGGCAAATGCCTGATTGGGCTGGCATTTCTCAAGGATGGGGCGGCCCCCGACCACCCGCGCATCGAGGAGGCCCTGAAAGCTTGCCAGGCGACCACTCTCCAGGCCATTCGCGCGGACACGGTCTATAGCAACGGGTTGGCAATCATTTTTCTGGGAGAGTTGAACCCGGTGCGCCACCGCGACCTGATTGGGCGGTTCGCCAGCGCGATGGCGGATCGGCAGAAACCTCATGGAGGCTGGGGGTACGAATCTTATAAGACAGGCGACACGTCGCAAACGCAGTATGCGGCCCTCTGCTACTGGGAAATGTTACGGATTGGTCTCTCGCCGAATGTCGACTCGGTCGAGCGCTGCACCAATTGGGTGCTCCGGATCCAGGATCCTGGCGGGGCCTGGGGCTATCAGGGTGCCGATCCGGGAGACATGACCCGAGTTGCCCAATCGAAAATCAGCCTGTCCATGCTCGCCGCAGGCCTGGGCAGTACGATGATTTGCGGGAATATGCTCGGTTTGCTCAATCCGGACAAGGGCATGGAAGGGGCCGAGGAGCACGCGGCTCCGCCACAAAAAAAATTACCCACGGCGCTCCGTCTGGCCAGTACGAATACCGATCGCCCCATGCCCAGGCTCCGTGGCAGCCAGGTCGACCCACAGCGACTGCGGGAAACGATCACGCTCGGGCAGCAATGGATGGAAAAAAATTTTCAGATCCAGTTCAACCCGTACAGCAGCTATTACCTCTACTCGCTGGAGCGTTATAAGAGTTTTGAGGAATTGCTCTCCGGTGACGTACCCGACGAGCCCCAGTGGTATCGGCAAGGCTACGAATTGCTTGCTAAAACCCAGCGAGACCACGGCGGTTGGAAAAGCTCTTCCGGAGCACCCTGCTCCACGGCTTTTGCCATTTTGTTTCTGCTTCGTTCGACCCAGAAAAGCATCAAGGCGAGCCTGGGAGAGGGCACGTTGGTGGGAGGACGGGGCCTCAGTGCCAATTTAAGCCGGATGAAGCTGCGGCATGGTAAACTGGTGGTGCAACAAGAAACGATTGGTGCCGACGGGCTGTTGGCAATGCTCGAGGATCCTGAGAATCAAGATCTGGATAAATTGGTCGAGAACTCGGCCGTATTGGATGTGGAACATGTGGGGGAGGAGCAAGCCAGACGTTTGCGGCAGATTATTCGGAGTGGTCCGCCCGAGTCACGCCTGCTTGCGGTCCGGGCGCTGGCGCGAATGCGCCGCTTGGAGTATGTGCCATCGCTCTTGTATGCCATGACCGATCCCGACAACCGGGTCGTCCGAGAAGCACGGGACGGGCTCCGTTTTGTCAGTCGCCGATTTGACGGATTTGGACTCAAAGATCGCTTTACCGATCGCGAACGTTATGATGCGCTAGATAAGTGGAAGCAATGGTATCGCAGTGTACAACCGGAGTAGAAAGAAATTCAGTAGTTCCAAGAATGGCCGATGAAGCCGACCCGGCAGCTGCGACAGCAGTTAAAAACGTCGGTTTCCGGGCGGCTTATCGACCTGCCCCACGTAGGGCTACGAGGCAATTTGGAAGTACTGAAATGCCTGACCTCAGACACTTATTTTCCTGACCCCTGACCCCCGCCACCCGCCACCCGCCACCCGACACCTGATACCTGATACCTGATACCCGCCACCCGCCACCTGACACCTGACCCCCGCCACCCGCCACCTGACACCTGACACCTGACACCTGACACCTGACACCTGACACCTGACACCTGACACCTGACACCCGCCACCCGCCACCCGACACCTG
>JAJRWS010000362.1 GCA_024276705.1 Planctomycetota bacterium | reverse complement strand
TGAACTGCGGACTTACCAGGAAGTCGAGTTCCTCCATGTCGTCCCTCAACCATGGATCGAGCGTGATCTTGACCAGATCGTCCTCACCCGCCACCGGACCGTTCAGCTCCAGATAGTCCTCAATGCCGTTGTGGTTGTCATCGTCCGTGTTCCAGACGACTTTTTCTCCCGGCGCGTTGATTTCCACATCATCCAGCAGGGACGTATCGAGATCGGAGACGTATTGTGGCCCGACGTAAAGTTTCACCGTGGCTTCATTGCTGGTGACCACGGACAGGTCATTGTCATCCCCCGTCCGATGCGTGAAGTGGTCGATCGTGTAGGTAAACGTATCGACGCCCCGAAAACCTGGGTTCGGCGTGTATGCAAAACTACCTGTCCTGGAATCAACCGTTGTCACTACCCCATTGGGCGGCTGATTAAAATGAAATACGGGTGCGTAGGGAGGATTGAAATCGTTGTAAATAGCCGCATAGATGCCATTGCTCGAGGCCCTGCCAATGGTTTGCGTAAGTGTTTCATCAACGGCGTGGACATACGACTTTGTCACCGCGAGGGGGGCCTCGTATTGATCCGTGCCGCCGCCGGAGAGTCCGGCGATTGCATCGACTTGGACGTACAAGACATCCTGGAACTTGCGAGGAGGATCCCCTGCCGGGGAACCATCATCCTCGACTTCAAAAACCAGCCGATACGATTTGCCAGTGTCGTCAAACGATATGTCCCAGGTGAATTCATTCGCACCCGGGCCCGCGACCATTTCGTCAGGACCCGAGAACAATCGATAGGTCAGGTTCCCGTTGGTTGTTTGAGAATCGTATTCGTTGAGACTCCCGTCCGTGAATGGATTCAACCGCAAATGCAAAGTGGCGGAATCGGAGAGCACTTCATCGGGAATGTCCGTGAGTGTTATCTGCGTCAGATCGTTCAACTCTCCCGCACCAGGAGAAGACCCCAACTCGGTATGCGACCAGGTTCTAGTTTCGCTCCCTGGCAACGGCACATTGTCATCAAACCACGAATAGTAGCTCTCCAACCTCGGCGGCTCCTCGTTGTAATCGTACTCGACGATCGTGACGACTTGGCTATCGGTCAATCCGTCCGGATCGGTAACCTTCACCCGTACCTGATAAGTGCCAGGCGGGTCCACTTCCAGAGCTGCCCAGCGAAATATCCCCAAACTAGGTGACAGGCTTGCACTAGCGGGCACCGGATTCCCGCCGACACCTTCCAACGCAAATGAAAGTTCGCTGAAATCGTGATCTCCATCCTCTGCAAGCACCCGGAAGACGCGGGTCGCGTCTTTTCTGACGCGCACGTTTGCAATCTTTTCAAGTTCCGGCGGAGAGCTGTCTCCCGGATCACCCCCCAAATCGTACCGGTCGTCTCCGGTTCCCCCTTTTCCGTAGTCGTCTCCGCTACCGCCGCGCAGGATATCATTGCCGCCCTCGCCATAAAGATGGTCATCACCCGCTCCGCCGTCGAGTGTGTCGTCGCCATCGCCACCTCGAAGCGTGTCGGCGCCAGCCAGCCCGTCGAACCGATTGTCCAAGCCATTGCCAGTGATCTGATCGTCTCCGCCGGTGCCGGTGACATTTTCCAGGTCGACCGTATCGAGAGCGGACAACCGAAGACGCCCCGAAGCGACTTCCGTCGAGGTCGTGGAGGTCAGGTCGAGCGTGATGGGACGGTCCAAGCCGGTGAAGTCGAGCGTATCGTTACTGCCTTCGCCAAGGGCCTCGAAGAGCGTGTCAAGGCCCAAATCGGCCGAGCCGGCAAACTGGTAGGTGTCGTCTCCCGACTCGCCATGCAGCAGATCATCCCCTTCCCCCCCTTCCAGCAGATCGATGCCCCAACCGCCACGCAGGGTGTCGGCCCCCAGTTCGCCAAAGAGTAGATCGTTTCCGAACCAACCCGAAAGATCGTTGGACAGGTCGTTCCCATGGATCGTGTCGCCGTAATACGTGCCGACGACATTTTCAAGTTCCAACGCGCTGCTTAGATCGAGCGTAACCGTTTTGCCGTCGCTATCGATCACTTGTTGATCGGTGGCCGTACTGCGCAAATCGACGGCAATTCCCGCTCCCAGAAGCAGGCCGGCGAAATCGAGCCCATCGATCCCCCCGTTCACTCCTTCGACAATCGTATCGGAGCTCAAATCAGCATCGCCACTAAAAACATACGTATCGTTGCCATCAAGGCCCACGAGCGTGTCGTCCTCGCCGCCCCCTTCCAGGCGATTGTCGAGCGCGTTGCCGGTGATCGTGTCGGCGTGGGGGGTGCCGATGACGTTTTCGATATTGGCTGGGCCCGAATAGGGTGAAAAGTTATTGCCGGGGCCCGTCAAATAGAGGTTGAGCAGATTGTTGACCGACTGGGAGGTGTCGGTCGCCCCGAGCGACACGTCGACCCCTTCGTCCATGCTGCTGAAGTCGAGCGTGTCATTGCCAGCAGGTAGACCTTCGCCCTCGGGGTAAATCGACACGGTTTGCAGGTTACCAGCGTCAAATACGAACGTGTCGTCCCCGGCCCCCTCGAACAGCACCTGGAGCCCCGAATTGGTACTTTGCGATTCGGCGACAAGCCGGTCGTCTCCCACGCCGCCAAAAACATAGCTGAGGCCCCCACCCATGCCCCCCGAGAGTGTGTCGTCGCCCGGCCCGCCGCGAACGACCACTTGGCCCAGAACCGCTGCTTCCATCGAGACTGAATCTGCCCCGCCATGGGCCCGCACATAAACCTGGGCGGAGTCGCTGGAAGCCTGGATCGTGTAGTCGCCAGCAAACGACGTGCTCACCGTGAACTGGCCGCTCGAGGTGGTCACGCTGATCGTGTCGTCCCCTTCGGTCCCATGCACTTGGATCGTGCCGCTGGAAAGGAAGGCGCCCCCCGCGAAAAGGGCTTCGTTGTTGTCCGGATTCGACTCTTCCGCGCCCGGGTCGGAGAGGACCGGCCGGAGCCGGGCGAGGAGCCGATAATCGCCCAAACCGGTATCGACCGTTGCGTCGAATTCGAACTGGTGCCGCAGGCCCGGCTCGAGGTCCAAGGGATCGGTGATCGCACGCATGCCAAACCAGTTCGCCTCGCCGGGCGTATCGCCTTCCGCCACCCGGTAAAGATCGACATAAAGCTCCTCGGGCGTTTCGTTCAGCACGTTGTAGGTAACCCTAAGCTGGCCGCCCGGGGTCGCGTCGAAGCGGGTGAGGACCACGTCGAGCGGCTGCTCAACGCTGAGCTGGGGATGTTTGGCCGAATTTACGTTTTCCTTTGAGGCATAGCCAACATATTCGAATCCAGTCGGGTAGTTGACGGGTGAGTGAATCCGAATCGATATTTTTTCAAGGGCCGGATCGGGAGAAGCCGCGCCGAAATTGGCGCTCCAGATGGCCACATCATCACTGTCGACGGCCCCCGAGAAGTCGACGTCACCCTCCGCGTGCGAAGCGGTGGGTGCGGAAAAATGCGATTGGAGAATAAAATAATCACTTCCCGTCGCAGCGCCGCTATAATTGACATCTCCCGGCAGATAACCGTGAATTGCTAGAAATGCTTCCCCGTCGTTCGAGTCGATCACCCCATCGCGATTGATATCCCCCCGATCGAGTTTGTCGGTTGCGTCGCTGATTGAAGTTGCGTATTCCGCATCAAATCCGACCGGATCATGCACGGCCAGCTCGAAGGCGACCACGTCTTCCGCCACGTCGGTCGCGCCACGCGTGAAATCAAAGTCGATGTCCCCTTGCCGCAGTTTACGACGGACGTAACCGGATACATCAAGCTGGACTGGCGGGTCATTGGCACTCGATACGGTCCAAGTCTCGCTGTCCGCCACCGTCTTCACCACTTGTTGCGGATCGTGGGCCGGCCGATTGAGCCAGTTCGTGGTCGACTCGGACCAGGAATCGTCGGTGATGATGTCGGCGGCGTTGACTAGCGACAATCCGGGATTACTTGTGTAATCCGGATGGATTTCCACAGTGGCCCGGGTCGTATATTGAGAAAACGGACTCAGATCGAAACGTAGCAAAGCGTCCATCGTGATATCCGCACCCGAGGTGCTGTTCGACACGTAGATCGATGGTGTGCCGCCAAATCCCGTGTAATCTGGAGCCGCGTTCATGACCGACGTATCCGCTTCGGCTGGAACGTTCGCTGGCGTCCCCGCCTCGATTCCCAGCGCGGCCAAACGCTGCGATTCAAAAAACAGACCCAGCGGGGTCTCGGTCACTTCAATCACCGACTCTTGGCCAATGTCCAGCATAATCGAATCGGAAAGCCGGACCTGGCCCGATTCGTAAATCACCGAGTACTCTCTGGACCCAGGTGTCTGGCCGTCGGCCACGACGATACGTGAGTTGACGCCATAACCTTGCCACAACAGGTCAGAGAAATCGGCTGCCCGCACAAGCCGATCCCGCAATAGTCGTGCCGACCGAGCCACTTCGAGATCGGTGCTGACCCTATCAGCTCGAATCTGGTCCGCCAGCAGGATGGCTTTCTGACCAAGCTGGTGGCGAAGCAATTTACTGTCCGCTAATTCGGCTTGATCGCTTGTCTGGATGGCCCCTAAATCGAGGCTCCGCGGCTCCGCGGCGGTGCCGAAGGAATCGGTACCGCCAGGCTGATCGTACGACTGCGATAGTAGCCGATTGATGCGTTCCAGCGCTATCGGATCGAGTCGGCTGGTATCCTGCCCTATAGCAGGCTGGTCGGGTACCACGTCCGCACGGTCAAGCTCGTTCAGCAGGGTCTCAATCGGAACTTTGGAGGCGAGCGCGGATCGAGCCACGGTCTTGGCAAGCCGGTCTTGCCGGTAGGCAGCCAAAAACTGCTCGCCCGCTAGCGTGACCGTCACTTCGTAACGGGCGATGCCCAGGAGGCCTTGCCGCAGTTCCAGCACGATCTGATGCTGCAACTGGCCAGAAGCTTTGGCTGCTTCGGTCAGGCCCAACAGGGCCGAGGGCCGGCCATCCGCGCCGAGAACCGTGGCGACCGTGAAGGAGCCTCGCCCATCGTCGCCGACGATGGCGAATTGATATTCGGCCTCGTTTTCTGTGTGTGTGTGTGGAGTCTGGTGCCAGATCGCCGGTAGCGAGGAGCGACGAGGTGATGACGGTCGTGGCCTCAACGATATCAGGATTTTCCCAGCTGTCGCCCGAGAGCATCCGCTTCGGTTCGAGGTTTTCGAACCCAAGGCGTTCGCACCCAGATCGCCGTCTTGGCAGGCCTTTGGGCCCGGGCCGCCTAAAAGAACGCTTGAAACCGAGTTTCGCGAGGGTGCTGTTCCAACAAGAGGGGCGGCTACGCACGGTACATCTCCTTCGTCTGCTCAAGGCTTTCGAGAGGCAAATTACTGAGACAAATCGGATATCGTTATCTCGTTCGCTCCTCGTTATAACGGCTCCTCAAGATGATGCAAGAAAATTCTGCTAAACTTTGTCCGGTTAAAATCCACCTCACTGTTTGGCCGTCTGCAACAGAATCTGTCATGAGGCAAGGCAAGCTCTTACATGACCACCTTATTTGTGGGCACTCTTTAGTTTGTCATGGTTCAACTTATTTTCGCGGTTCCACAATCGATGCCCAACTTCTCATCACCCTTCGTACCTCGCATCATCCGAGGAACGTTCTCGCTTGGTGCGTTGGGAACGCTCCTCGGCTGCTGGCTGCACTGCGTGTGGATGGCCAGCGAAACGCTGGCCGATACGATTCAAGTGGTGGCCAAGGCGGACGGTTCAAAGGCCTATGCGATCAAGGGAACGGTACTCGATTTCACCGGACGCCAATTAACCCTGCAAACACCTTCCGGGCACCAGCGCAGAATACCCAGCGAACGGATCCGCGGCGTGCAAACCGTTTGGAACCCGCAACATCAGGCCGGCGATCTGGCCTGGCAACAGGACGACTGGCAGCAGGCGATCACACATTACCGGGCGGCCAACCAGACTGAGGAGCGGACCTGGGTACGCCGGCAGATTCTCACTCGATTGATGCGCTGCTATCAGGCGGCCGGCGACCTGGCCACGGCCGGCAAGCTGTTCCTGATGATAGCAGCCAGCGATCCGGAGACACCCGCCTACCAGTACATGCCGCTGGCCTGGAGCACGGCCGGCGGAGTCGATCCCAACCAGGCGGAAAGCTGGCTCGCCCAATCCGAAGTGCCACCGGCCGTGCTGCTGGGAGCCAGTTACCTGCTAGCAACCCCAGCCCGCGGCCAGGCCCTGCGTGCATTGGCCGCATTGCGTGAAACGCCTGACCAAAGGCTCCCGATTACCACCTTGGCGATAGGGCAAATCTGGCGGGCTCGGGCGATGGAGGCCAGCGCGGACGAGGTGCGGCGTTGGACCCGGCAAGTTGAAACATTCTCCGAGCCGCTGCGCGCGGGCCCTTACCTGGTGCTGGGGGTTGCCTGCCAGCGGTTGCAGCAGTTCGAGCAGGCCTCGCTATACTATTTACGGATACCCGTTCTCTACGGCGATCAGCGGCAACTAGCCGCCCGGGCGCTGGTGGCCGCGGCCGGACTCCAAGAGCAGCAAAATGATCGGACCGCGGCGATCACGCTACTCAGCGAAGTCGTCAGCCGTTACAAAGGAACTCCCGAGCAGCAGATTGCCCAACGATTGCTGCGGGAATGGAAAGAGCAGAAGCCTGAAAAAATAACTAGTCGAACATCCCCATGAACCGTTTTGTCACTCCTATCGCCGCCATGCTGTTGGTCTGCATGATATTTCTGCCACGGGCTTGCGGGCAGACGACCCGCTTGCCAGGCTCCGACCGGTCGGCCACTCCATCGCCCAGCCCCGCAGCCCCAGTCGCTCGCTCGCATTCTCCTGATCCGCTGTCTGCCGGACCTCCAGCTACGGAGTCTTCCGTGGCGAGGCCAGCCGCCGCGGGGCACGGAATGTTGCAAATCATCTTCTCGGGTGGCATCACCGGGACGCTGATCCTGACAATTTTGGCATTACTCTCTTTCATCGCGATGGCACTGGGCATTGAGCATCTGCTGGCCATCCGCCGCGCCGTGCTGATCCCCGCGGGCCTGGTCGATACGGTTCGCCAGTTCCTGGCCCGGGGCGACTTACGCTCGGCCCACACTGCGTGCCAGGCCCAACCGAGCACACTGGCAACGGTACTGGAAGCGGGCTTTGGCGAAGCCACTTCGGGCTGGCCGGCAATGGAAAAGGCAATGGAACAATCGTTGGCCGCCGGATCGGCGCGGCTGCTGCGTAAAATCGATTACCTCTCGGTTATCGGCAACATCGCCCCGATGCTCGGCCTGCTGGGCACGGTCTTTGGCATGATCTTCGCGTTCCAGGAAGTGGCCGATACCCAGGGAGCTGCCCGCGCGGCCGAATTGGCCAGTGGCATCTACCAGGCCCTGGTCACCACGGTGGGCGGGCTGATGGTCGCGATCCCTTCGCTGGCTGCATTTGCCGTCTTTCGCAATCGCATCGACGCGCTGATCGCCGAAACGGCCCATGCCGCCGGGCAGGCGACCGGCCCCCTCAAGCAGGCCCTGGTTGGCCACCCTGCCGGCATCTCTCCCAGGGAAAAACCACGCGCGGGGGAACCGGCCACCGGCCAGGCCGTGACCATCCCCGACATGCCAACGCGTCCGGCCACGCCCCGCGCCACGCAACCCACGACCCTCGGGGAAAAGCAATGATTCATGCTCCTCAGGATGGTCGTCGCCGCAGAGTCGATTTCAACATGACTCCACTGATCGACGTGGTCTTCCTGCTGATCATCTTCTTCCTGGTCAGTAGCCATCTGGCCCAGCAGGAAACTCAGCTGGAGCTCGATCTACCATCGGCCAGCAGTGGTCATCAGGAAATGCCAGGCCCCACCGCGCGAGTTACGATCAATATGCTCCCGGACGGCCGCTATTTATTGGGCAGCGATGCCGTGGCGCTGGCCGAACTCCAGAGTCGCCTCCAGGTGGAACGCCAGGAAACGACCGGGGATTTGGAAGTCCGCTTGCGGGCCGATCGGCACCTTGCCTACCGGCAGGTGGAACCGGTCCTGATGGCCTGCGCCAAAGCGAAGGTCTGGAATGTGTCGTTTGCCGTTTTCCAAGAACCTGTTCCGGAACCCTTTCAGCCCAACTGATCATCCTGCCTCCCCAGGTTCCGGAATAAGTTCACCATGCAACTCCCTGCCACGCATGCCAGCCAACGCGAGTTCGAAGTCTCCATGACTCCGATGATTGACGTGGTATTCCTGCTGCTGATTTTCTTCATCTGCACGGCCAGTTTTCAACTGCCAGAATCGATCCTGCCCAGCAATCTGCAATTGCCAGGAACCTCCACCGAACCGTTGCCTCTTGAGCTGGATCCGCTCGAACTGGAGCGGATCGTCGTGCGTATCACCAGCTCGGGGACCCCGGCCGGCGCAAGCCTCACGCCCGCTGCCTCCGCACCAACCCACTACACACTCAACGATCAACCTTGTCCGTCGCTCTCTCGATTGGGAACATTACTGCGGAAGCTGGCAGAGATCGACGCAACACTCCCGGTCGTGCTGGACATCGCCGGTGATATAACGCTGGGCAATGTGATCGACACCTACGATGCCTGCCGGCTGGCGGGGTTTAAACAGATTCAATTCGCTATCAAAAGCGGCTTAGACCGCTTTTGATTTTTTACAAACAGAAAGTGGAAACGTCGCGGTGGAATCCCAGAAGGTCTGAGCCGTAGGCGCTAGCCTCGGGTGCCAGCTGAACATGAAACGCCCGTTATAAGCCCATCGTGCGGAGAGCAGAAGTTGCATGCTAGAAGGCCTGAACCGTAGACGCTAGCCTCGGTTTTTATAGGGTTTGCGTAGTCCCGAAGGCACCCGAGGCTAGCGCCTACGGCTCACAGTGGGTGGTATTGGGGCTGGGGAAATGAATATCGAGCAAGGAACAAGGAATATCGAAGTTGGAAGGAAGGCGAGTTGGCGTTGTTTATGTGGCAGTGCGAGGCTAGCGGAGGAGTAAGGTCCTGCGTTGAGAATTAAAGTATGGGACAGAAAAATCGCGGTTCTACAAAACGACCTTCAGGTAGCTGGCCATGGGCCGGGCGTGGCCGCTTGGGATTGAGCCTGACGCTCGGCTGCCTGGCCATGTTCTTTCTCCCGCATGCCCGATCGACAGCCTCGCCTCCAGGGCCTGCCGGGCCCGGATTTCACCCCGCGGAAACCATTGATGCCCGGTTCATTCAAGGTCTGAGCGACCGGCACCTCGACACCTTGGTCGATGCCTATGGCCGCCAGCGTTGGGACGATCCGGACTTAACCGAACGGCAACGGGTCGACTTGACGGTCGCTTGGATTCGTGCGATCACCGGACGGGCGCTCGCCAGCGCGCCGGGCCGGCGTTCCACGCACTGGCAACATGCGGCCAAACTGGCTGCGGCTTTCCAGCAACGGGCGGCCTCCGCGCCGCGCGGCCTGCTGGTCTCCTTGCAACTCGCCCTGGCCCAGGTCGCTCAGGGCGAACTGGCCATGCAGGCTCCCAAACCGGCCAGGGAGCCCACGCACTCCGCGAACCTCGAAACGCGCGACGCACTGCGGGCGGCCTTGGCCCAATTTGAACGGATCGACTCCCAGATCGATGCGCGCTTAGCGGGCGCCTACCAGTCGGCTCCCGGCAAACCGGACGCATGGACCAGCACGGAATTGGAGTCGCTACGTCGCAACGTCTCGCTACAAACTGCCCGCGCACTGCGTCTGCAGGCGGTGAGCTACCCGGCCGACTCGCCCGATCGGATCAACTCACTCGATCGGGCTCTCAAGCACTTGCAAAACCTGACCGCCATGCAAAAGACGTCGCCCGTCTTGTGGCCAGCCCGGCTGGAGACCCTTTTCTGCCTGCGCACGCTTGGGCAGTGGGACCGTGCGGACCACCTTCTCACCGCCTGGGAAACCGACAGCCCTCCCTCGATCCAACTTCCCTTGACCGCCGAACGACTCGCCCTGTTGCGGGCCCAGGGACAACTTGAAAAGGCCCTGACGAAGGCCCAGGCTCTGCTCCAGCAGCCCACCGACACACGCTCGGCGGATGTCGATTTCGCCATCCTGGAAGTCTTGCTGGTGGCTCGCGACAAACTGCCTCTGCACGGCAACGACTATCAGGCCAGCGCCAGCATGCTGACCGAACAGGCAACCGAACTGGCCAGGCAACTGGGCGACCGATACGGCCCCTCCTGGAGGCAGCGGGCGCTGGTCCGATTGGGCCAGGCATTGGCGACCGAGGTCGAGAATGCCACCGTGCTCGGCCACGCCGCCAATGCCCTCATGGCCGCAGGCAATTTGGCTGCCGCCCTGGCCACCTACGACCGAGCCGCCAAACTGGCTCGCGCCAAAGGCAAACAAAAGGACGCGTTTGGATGGTCTCTGGCGGCGGCGGCCGTCGCCAACCGCTTGCACGGTCCGCAAGCGGCCCTGCCCCGCTACCGGCAGTTGGCCCTCAGCCGATCCCAACAGTCTGGGCCCCAACAGTCCGCCGCGGCCAACACACACCTGATCGCCATGGGACTGGCCGCCGCCCTGGCACGCCAGGCCGATCCCGGCTCTCCACGGCGTGAGGCGCTGAAGAATTACGAAAACCTGTTGCTGGAACACTTGCAATCGTGGCCCAAGGCACCGAGCGCGTCGACCGCCCGCTGGTGGCTGGCCCGTTTACGGATTGGCCAACAGCGGTGGCTGGAAGCCGCCAGTCTGCTCGGAGAAATTCCGCCTGCAAGCGAATACTACGAACAGGCGGTTCATGCCAGCCTGGCTTGTTACCAGCATGGCCTGCCGCCGCTTGCCACGGCCTCGGAGCCTGACTCGAATGGCCCCAATTCAAATGGGCCACCCACGGCTGAAATCTCTGCCAGACCCACTCGCCGCCAGGTACTGGAACTGGCTACCCGCCAGTGGCAAAAGGTCATCACGGGAACCGACAACCGCTGGCCCAGCCAATGGACGTCCCTGCAGCGGACCGTCGCGTTGGCGCTGGCCAGATTGCAACTGGTTGAATCCGCCGAAGGCCATCGATATGTCGAAAAATTGCTGACCGCCGCGCTCACTTCATACCCCCAGACTTCCCAACACAAGCCGTCGGAGAAAACGTGGAAACCCCAGGCCATGACTCTGCTTGCCGCGGCAAAGGTCCGGGCGGGCAAACTGGCCGAGGCGGAAGGACTTCTGCAAGAGTTGAAAACGCTGATCCCGCTGGACGCGGAAACGGCACTAACCTTCGTCCGCAGCCTGCGGATCCAGCAAGAACCGGACCGGCAGCGGCGGCAGACATTGGCCCGATTCGTCCTCCAGATTCTCGCCTTGGTGGCAACCGGCGAGAATGGGACGGGTGAAAACGGTGTGGGCGACTCGAAGCAATTGGCCGAGCTGGCCCGCGCGGGCGGCAGCGCACACGAACTGCTGGGCGAGCGCATGCCGGCTTTGGCCGCTTACCGGCAATGGATGCAGCAGCGTCCCGAGGATGGGGCTGCCCAGGAAGCCTGCGCCGCGTTGCTGGGAAAAGGGCTGGACCCGAAAGCCACTCTGGAACCCGAATCGCAAAGCGGGCAACTCGATCCGGCGCAAGCCCGGGCGGATGGCCAACAAGCGTTACGGCTCTGGCAGCAAATCGAACGCCGCAGCAAGCCGGGAGGCCCTCGTTGGCGACGGGCCCGGCAGGCGCGGATCGGGCTGCTGGAGCAACTGGGCCACCATGAGCAGTCGCAAAAGCTGCAACAGCTGACCCGCATTCTCTATCCGTGACTACTACTGTACTTCCAATTTGTCACGGAACCCAACGTGGCCCAGGGCGATAAGCCGCCTGGGAACCGACGCTTCTAACAGCTAACACGCCCACCAGGTCGGCTTCATCGGCCGCTGCTGGAACGATGATTTTCATTCCCCAAACTCATTACAACATCCACCGAGCTCATCGCACCCGCCCAGCTCGTCACATCCTTCCAGTTCGTCGCAACATCCTATTTCGTCGCAACACCCCGTGGACCCATTGCATCGGCCTGATTTTTTACAACACCCCTTCATGCTACCCGCAAGTTTACGCACACCGGCGCATAGGCCATTGCAAGGACCCTTACGGGCCAATCGATTCTGCGACTGGGTCGGATACCAAGGACCACGCACATAATAAACACCGAACTGATTCGTGTTATAAGGCCAATGGGGCGTCGAGCGCATGCCCGCCGCACCAGGCCCCAGGTAGTCGCGGGTAAATTGATGGTCGATGCGTGTAATGCTGGAACTAGGCGTCCCCCAACTCCAGTTGGTTTGCAGGGTCGCAGTTGGCGGAACCACCAGAGCCAAGGGTCGGCCGTAGGGAGTGTACGCATAGTTGCCATGCCAGTTATACATTTGTGCGCGCCTATTCGGCGAGATCGCACAAGCCGGCTGAACCGCTGCAGCGAGCAGCATGATCGTCAAAACCGCAGCAGCGATCGTGGTCGATTTCTTCATAGGTAAAATTCCTCTCTAGGCTAGTAACAGCAGGGATTCAGATGAAACAACCAGTCATCCAGACGCAGACCGTACGTTCGGTAGCGAACCTTGGCACGAGTCCAACCGGCACACGGCTGGTAGCCGTAGTGGGTGCGGGTGTGCCGGTAGAGATACTCGTGCGGCATCAATGGCTGGTAGGTGAAATAGGTATGTCCCACATGCGGTGGCACCGGCAAGGGTGAAACATACATGCCCGCGGTAACCCCGTTCGGATTGGGCCCCTCATAATAATTATAAAACAGGTCATTCTTGTTCTGGTAACTGATGGTCTTACGGAAAGGCCCTTCAACGGCATTGGCCGTGGATGCCAGTTGCCAGGCTCCGATCACGGTGAAAAGCACCATCAACCCAATCTGCTTGCGTGAAATATGAATCGCCATCAAATCGCCTCCTTGCGATGTTTGAAGTGGGCCGAATCCGGCCGTGGCCGCCGCGGGAGAGCACGGCAGGTGGGAAGGGCGAACTCGCCCGCTGCCGTGTCGGTGGGTTCCCCCACACCACCCACGCCTTGCCGTCCGCAAGACCGAGCGTGAGAAATATGGGTTCCTTCCTGAGTTCGGCCAGGGGGGGCCTTATCGATGAGTTTTTGTTTGTCGGCCGTACCAAATATTCCCATTGTGCCACCTGGTGGTGCCTGACCTCCTGGGAATGGAGGAAACCAGTCACTATAATCGACAGAACCCCTACAGCCTTACATCCTGATGTCACTGAAGGGGGCCACCGTGTGCAGCCGATGCTCTACGTATTGTTTCTCTTCACCACCACCGCATAGGGAGATGTCGCATTGGCGACCCTGAAACGAAAGAAAAAGAAGCTGGTCAAGAAAAAGGGAGTCCGGCTGGGCCCATCAAAAGGGGGCCCATCAAAAGGGGGCCCATCAAAAGGGGGCCCATCAAAAGAGGGCAAACCGTCTACCGGTACAAAAACGGTCCGCACCAAAAAGGTCGGCACCCGAATACGCCCCCGCCCGGCAGAGGGAACCGGCGTACCGACTCCGTCGACCAACGGCAAAGTCCGACGTAAGCGGCGGGCCACGGCCCAATCGATGGCCGCCAGCCAACGCGATATTTCCGTCAGCGAATTCTTTGCCAAGAATCGCCACTTGCTCGGTTTCGACAATCCGCGCAAAGCCTTGCTGACCACCATCAAGGAAGCGGTCGACAACTCGTTGGACGCCTGCGAGGAAGCCGGCATCCTGCCGGAGATCTGGGTCCATATCCAACAGACTGGCACGAATCGTTACATAATCGGCGTGCAGGACAATGGGCCAGGGATCCTCAAGAAGCAAATCCCACTTATTTTTGGCAAATTGTTATACGGCTCGAAATTTCACCGTTTGCGGCAAAGCCGCGGGCAACAAGGGATCGGCATCAGCGCGGCGGGCATGTATGGCGTACAGACCACCGGCAAACCGGTAAAAATCATCTCCAAAGTTTCAGTCCGAAAACCGGCCCACTATTACGAAATCCAGATCGACACCAAGATCAACAAGCCAAAAATTCTCAACGGCCGTGGCGATGGAGTGGATATTCCGCCCGGCGACAAGGGGCTGAAAGCCATTGCCAAACATGGCATTGAGTGGGAGCCGCAACCCCATGGCACCCGCGTGACCATCGAGTTGGAAGCCAAATTTGTCCGTGGCCGGGGGAGCGTCGACGAATACCTGGAGCAAACGGCCATTGCCAATCCCCATGTCACGCTGCACTATCTCGATCCCGACGGACATGGGCGAGATTACCCACGTTCCACGGATCTCCTGCCACCCGAACCGAAAGAAATCCTGCCCCACCCCTATGGGGTGGAATTGGGCCGCCTGGCAGCCCTGCTCACCGAGGCGGAAGCGACCACGCTGGTCCAGTTTTTGATCAGCAACTTTTCACGGGTCACCCCGGGCGTCGCCCGCCGATTGTGCCGAACCGCCGACCTGTCGAGCCGAGCCAACACCCGTCGGATCGGCCGCGAACAGATCGATGCCCTTTACCAGGCGATCCAAACCACGAAAATTTCTCCCCCGTCGACCGACTGCATCTGCCCGATTGGAGAACAGTTGCTGCTGGGAGGCCTGCACCAGGTAGTCCCAGGCGAATTTTATACGGCCGCCACCAGGCCGCCAGGCGTCTATCGGGGCAATCCATTCCAGATCGAAGTCGCTCTCGCCTACGGCGGCCAGACCGTCACCCAAAACGTCACCCGCGAATTGCTCCTGGAGCTGGTCGAGGAAACCGATGCCCGCACGATACGGCAATTCCTGATCAACACTTTCAACGGCCTGGGAGCCGATGGAGCGGACCGTATCGTCAAGTCGTCCGGCCTGGGCACACGCACCTCACCCGGTAAGCTCAAACCCAAGGAGCTGGCCAAGCTGCTCGAGGCGATGAAAAACGTCAACATCAGCGAAGGTCAGACAATGACGGTGATGCGGTTTGCCAACCGGGTTCCACTCCAGTTCCAACATGCCGGCTGCGCCATCACGCAAACAATCCTGGGCACCAACTGGCGCAGCTACGGTCTCAGTCAGTCGCGGGGTTCCCTGCCTAAGGGTCCGGTGAACCTGATGGTCCACATTGCCAGCGTCTGGGTCCCTTTCACCAGCGAATCGAAGGAGGCGGTCGCCAGCTACCCCGAAATCCAGAAGGAAATTCGGCTCGGATTGCAGGCGGTAGGCCGCAAACTGGGCATGTACCTGCGGCGGCGGCAAAAGGTCAAACAGCAAAGCGACCGCCGCGAGATCTTTCTACGTTATCTCAAGGAAGTGGCTACCGCCGTGAGCGAAGTGAACGGTGCCGATCAAGCACGGCTCTATGAACAACTGGTGAAGGTCGCCAAGAAACGGACCGCAGAAGCGGACATGGTGCTGGACGACCGGGGCCGCCCGATCGAAGACCGAGAACTGGACCTGGGTGACAATGTGCTGATCGTCGATCCCACCCAGCACCAGGCAAACATCCAGCGAGTCCGCAATCAAGATGCAAGCCAGGAAGAAACCGTGGCCTGAACGGAATGGGATTTTATTGGACTCCAACCTGGCGCAGTCGCATTCGGCCCAGCTTCTCAACCCTCAACTCGCAACACAATAAATTCCAACTCTATTCGTCCCCTTACCCCCACTCAGGACGCAGAACTATATTTCCCCACAACCCGAGGCTAGCGCCTACGGCTCAGACCCTTTGGAATATTACTTCGACTCCCCTGCCAATCGCCAATCATAACCATGGCCAAGAAAAAAACCCTCGCCTCGAAAAGGGCAAAAGTGAAACTTACACCACGCGACAAGAAAACGCTGGCCCGACTCGAAGGTCTTGCGGATCGAGTGGTCAGCGCCGCCAATGCCCGTCGCGACCCGTATGTCGATATCCCGTCACGGACCCTTTCGAATGTTCGCTACAGCCCGCGCAAGCGGATCCTCGAAATGGGCAAGAGCACCAATCGGCGGCAACTGTTCGACCTCTCCCAGGCAAAAGCCTACATGCGCACCATGCTGGTCTCCAGCGGCTGCAAGCGGCTCCTGGATCAGGGTAAAACGACCAGCCTGCGGGGGCTCTACTACATGCTCAAGCACACCATCGAAGGAGCCAAAGAAAACACTTTCGACGAGCAAAACGAATGCGATACGATCATTGAAGACGTGGAAGTACTCCTCAATTCGATCCGCGAAGAACTCCATCTATACGCCGAGAACCGAGGGGCCATGGTCGGCAACATCACTCTGACTGATAAGGGCGACGAAATCAACTGCGCTCGAATTGGCTCGGGCGGATATGCCATCCCTTCGATCGTCGAACCGGAAATCATTCAGCTCAGCAAAAAGCAATGCGGCGCCAAATTCATCCTGCACGTGGAAAAAGGGACCGTCTGGCAGCGTTTCAACGAAGATAAGTTCTGGGAGAAGTACAATTGCATCCTTACCCACGGGGCTGGTCAACCTCCACGGGGTGTACGCCGGTTGCTCCATCGCCTGCATAACGAACTGGACTTGCCCATCTACTGCGTTCTGGACAACGATCCATGGGGCTATTACATCTACAGTGTGCTCAAACAAGGCTCCATCAATCTGGCTTTCGAATCGCAACGCATGGCCATTCCTGACGCCAAGTACCTGGGGCTGCGGAGCATCGATTTCCAACGTTGCAATCTTTCCGATGGGGTACGCATTGCCCTGAACGACAACGATCGGAAGCGGGCCCGTCAGATTGCCAGGTATCCCTGGTTTGAAAAAAAGCGGGCCTGGCAAACAGAAATCAAAAAAATGTTGAGTAACGATTTCAAGCTGGAAGTCGAAGCGCTGATCAGCAAGGACATCAGCTACGTGACCGAAGAGTACGTGCCAGAGCGGCTCGAAAAGAGAGACTGGCTGGACTGACTGGTTTTGCACGCCAAGCCGGACTGGGTGTTATGGTCGCGAATGGCAAGATCACCAAGGGCGGCCTCCCGCTCGCGACCACACACCAAGATCCGTTTGGCTGACTGGTTGGTTCTGCACGCCAAGCCGGGCTGAGCACTTGATTCGGGCCTTGTCGCTTGTTAAGTTCCGTTAACCGCTTCGCCCCATGTTGAGGAGGAGTAGCAACTGATCCTCCTTTGCCGGGCCCCTTTTGCCTCTGGAGTAGCCCGATGCCCAATTCGATGCCCGTGAAACCGCGCTGGTACCAGGGACTGACCAAATACCATTGGTGGGTCCTGGCCATCGCCGTCAGTGCCTGGATGTTCGATTGCATGGACCAGCGTCTGTTCGTGCTCTCCCGGTCACCGGCCGTCAAAGAATTGCTGGGGGAAGAGGAATTCCGAGCCTCGATCTTGACGGCTACGGAAGCCGAAGCGCGAGCCGAAGTCGGCAAGAAAGTCTCCGCGGGTGAATGGACACCCGAAGCAGCGCAAAAGGAATATGGGGAAAGGGTGGAGGCCAAGCTGCAAGCCGCCTTTACCAACAAAGCGGCGAATTTCGGCAACTACGTGACAGCGCTGATGGTCGTCGGCTGGTCCGTTGGCGGCTTCATCTTTGGAATTTACGGAGACCGCTTGGGACGGGTCAAAACCTTATCGATTGCCATCTTCGTCTACTCCATTTTTACAGGTCTATCGGGATTTTCCGTAGGCATCTTCGATTTCTGTCTCTACCGATTCCTCATGGGTTGTGGTATCGGTGGCGCTTTTGCCACCGCGGCAACGCTGATTGCCGAAACGATGCCGGAACACGCGCGGGCAACCGCCTTGGGGTTGTTTCAGTCGCTTTCGGCTCTCGGCAATATTGCCGGCTCCTGCGTTGCCTGGTTTCTTATTTCCCCCGACTTACCCACGGATCTTTTCGGTATGCTGAGTACGGCCGTCTCCGGTTGGCGGATCCTGTTCATGAT
>JAJRWS010000361.1 GCA_024276705.1 Planctomycetota bacterium | reverse complement strand
TGTTGATGATGACCGACCTTGCCTCTGACTTGGATTCGAGTACGAGTACCGCTGGGCTGAGTACGAGTACGATATTTATTCTCTAGCTCCTTTTAGGGGCTTTCCTCGAGCCACCTGCTCTGCAGGTGGTCGCAGATTGCCGGTTTTTCACCGGTGCGAGAAATTTCCCGGTGAAACTGGCCAATGTGAGTTCCGGAGCATAGAATTACAGTGGTTCCAAGAATGGCCGATGAAGCCGACCCGGAAAACGTGCTAGCGGTAAAAACGTCGGTTCCCGGGCGGTTTATCGCCCCGCCCCACGTAGTGCTACGAGGAAATTGGGAAGTACTGAATTTAGTTAGTCCGTGGATATTCCCCCTGTTGATGCCCCTACGCCAACCACTTGGGCTTATGGCGCGATTTGGATGAACCGAACGAAATTGCGGAGGCAGATTGCCTGGGACGCAGCCCGATTGATGTACGACCGGCAGGAGTCGGAGTACTACCGGGCGAAAATGAAGGCGGCCCGCCGTATCTGCCAGGGTTGGGTCAAACCGGCGGATTTGCCGAGCAACGCCGAGATTCGCGATCAAATCGAGCTGTTGGCCCGTCTTTACGAAGGCGAACAGCGCAACGCGAATCTGCAAGCGATGCGACTGGGAGCTTTGCAGCTGATGCGGATGCTCGCGCCGTTTCGGCCGCGGCTCATTGGCAGTGTCCTCACGGGCCACATCCGCCACGGCTCCGACATCGATTTACATCTGTTCTCGGATACGGTCGAGGCGGTGACCCATGCGCTCGACCTGGAAGGGGCGGTATATGATGTGGAGCGTAAACGGGTCCGCAAGCAGGGCGAAGAGCGGGTTTACACCCATGTCCATCTGGCGAATGAGTTTCCCTATGAGCTAACGGTCTATGCCTCGAATCAGGCCCACATCGTGTTCAAGAGCTCGATCACGGGGAAGCCAATTGAGCGTGCGAGTATCCGCCAGTTGGAACAATTTCTGGCGGGCGAATACCCGGAGCTGGATGTGGAGGCGGCGTTGTTGGATGCTCAGCAGCAGCCCGACCGTTTCCAGGTTTACGAGGCACTGCTGCTGCCACTGGAAAATGTACGGGAGAATCGGCAGTACCATCCAGAAGGGGACGTGTTGTACCATTCGCTGCAAGTGTTCGATCATGCCCGCGACGCACTCAGTTATGATGAGGAGTTTCTGACGGCGGCCTTGCTGCATGATGTGGGCAAGGGGATCGATCCTGGCGATCATGTGGCGGCCGGCCTGGAAGCCTTGTCTGGCTTGCTCACCCAGCGGACCGCCTGGCTCATCGAGCACCATATGCTGGCCCATGGGGTCGCGGATCAAACCTTGGGGCGGCGAGCCTGGCGCCGGCTGCGCGAGTCGGAGTATTACGACGACCTATTGTTATTGGGCCAATGCGACCAGGCGGGGCGTCAGGTGGGGGTTGAAACGCCAGACCTGGACGAAGCACTCCAGTACTTGCGGGATTTGAGTGGAAAGTATTAAATGCGGAATTCGGATTGCGGATTGCGGAATGAAAAGTTGAACTTTGAGCCTGAGCGTGCAGGACAACCTGTCATGAAGGGTTCATGAGCCCTTTTTCCTGAACCCTGCCCCGAACCTGGGCAAAGTATTTATCATTTGTCATTTAACAATAGTCATTTGACATTGAGAAAAGAAGAAAACGAACCCACAATGAAATCGTCGGCCCTTGGTGCCAATTGCCAATGACAATTGACAAATAACTATTGACAATTGATTAGGTTCCAGCTTCCGCCCCTCTGAACCCCTGCCCCAGCCCCCAAACCCCAGCCCCCAAACCCCAGCTCCCAATTTTGTACGCTGTACTCTTTGATATCGATGGCACGCTGCTTTTGACGGCCGGAGCAGGCATGAAGGCCTTTGCCGCGGCTTTTGCCGAGCTGTTCGAGGTGCCTGAAATTTCGGCTGACGTCCCATTTTCCGGTCGTAGTGACCGGGCAATCGCACTGGAGTTGATGCGACTCCATGGCGTCGAGCCGACCGCCGAGCATTGGCACCAGTTTGTCGAATCGTACCTGAAGCATCTGGAAATCACTCTGCCGAAATGCGTGGGTGAACTCATGCCTGGGGTGACTGGGTTGCTGGATGCGCTAGAACGTCACGATCGGGTTCTGGTGGGTTTGCTCACCGGCAATCTCCGTTCAGGAGCTGCACGCAAACTGTCCCATTATGGCCTGGCCCACCATTTCAAGTTTGGCGGTTTTGGCGACCTCTGGACCGATCGCAATGCGATTGCCTCGGAAGCACGCGAGCAGGCCCGTTACCATGCCCGCGGCAAGCTCGATGGCGTGATGGTGATTGGCGACACGGTACATGACATAAGCTGTGCTCGCTCAATCGGTGCTTGCGCGGTGGCCGTGCCGACGGGCAACACGCCCGCCGATAAATTACGCGAAGAGATGCCCGACATCCTGGTCGAGGATCTCACCGACATGGAACCGTTGCTGGAATGGGTCGATGGCAGAATGATTTGAAAAGATGTGGTGAACTCAAGTAAGGATCAGTCAATCAATAGCTGTCGTTTTTGGACGCAGAAATCACTTCTCGGCTTGAGAGATTCAATGACAACCACGAAAAACACGAAATGACACGAAATTTAAGGCAAGACAGGCAGATGCCAGAGATTACTCGTAAACTTCGGCCACCATCTGAAGCTAGAGTGGGAAAGACGGGTTCATCGTATATTTCGTGTAATTTCGTTTCTTTCGTGGTTGCAATATTTGACTTTTCGTAAACCACCAGCTCTGCTGGTGAGTACCCATCAGGCTCCGCCGTTTCTTCGTACTCGAATGGAACCACTGGATTCAAACGAAACAGGAGGCCATGGATGTTGATGATGACCGACCTTGCCTCTGACTTGGATTCGAGTACGAGTACCGCTCTGCTGAGTACGAGTACGATATTTATTCCCCAGCCCATTTTGGGGGCTTTCCTCAAGTCACCGGTTCTGCCGGTGGTACGTGACTTACTGATTGTACGGGCAAGAAAGGTGTACATCATAGACACAAACATGACATTAAATGATTGGGCGTTGCTAAAGTGATACCGAACCTTCAAGACCCCAACTTTTAACAAGGCAACAAGCTGCTATTAATCGGGCGGTATTGCCCCCAGCCCCCAACTCATGTCCGTCACACTCGATCGCATTACGATCTACCCAATCAAATCGCTCCCGGGGATCGAGGTGGCCGAGGCAACCGTTTTGCCGAGTGGGGCCTTGGCGGAGGATCGTCGGTTTGCGCTGGTGGATGAAGCGGGCATGTTTGTCAATGGCAAGCGGTTTGCGGCCATCCAGCAGGTGCAGGCCACCTACAGTGACCAAATGCAGCGTGTCTTATTGACCTGCGGTGGCCAGCACGTGAGTTTTCTACTGACCCGCGACCAGGAGGCCATCGGCAGCTGGTTCAGTCAGGTACTGGGAATCTCTTGTCATCTGGAAGAGAACGGTTCGGGAGGCTTTCCAGACGATACCGATGCGCCGGGGCCGACACTGATCACCACGGCATCCCTGGAAATGGTTGCCGGTTGGTATGAGGGGATCTCCCTGGCCGAGGCCCGGTTGCGTTTCCGGACGAATCTGGAAGTGGGCGGCACGGCGCCCTTCTGGGAGGACCGGTTGGTGGCTGCTGCCGATTCTGGCGAACATTTTATCATCGGCGAAACACGCTGGCGTGGCCATACGGTTTGCCAGCGGTGCGCGGTGCCGACACGCGATTCCAGGACGGGAGAAGTCGTCCCGCATTTTGCCCGTACTTTCTCCAGCCAACGCGAGAATCGGTTGCCAGATTGGGCCCCGCGCGAGGTGTTCGACCATTTCTACCGATTGGCTATCAATACGCAGCGGGTCACCGCGAGTGGTGCCGCGAAGCAAGGTCCGTTGGTACTACGAGTGGGCGATCGAGTGGAAGAAATGGCATAAAGGGGTCAGCATGATTAACCCGAAAAGTTTTCCTCATCCCTTTGTGCGGAAAATTGCTGGCAACTGCTCCTGCGCGTCTGGGCCAGGCTCGATAATGATTGAACGGTTCGGCCGATTAGACCTTTCCCAACGATTGTTATGTTTTTCAGGCATCTTGCTATCATCGGATGTGTGACACTTTCACCGGTCGTGGCGGGTTGCCATTGTCCCTCGGCCGGATGTCTGCCGGGAACTCCCATCGCGGCTTGCCTGGGGGAGCTGACAACCGGCGTGGAAACACCGCCGGAGTTGTACGAAGCACTTCCCGACTGTCAGGATGGCGAGTGTGGCCTGACACGGTTGCCCACGCCGGCTGAAACTTACCAGCTTCTCGATGCCGAAACATGCCAATGTCACGCGGCCACCAATGCCAACCTGGCCAATCTGGTGGAACTCGAACGTTATTGGGCCCGAATCGTGATCGAGTGCGATACGCAGACGGTCCGCGACAATCTCTGTCTGGAACGCGACCTGTTGGCCTTGCATGCCACGGGGTTACGCAATAAAGCTGCCGGTGCGGCCCTGGAGGTCTTTTACCAGTTAGCCGGTCTGGAAGTGAGAAAACAATACCTCGAGCAGGCGCTCGAGGAGTCGGTCCGGTCGCTCCTGCGGGCCGATCGTCTGCACGAGGAAGGCCTGCCCGTGGAGATCGATCGGGCGGAGATTGCTGGCAGCGTAAGTCAGTTGCGCGATCGCAAGTTGCAGTTGGAATATCTGCGAGTGCAACTCAATGGCCAGTTGCAGATGATGCTCGATTGCCCGCAGCAAGAGCATGATTTTTACTGGCCTCGAGTCGACTGGCAGGTCGATCTGGCGCCGCTTGATGCAGAGGAAGCATTGGCCGTGGGGCTTGCCAGCCGTAGCGATCTGCGTGGACTGCAGTTGACCATTTGCCAACTGGAGAAAAAAACCTTACCCGTTGCCCGCGGAGTGGTGGCGATTGCCGATGGAACGCTTGGCTCCGTGGAACCAACCGCGGGCTTGATCCACAAAATACGCTGCTTGCGCTGTTCCGAGGGAGAAGTTCCCATTCGTTGTCGCCAGTTGGCCCTGATGCTAGCCGACACCGAACAATTGGCCACCGGCGAGATCAAGGGGGCCGTCTATGAAATCGTGTTGCAGCAAAGGCGGATCGTACTTGCCCGCGAGGCAGTCAAGGGGCGCCGCGAGCGGCTGCATGAATTGACCATGAAACGCGATGTTGATGAGGTGGCCATCTTCGAATTGAGCAAAGCGCGTGGCCGACTTTTTGAAGCCGAATCGGAACTGGTCCAGCAAGTGGTGCAACTGGAAATTGCCCGAGTCCGGCTGCGCAAAGCGCAAGGCTTGCTGGCCAAGGAATGCGGTTTCCAGCCCACCTTATGCCTCGAAGGATGCTGCCACGGCGCCTGCTGCCAATGAGGTGGTGTGGGTGTCTCCCGAGCCTCCGCATGTCATCCTGATGGAGCCTAAGCGACGGAAGGATCTCTCGTTGGGTAAAGTTTACAGCTTGATTCATTTACAGGTACGCATTCTAACATTACGCCACAGCCGTTCGATTCCCACCAGTTGCGGCAACTGTCAAGTACCTTTGAAGCCGCCCGATTCTTCTTCGTTACTCCGGTTGACTACCGGGTTTTTCTTAAAGTAGGCGATACACCGCTTGAGGTCTTCGACCAGCAGGTCGGCCAGATCCCGGCTGACGCCGTGGCGCACCAGAATCCGCATGATCACCAGGTCTTCGCGTTTAGGTGGCATCGCATAGGCGGCGATCTGCCAGCCGCGGCTGCGGATTCGGTCGGAGAGATCAAAAAGGTTGAAACCCGGTTCGACGCCTTTTTTCAGCGACCAACTCATGGCCGGAATGCCGCCCCGGCCGTTGTAGATGATGTCAAACGGGCCCAATTTTTCGATCTCATCGCACAGGTAATGAGCCGTGCTATAGCAGGCCTGATGGATCTTGCGGTAGCCTTCCTTGCCCAGACGCAAAAAATTGTAGTACTGAGCCACGATCTGACCACCCGGTCGCGAAAAATTCAGAGCAAAAGTGGGCATATTGCCACCCAGGTAATTGACCCAGAAAATCAGGTCATCGGGCAGATCGGCTTTGTCACGCCAGATCACCCAGCCAACTCCCAGCGGTGCCAGACCGAACTTGTGTCCCGAGGTATTGATCGATTTGACTCGCGGCAGGCGGAAATCCCACTCCAGCTCGGGCTCCACAAAGGGTGCCAGAAACCCGCCGCTGGCCCCATCGACATGAATGGGAATATCGAGGCCTTTATCTTGTTGCAGCTGATCAAGGGCGTCGTTGACCGCCTTGACCGGCTCGTATTGGCAGGTAAAGGTGACTCCCAGGGTGGGGACCACGCCGATGGTGTTTTCATCGCACCGCTTGACGACCTCTTGGGGAGTCATGATCAGACGCTCGCCTTCCATCGGGATCTCGCGCAACTCCACATCCCAGTAGCGGGCGAATTTGTGCCAGCAGACCTGTACCGGACCACAGATCAAGTTGGGCTTGTCGGTCGGTTTTCCGGCTGCCTTCATCTTTTCGCGCCACTTCCATTTCAAGGCCATGCCGCCCAGCATGGCGGCCTCGCTCGAACCGGTGGTCGAGCAGCCCATGGTATTGGCCGCGTCGGGGGAGTTCCAGAGGTCCGCCAGCATATGCACGCAGCGGCCTTCGAGTTCGGCCGACTGCGGGTACTCGTCCTTGTCGATCATGTTCTTGTCGATGCACTCGTTCATGAGTGTGTGCACCTCCGGCTCCACCCAGGTCTGGCAGAAAGTGGCCAGATTCTGGCGTGCGTTGCCGTCCAGCATCAACTCGTCATGCACCACCTGAAAGGCGTGCCGTGGATCGTGCTCATGTTCCGGCATCTTGTACTTGGGCAACGTCACCGACAAATCGGTGGACGCGTACACGTCATCTTCAAGGTCTTCCCGGATCGTGTCTTTTTCGTGGAGAGCCATATTTTCACCTTTCGCCTTACCTTTTTGCTTATGCCGATAATCGCCATCGGTTTGTGTGGAATCTTTTCAATAAGCCCCATCGAGATATCCTCGCGTGGAATGGTCATCGACACAGAAACTCTAGTACGCCCCTCTCGTACGCGGTACAATTTTTTCAATCCTACTCCTGCACATGCACGACTTGCAAGCAGGAAGATGATTGCAACCTCTTTGAAATGGACTTCCGATGAATCTACAACTCAACGATCCGAGTCTCTTGATTGACCGCATTCTCGTGGACGGCCAGTGGCTGAACACGGGCAATACCTTCGCAGTCGACAATCCGGCCACCGGGGACGTCATTGCGCAAGTCGCCAGTGCAGGCGCTGAAGAAACGGCAGCCGCGATCGCCGCTGCTGCTGCGGCACTGTTGGGATGGAAAGAAAAAACGGCCAAACAGCGGGCCAATCTTTTGCGCCGCTGGTTCGAGCTTGTGCTGGAGAACCAGGAAGACCTGGCCCGGATTCTCACTGCGGAACAGGGCAAGGTGCTGGCCGAAGCACGCGGCGAAATCGCTTATGGGGCAGCCTACATCGAATGGT
This sequence comes from Planctomycetota bacterium, assembly GCA_024276705.1. Classification (GTDB taxonomy): domain Bacteria; phylum Planctomycetota; class Planctomycetia; order Pirellulales; family Lacipirellulaceae; genus JAJRWS01. The sequence continues at coordinate 24,131 of JAJRWS010000361.1, read as the reverse complement.
TTGCCGAAGAGGCGAAACGCATTTATGGCGATACGATTCCCGAGCCGGCGAAGGATCGTCGCCTCATCGTGATCAAACAGCCGGTGGGAGTGGTTGCCTGCATCACCCCGTGGAATTTCCCCAGTGCCATGCTCACCCGCAAGATTGCCCCGGCCCTGGCCGCCGGTTGTACGGTGGTTTGTAAGCCGGCGTCCGAGACGCCCTTATCGGCCTTCGCCCTGGCAGAATTGGCCCAGCGGGCGGGAATTCCCCCAGGGGTGATCAACGTGGTCAGCGGCCCTGCATCTGCCATTGGCCCCGTGTTGACCTCGCACCCGGCCATTCGCAAATTGACCTTCACCGGTTCCACCGAGGTTGGCAAGCTGCTGGTCGCCCAATGTGCCACCACCATGAAAAAAACCTCCATGGAACTGGGCGGCAATGCGCCGTTTATCGTTTTTGAGGATGCGGATTTAGATGCCGCCATCGATGGCTTGATGGTTTCTAAGTATCGCAACAGTGGCCAGACTTGTGTCTGCACTAATCGAGTGCTGGTTCAGGATGGTATTTATCAGGCTTTCGTCGAAAAATTGGTGGCCGCGGTATCTGCTCAACTGAAGCTTGGCGTCGGCACCGACCAGAACGTCACCACCGGCCCTTTAATCAATGAGAAAGCGGCCGTGGCCGTTGACCGGTTGGTGCAAGATTCTGTCGCCCAGGGTGCGCGTATTGCTTTGGGTGGAAAGCGTGGTGAGCTGGGAAGCTGTTTCTACGAACCGACCGTGTTGGTCGATGTCGACAATGCTATGCCGGTGGCGCAGGAGGAGATTTTCGGACCGATCGCGCCCATCCTCCGCTTCCAAACAGAAGCAGAAGCGATCCGTATTGCCAACGATACACCGGTGGGGTTGGCGGCCTATTTTTACAGCCGTGATATCGGTCGGGTCTGGCGTGTGGGTGAAGGTCTGGAATACGGCATCGTCGGTATCAACGAAGGCCTGATTTCCAACGAAATGGCGCCTTTCGGTGGCGTGAAGGAATCGGGGTCAGGTCGTGAAGGTTCCAAATACGGCATTCTGGATTACCTGGAAATCAAATATCTATGTATGGGCGGTATTTGAGGGCATGGGCGGCATTCGAGGTGAACTGAACATGAGCAGCAACCAACAACTCCAACAACGCAAGCTGGCCGCCTTCGCTCGGGGTCAGGGCAACGCCCACGGCATCTATATCGAACGAGCTGAGAACGCTGAACTCTGGGATGTCGACGGCCGTCGTTACATCGATTTTGGTGGCGGCATTGCGGTGGTCAACACGGGCCATGGCCATCCAAAAGTAAAGGCTGCCGTGGCCGCCCAATTGGAACGTTTTAGTCATACATGCGTGATGGTCACACCGTATGAAAGTGCGGTGGCTCTGGCGGAAAAGTTGAATGCGGCCGCGCCGATTTCCACCAAGTGCCGGACAATTTTTGTCACCACCGGTGCCGAAGCGGTGGAGAACAGCATCAAAATCGCCCGTGCGCATACGGGCCGGCGTGGAGTGATTGCCTTTCATGGCGGGTTTCATGGCCGCACCAACCTGACCATGGGCTTGACCGGCAAGGTCATGCCTTACAAAAAATCGTTCGGTCCCTTCCCGGCGGAGATCTATCACACGCCTTACCAGATGCAGTACCATGGGGTCTCGGTGGAGGCGGCCATCGATGCGCTCGAGACGCTCTTTCAGGTGGATATCGACCCCGCGGATGTGGCTGCCCTGATCATCGAGCCCGTCCAGGGCGAAGGCGGTTTCTACCCGGCGCCGGACTCTTTCCTCGTCGCTTTACGCGAAATCTGCGACCGGCATGGCATCGTCTTCATCGCCGATGAAATCCAGACCGGTTTTGGCCGCACCGGCAAAATGTTTTGCATGGAGCATTCAGGAGTGGAGCCCGACCTGATCACCCAGGCCAAGGGGATTGCCGGCGGTTTTCCCATCGCCGCGGTCACCGGCAAGGCAACCATCATGGATGCGCCGGACCCGGGTGGGCTGGGCGGCACGTATGGTGGCTCGCCGCTCGGTTGCGCCGCGGGCCTGGCGGTTCTGGAAGTGATTGCCGAGGAGCATCTGGTCGAGCGGGCCCATGAAGTTGGCCAGCGGTTCATGACTCATCTGAGCAAGCTGCAGCAACAATTTCCCAGCCAGGTGGGGAACATCCGCAACCGAGGCGCCATGATTGCCATGGAGTTGGTGCGGGAAGGCGATGGGAAGCAGGCCGATGCCGCGCTGACCAGGTCGCTGCCGCGGCGGATCGGGGCCTGGAAAGCAAGGAAGCGAGGAGCTCTTGTAACTGGTCAACATCAGGCCGTTATTTTCCGTTAGCCCCCTTGGTGTCGGTACCGTCCTTTTTAAGTCGGACCAAGACCCACTGTTTGGTCCGGTCCTTGCCAAAGTGGACCAGTACGGGCGCTTCATCCTTGGTCAGGTTGTAAATGCCCGTCTCAATCACATTGTCGGTATTCTTGCCAATGGTCCAGGCCGCCCGCTGCGTTTTCTTGTCGACCGAACCGTGCACCGGCCTGGAATCTTTCGTCAGGGCCGTATCGGTGTAATTCCCACGAATGATTCCCTGCTTGTTCACGGCGAGCTGCAGGACTAAATTTGTTTTCGATTGGTCGCCGTGCGTCATCGAAAACACTCCCAGTGGCAGCCAAGATTCGTCGTCATTGGCAGCCTGCGTCGTTGCACCTTCCGCGGCCAGCCCCTGGGCCTGCCCGTAGTACTGGTCGCTGGTACCGGCATCTTGGCCATTGACGTAGACCGAACCGTCTTGATAGGTGATGGTCCCCCCATAGTCGTAATAAATGGGCTCCCAGTTATCGTATCCGAACCAGCCATACAGGGACGCCCAGGTCGCCCAGGCATCGCCATAGGCCCAGCGCCGCGCCCGCCAGGCTCCCGGGTAGCGGCGGTACCACGACCGGGAATAGATGTCACGGTCGCGGAATTGTCGTCGCACCGCCACGCCGTGGTCGCGCAGTTGTGAGGGTGTGTTGTGATGGAACCGATCGGGTTCGCGCCGGCCCGCAGCCGCACCGCGTTGCGACGGGCGTTTGGCCCCTATTCCTGTGGCTCCTATTCCTGACTCTTGTTCTTGGATTTCTTGATACTGACAATCGACTCAATTATCCCCCGATAATTTCATTCAATCCTTCGACAATGAGGTCAAGTTCCTCGGGAGATGCTTTTCCAATTTTCGTGGTAAGTCTTTTTACCGACAGCGTTCGGATCTGACTGATCTTGGCCCAGGACTTGTTCGGAAGCCTGGAATTTTCCAGTTCGAGGGTGAGTGGGAACGCAGCTCGTTGCGTCTGGCCTGTCAAGGCAATGGCGATCACGGTGCCGGAACGTTCGTTGAAGACGTTATGGCTGAGGATAAGGACCGGGCGCGAGCCAGACTGTTCATGACCTATCGTAGGATTAAGGTCTGCCCAGACAATATCTCCTCTTAATATTCGGGCCATCCGTCAATCTCCGAATTTAGTCCTTCTTCCGCCATGGCCTGCTCGAAATTCTTGTCGAGTTTTGAGCATTCCTGGGCAAGTCGCCGGTGATTCATTCTTGCCAGTTTGTCTGCTACGGCCTCCTGGATTGCTTTGCTGCGATTGGGAAAGACCTGCGATTTGACCAAGCTGTCCAGCTGTTTCAAGAGATCTTCTTCCATGGTGATGGCAACTTTTGCGGTACTCATTTTACACCCTCCGGTATTACAAAATATCATACCGCAATTGCCTGGTGGAGTCAAGGTTATTCGACGCGTGCCGCACAGGCCGCTGCGTGCTTCTCGGTCGAACTGGGAAACGGCGACAACGGCCCTTACCCCGCAGGGATAAGCACCCCGACCTGGAACAGGAACTGCCACTTGGGCGCGGGGCCCTGATGCCAGTCATCGGGTGTGTAGTTGCCCTGCAAGCCGATGTTGAGCGGAAGAGGCTTCGCTTGCTTAAAGACTCTACCCACTTTGAAGGTAATGGGCATGGCGAAGTTGCCGCTGCTGGTCTGCCAATTCCAAACCTGAAAGCCATTGCCAACGTACCAGTCGTCAGGCAGGAAGCGGACGACAATGGGTTGAAATGAGACCGATTTTTCTTCGCTCTGAAGTGAAAAAGGGGCCAGTACCAGACCGCCGACCATCCATTTTTTGTTTTGGGATTTCAGGATCACGACGGCCGCTGGGCCAAGTTGCCATTCGCGTGATCCCAGGGCCGGATCGGTTGCCGTTGGAAAATTGATGGCGGTCCCCACTCCCCAGGTGCCCCACGACGCTTCTTTAATAAATATGTGCGTGTCAAAGATGTCTCCCAGCCCACTCTCCGAGTCGACCGGGCCATCCGGATCGACCGATGGTCCAAAGATGGGGACTGCGGGGCGGTTGATCATGCGGTCAAACCCAAACAGACTCCAAGGGTACAACGACAGCCGTTTGCAAGTGCGCATTCAGTTCATCGGGTGAAACGATCACAGCAGGACGCGTTTTGTTGATCTCACTGCCAACCGTCGGGTCGAGATTCACCAGACAGACTTCAAAACGCTTCATGACCATTGCCCTTCGAAATCGGTAATGGTTGCGTCCCAGTCATCCAACTGGTCATCGCCCACATGATGGCACGATTTCGCGGCCTGTTCCCAGGTTGCGCGAGGCGAGATCGCAGCGCGAATGATGAGCGTTCCCGCGGAAACTTCCAAATCTAGCTCGTCGGTCAATTGGGCTTGCTCAATGATCGCTTTCGGCAAACGAATCCCTTGGGAGTTTCCGATTCTGATCAAATCAATACGCATCGCCTGTTCCTCCGCTCCATGGGTCATGTAATTACATTGTACTACACTCGAGGGACCGGTCAATTGTACCTTCCCCGGCGGGCAAAGTTTTTCTCGGTGCGGCCGGGACACCCACAAACCGTAAATCATTGGGCTGTATCAATTGCTGGACAAACGATAACCCACGGCAGTGCGAGGCATAATATCTGGGCTAGTCACGACCCCCTAACGCCTCAATGGCCCGGGCGACTTTGTGACGATGTGCTTCAATCGGGGCAGGATCTTTCGTAAAGTGAGTCATGTCGGTCGTGATGTCATCAGGCACGTTGATTAACGCAGTGTACTGCCGGAGTTGATTCGGCGTCATTGCCTCTTTGCGGTCATGGATCAAGCGCTTGAGTATGGCCAGATATTCATAGTCCTCAATCCCGTCTCGCAGCATTTCCCAACGTAGACTGTCTACAGGGCCGTCCAGGACCGGGACATCCGATGGCGCCTGTGCTGCGGCCTCGGGGGGATAGATAAATCGTCCGTCGCCATTGCCCCAGAGCCGTTTTTCGCCGCTGGGTATCCCATAGCCGGTCGTCCAGCTCATGGGATCTTCATAGGGATTTTGCGGCTGGTCCGGATACGCCGTGGGACTTGTCCAGTAGTTGGTCTGCCACACGAGGATGCCTTCAATGTTGCGTTGCCATGTCTGCCAGAGCCAGGCGCGCAGCGCCGTGCCCGGGTGATCAATAAAAAGCGTACAGTACGGCGACTTGGGCCCAGTGCAGATGTACCACCAGAAGGTCTCGCCCTCCAATCGGCGCTGCTGGGCCACGGCATGATCATATTTATTGGAAATGGCACACCAGATCTCGGGCCCGCCGTACAGGCGTTCATCCACGCCCTCCATCACTGTCAGCATGCGCGTGATGTCCGGTGCAGCCTGCTTCAACTGTTCAAAACCATGGGTCACATAAACATAGTCCTTGGGCAGGGGTTCATCGAACCAATAGACAAAGGCCCTGTCCAGCCACCCTTTATCGGCCAGATGGGCCTCGATCTGACGACAGTAGGCACCAAACAAAACGGGATATTCCGGCGTATCCTCCGTGAACTCCAGCAGGCTGGGCACGGATCGCGAATGGAAGGTGCCGCCGCCAATTCCGGGAATACCAAGACGAAATGAATTGAAGTGATAGTCATCCAGGCCGCGGGTCATGGCGCGGTCCCAGGCACTAAAATCAAGTTCAGGGCGTAACTCGGCCACAGGCCGCACTGGCTTCGTGCGGGGCACGCGTTCGAAATCGCCGTGGGGCACGTACGGTTGTCCGGTTTTCGGATTGGTGACAGACATGTCATCCAACCACACGAGCCCGATGCCCTCCCCGGCATCCGTCCATTTGGTGGCCCTCGCATTAAAACGCACAGAGCGTGCCTGAGATGGAAACTCGGTCACTGTCATATCAAATTCCTGCCAATGGCCATTCCCGGAGAGTGTCACATCAAGGTTGCGGCCGGACATCCATTCGCCCTTGTCATCATAGTGATTCATGGCCACATTGAACTCGTGGTCCGGCACGGCCGTCCGATACCAGAAGCGAATCCTCAGTCCCTCTTGGGGAATGGGAATGAGCGGTCTGTATGACGTGGTGACATTGGCCTTGGGATCAGTATCGAGTAACAGCATGGACTGCTGCCCCTGGTGGCGTTCATTGTCAACCAGGCGAAGGTTGTCCCAGTTATCCCAAGGGGTCGGTGGCGGCTTGATGGCCGGCCATTTGACACGGATCGGATCCAGCGGTGCCGGGTTGTAGGGCGAGATGTGGTGCGCGCTGAAATTCGCCCAATACTTGTCCAGGACGACACGTCGGTGCTCAACATCCTGCAGATTCTGATACTTGAATACGTTCTCCGGAGAAAACCCAAACGCTGTCACACAGGTCATCTGTTCGGGCAGGGTGAAATCATACACGGTTACATGCAGGGGGACAGCGGCCTTGAAATCATCCGCTCGGATCTGCAGGGTCCCCTTGTACTGTCCGGCTGACAGGTCACGCGGGACATGCACACGAATCCAGACGGGCAGATTTTTGTGCGCGGGCACCGTCACCCCATCCTGCCACGGTGGCAAGGGGTCCGGCCAGTGCCCCGTAACACTGCTGCCATCCGTCGGGTGTGTCACGTGAACGTATTGGACGCGGAGCACATCTACATGTCGCGACTCAAGGACAGACTGCCCTGGGCCCTGTAGATCAGTCACCTGCAGACTGACATGTGCCAGGGCACGCACAGGGCGGATGACCATCTGGGCCGCCTCGGCTTCACCACGTGCCGCTGAGATCAACATCGCATGGCTCCGTGCCTGAGGCATCTCCTGGTCCACGCCGATCTTCCAGCCGGACGACGCCCACCAGAGACCGACAGACTCAGTGCTGCTCGGCAATTGCATGCCGACGGCCTGCTCAAGGGGCCCCGCTGCCCGTGCCACACTCGTGGCCGCCATGGTAACCATCAAGCCGAGCTGTAAAAGCTGTGCACACATGCTTCTGCCTCCTATTTCTTATTGCTTCATCCGGATGGGCCGCTTCGCTATTCTATCAGCTCAAGAAAGTCATGATCGAACGATGCCACTGCATGGCCAGTATCAGCAGACATAGCAGCCAAATAACAGTCGAAGAAGTCACAGTTGGTGTTGCGAAACCGATGGAGTGCGTCGAGTATGACTATGGAATTGGGACAATGAATACCTGGTGTAGACGGAGGTAACAGAGGACTTGCCCTCCGTTTCCGCTGTTTCCTCCTGTTCAAAATATTTCAGGGATGGGGCATTTTATAATTGACAGTTACCTACTACGTTATCGATACCGAGAACTTTGTTTCTTGCCCCAAGCTGTAGGAGGTCCGCCTCCGCCGGCGTGTATTCCCGACCAGGATTCAACTTTACCTTGTTCGGTGCGCCAAAAATATGCAGATGGCAATCGCAGGTCCCGGTGGGTGCCCGGCGCCTCGGCGTATTAGTGTTCAGGTCCGGACCGGGAATGTCCGCAACCGCGTCCGGTTCGACTTCGTCTATTTCTTGTGACATGGCTTGTCCTTTTACATCGACGTGATTGGGTTCGGATGTCCGGGTTACTCGATTTCAGGTTCAGGGATACCACCCTTGCCCTTCATGAAGTCAAAGTCGTAGCCGGTGGCGCCGTGCTCCACGCTCGCGAACCCGGTTGCGACTGCGTCGATCGCCTCCCGCCACAACGACGTCTGTAGGCGATTAACGAGGTGGCCGGGAGCCGCAAGTACTTGGCCGGAGAAATTCCCAGCTCCCCGCGAAATCCATATTCCAGCGTTCGTTGGCACACGCCGACTTGACGTGCAAGTTCGATTGAGGTGATCGGTTCCATGAGTTGATCAACCCATTCGATTGCGATCACGCAGCTCATACGCACCGTCCCCATGCCGAAGCGACCGGCAGGAGCTTTCTTGGCCATCTGGGTCGGTTAGGGCATTGGTGATCCTTTCGACCAATTTTAGCTCGATGATGACTTTGTTCTCATCCATTTTTTTGCGATCTTTGCGCCTTTGCGAGAATCCGTTCTTTCTTACCTGATTTGGGGCCATCTCCTAGCCCGCATATTTCATCCGTTTCAGCTACGGCGTCCCAAGTCCTTCCGTGGCTGCGTCATGTTACAGCACAAACGGTCGTTCTACAGTGTAAACGGCCTTTCTAGAGCACAGTGCAAGGGAATCGGGACGATTGGTGCTTGACCCATGCAACCGCATACGGTATCATTGTGCAGATGCGAGTAGTATTGGACACCAATGTCCTGGTATCGGGACTCGTGCGACAAAGGAGTTCCGCTACCGATACGGTGGTTCGCTCGATGGGAAAGCATTGGGATCTGGCAATTACGCCGTCGATTTTTCTTGAGTATGAGGACGTCTTAACCCGCCCGAACATTCGAAAGCTGACACGATTAACTGCAAACGAAACGGCAACGGTACTGGATTACCTTGTGATCATCGGCCTACAAACGGCCGTTTACTACTCTTGGCGTCCAAATTTACTAGACGAGCGCGACAACAAGTTCATCGATTGTGCTGTGTCGGCAGACGTTGATTATCTTATAACAGGAAATACCAAACATTTTCGGTCAATGGAGCTTGGCCCATTCGACTTTGAGATTATCAGCCCAAGAGCGTTTGTTAAGCGAGCTGGCATTTCATAAATAGGACGATTCCATGGCGACACTTTCCATACGTATTCCGGACCACCTAAAAGAAAAAGTGGTGGCGGTCGCGCGCCAGCAGGGCGTTTCGATGAACAACTTCATTACCTCATGCCTGAGCTCTGCGGTTGCTCAAGAAATGACGCGCGCGTTCTTAACCTCGCGACTCAAAAAGATTGACCCGGATAAAACAAAAGCGGCATTCGAGAAAATAATGTCCAAGTCTCACGCTGGCCAAGGGCCTTCCATGCGCGAGATCGATGAGCTCATTCAACAGAAGTAGACAGCCGTTTCCCGGTCAATGCCGACGTTGGCCGTTTCACCGAACGAATTCGCCACATAAACGTGCGTCCCTTGAATCGACCCGTCGAGAAGACCGAACGTGTCGGGCGGGGTGATTTCGATGAGCCGTTACATTTGAAGCGGAACGATGAATTGGGCCAGTTGGCTACCGCTCTGAACAAGATGTGCGACCAATTGAGTTACCAATCGGTTTGAAAAAAACAGAACACACTCACCACCCCGTGAACGGTTACGGGACGAGACCTCTTCGACCTGTGGCTCTGTATCGAACAAGAGCTGATTGATCCCCAGTGCCTCGTGAGTTGCTTCCCGGATTCCATGGCCCAACAGGTTTGGGACGCTTACCAGGGATTTGCTGAAAACGTCATTGAGGCAGTGCCTGACGAATAAGAATAATACCATTCCCCCAACTTGCCGGTGACATCGTCCAGTTCGGCCATGCCGTCTGCAAAGATGCCGTTGCCGGTTGAGTTCTTGTACTTTTCATTCAGATGGATCCAGACCCAGACATGGTTACGTGTTGAGACATGCCACAAGAAGAAGGGTTTTTCGGCTTTCACTTGCCGCTCCATGAAATCGAGCGACCGATTCAGCAGATCCTCTTCGATGCTTTTCATTCGCTCTTTGGTCAGCGGGCCGGTGTCTTTGACCTTTTGCTTGCCGACGCGGCCCCAGCGCGGCTCGACCGTCGGATCATCGACATCGGTGGCGACGCAATCCAGTACGCCGCGAGGGCCAAAGGTCGCCCGAAATTTGGGGTTTTTCGGATAGTCGGCGTTTTCCGGTTCTTCTTCGGCTGCTCGATGCCAACGATCTCAAGGATTGTTGGAGCGACATTGATGATGTGATGGAACTGCGTGCGCAAGCCGCCTTGGTCCTTGATCCTGGCCGGCCAGGAGACGACCATCGGATTGCGGGTGCCACCAAAGTGGGAGGCGACCTGCTTGTTCCACTTGAATGGTGTGTCCATGGCCCAAGCCCAACCGACGGCATAATGAGGAGATGTTTCCGGGCCGCCCCACACGTCGTAGAACTTCATGCTTTGTTCGATGGCCAGTTCGTCGCACACGGCCGATCGGGATAAAACGCTGGATAGAATGGGGATCTCGGCAGCGAGTTTCGGTCACGACAGCACGGGCTTCACCATCCCGTCGTCGATGCTGGTGCAGCCGCCGGTCAAGAAGTTTCTCGGGGTGCAAGGCCAAAGCGTCGGTGACGAGGAGCTTTGGTCAACCGCCCCCGAGAAAACGTACGCCGGTTCGCTGCGGCAAGTGATCGGTTCCTATGAGGCCGATCGTTGGTTGGGCATCGAAGAGGCTGCAGAGGTTGTGGGTACAAGCGTGCGTACGATGCAAAGACGATTGACCGCCGAGGAGACGACTTATTCGAGCGTGGTGGAGGCAACACGCGCGGAAATCGCCGGCAATCTACTTGAACACAACGACGCCCACTCGCCGAAATCGTCGCCCAACTCGGCTACCCGAGCCAGGGCAATTTCACCCGCGCGTTTCGTCGTTGGGCAGGTGTACCACCCAGCGAATTTCGACGACGTAGTAAGTAGCACTCCTACTCCCAGCGAGCCTGTTAGCCCGCTGGTACGGCGAATAAGGTGATAAAGGCCAGGATCGCTGCCACGAAGTAGAAGAAGCAACGTTGCAGCGCTGATTGGGCCAGGCTACTCGCCACCAGACATTGCAGCATGTAGTAAAAGGCGAAGGCCCGCGACGCAAGGGCCAGGATGGTGAGGGTGGGGGCAAAGCACAGAATCACAGCGCCGCCGCAAATCAGCAGCGTAGCCTGCTTGAGGCCGACATGATTGTGTGTTGATTCCACGATGTTGCCGGAGCCACCGAGCGTATCGGCAACCGCCGCGCTGAATTGGCTGAAAACTGCAGCGATCACCAGGGGCAACGGCAGTAACACGGACGCTTTGCCGGCCAGCATGATCAAGTCGTTATCTTTCACCACGTCGCCCAGAAAGTGCATCAGTGGCAGGGCCAGAGCGACGAAGATTAAATAGACCACGGTGGCGACAATCTGGGATAACCGGCAGCTCCCAATGCGAGTCTCCGTATCGAATTTCCTTCCCAAGTAACGCGAGGTCTCAAAGCCCTGCACCACAATCAGGGTGCCGCTCACGATCGTGAGAATCTCCCACCACGAATGGGATGGCATCTTCGGCCACTCGATACCGGCGGCTGCCGCTTTGAAATCAAACGAGGCAAAACCGGCAAATAGGACGAGAATAATAATCAGGGTAATTCCGAGCGAGATCTTTTCAAGTTTTCCCAGAGCTTGCAATCCCTCGAAATACCCGGTTGCGCCAATCAAGACGATGACCACTACCGAGATAAAATGTTCGTTCTGGACGGTATCATACTGGGGGCCGATGCCGCCGAGAAAAAACGATGCGAGGATGTTGATGTAGAGGCATACCGAGATGATGTAGGCGGCCACCAGGGCAAGGTCCGATATATGTTCAAAAAACCTGGCCCGATGAGGAATCTCGTCCTTTGCCAACAACGGCTCCGCATAGCGAATGTTGAAGCGGATCACGCTGCCGACGCAATAGGCCAGCCCGCAGACAACGGCCATCGCATAGACGGAATAGGGACCGACGGCGCCATTGAGTATTGGCACAATAATCAGGAAGCCGCTGCCAAAAATGGAAGCCAGCGGCGTGGCGGTTGCTTGAAGTAGTTTCTTCATCGTTTCCTCCCGTTAGCCCAGGAATCCAATTCGTGCTGTCCTTGGGTAAGAGTGTATCCCCGAACTGCCAACAGGATAGGGCTTTGTCAAATGATCTTTTAGGGTAGAGATCCCCGTATGTGGTTGCCCGAGCTAGGAATACCGCGGTCGCTACCCTGAAAGTCCGGCTTGACCAGACACTCGAAGCCTATTCTACGTTGGCCAGTTATGGGATAGACTCTTGGGAGGGGAACCTTGTCAAAAATTGACCAAGCTTTAGCCCAGGCGGAACAGGGGTGGGCGGAACGGGGGCAGGCGGACCCGCTAGAAATCGAGCCGGCCCGCGGCCCCTGGCCATTTACGACCCGCCACGTTTTCCAACTCCATAAAAGAAAAGAGGCCAGGAGCCTTTTGCCAGAGCGGTTCTGGCAATCCGGCACCCTTTTCAAGGTAAAAGGCCCCTGCCCCCTTTTTCACTTACTGCCGATTGAACAGTGCCTGCCGTAGCTCTTGCTCGAAGGTGGCGCTCGTTTCGAGAACGGCGCGGAAATCTTCCTTGCCCAAGGTGTAGAATACCGATTTTTCGCGGGCCACGATGGTTGCGTTGCGTGGTTCATCGGTTATGAGGGCCGCTTCGCCGAAGAACTGTCCTGCTTGCAGCACGGCCACCTGCTTTTTTTCCGACTTCCCCTGGCCGACCTGCTCGATCACGACATCGACACTGCCGCTTCGTATAAGGTAGAACAATTCGCCCGGATCTCCCTGGCGAATCACGACATCCCCAGGCTCTGCTTGCTGGACCAGCATCTTGTCGGCTATTTCCGACATGGTGCCTGGCGTCAGGTCGGAGAAGAGGGGGAAATCCTTCAAGAATTCGCAGATCACCGAGGCTTCCCGTACCGCGACATCCGACTTGATATGGCCATCGACCATGTTCACAATCCGGTCGGCCACGTCGAGGATGCGGTTGTCGTGCGTGACCATGATGATGGTGCAACCTTCGTCCCGTGCCAGTTCCTGGAACAGCGTTACCACCTCGCGGCCCGATTTCTCGTCGAGGGCGGCAGTCGGTTCATCGGCCAGAACCAGTTGGGGCCGATGGACCAGACCGCGGGCAATGGCCACGCGCTGTTTCTGGCCTCCGGAAAGCGATTTTGGCTTGTAATGAATACGTTCGCCCAGGCCTAGACGCGTGAGCAATTGACCGATTCGATCGGCGGCCACTTTGCGGTCGAGTCCAGCCAGTTCGGCCGCCATGTTCACGTTTTGGCTGGCCGTGAGTGATGCGAACAGGTTGTGTGCCTGAAAAATAAAGCCCAAATCACGGCGAAGATGGACGATCTCTTCTCGACTGGCCCCCAGAAGCTCACGTCCCAGAACCTGGAGGCTTCCCTCCTGCACGGTGCGCAAAGTGCCAATCAGGGTGAGCAGAGTTGTTTTCCCGGAACCGGACGGTCCGGTCATGATCACGATTTCCCCCCGGCGAACTTCCAGGTTGTTGTTGAACAGTGCCTGTTTGCGCAATTCGCCATCGCCAAAGAAATGCTTCAGACCTGAGACCTGAACCGTTCTGGGAATATGGGACCCATTGGTGTAGGCACCACTGGTCGCCGGCAGAGAAGAGGTTGATGTCATGGGGAATTCGGTGTTTCGGTGTTTCGGTGTTTCGGTGTTTCGGGGAAAAAGGCGTTAGGTTTTAGGAAAGCCGGGTCAGGAACTTTATTGATCGGTCGTATCTTCCTTGAGCCGTAAGCGCTAGCCTCGGGTGGCGTAACGGGTGAAAATGACATTCCCAATAGGCTCAAGGCAACCTCTGCCCTCCGGAATGGTACGTCAACTCCTCCGTTTTTCTTTGGCAAATTTTTCTTTAGCTTCATGCCCCCGCTCGGGATGCATGGTTTTATCCTCCGCTACCCGAAGCTAGCGCCTGCGGCTCAGCCCTCTGGAATGGTACGTCAACTTATCCACCGCTCCTTTTCAAAATAAACTTGCCGGGTCGGCTTTGAGTAGTTTGCGGACCGCCAGCAGGCCGGAGGCAATGCACATGGCCATGGTCAATAGGAGTACCAGCAGCATGCTTTCGGCGGTCATCTTCATCAGCAAGCCAGTGGATCGGGTCAAAAAAAAGTAAAGCCCCCGGCTTGCGATCACGCCTGGAATGAAACCAATCAAGGAGAGGAGTAGAGCTTCGGTGACAATCAGACGAATAAAAAATTCATGCGTGTAACCCATCGCCTTCAACGTGGCAAATTCCGGCATGTGGTCGGCAATATCGGCATAGATCACCTGGTAGCAAATGACCATGCCGACGATAAATCCAATAATCTTGCCCGCGTTGAAAATAACGCCAATGGGCGTGCTCTTATCCCAGAACTGGACTTCGTGATCGCGGAATTGCTGGCGTGTATGCACCCAGATATCACGACCCAGGAGATTTTTCAGACCTCGGCAGATCGCATCCACATCCTGAGCCGGGTCGACATGCACGATTCCCATGTCCACGACACCCAGGGGATCGCCAAACCGCTGATGCTGGGGAAAATAACGGCCAAAGTTTTGCGCGCTCATGATTAGATTGCCATCATGGGCGAAATCGGTTCCCAGGCGAAAAGTCCCCACCAGGGCGATTTTTTTTCGGGCTAGCTCAACCGGATTCCGGGCCAGGGCGACCGGGTCTTGCATGGGGAAGGGGAATTTGCTTTTTCTGCTATGCACATCGATCAGCGCAGTGGCCGGGACCCGCAGCTTGAACCGTTGGACGTTGATTTCCCGGGATTTGAAAATGGGATCTTCCAGGTAGAAGCCGATCGAGCGGATCGGATAATCCTTGCCATGCCCGCCCTGGGCAAGGTCTTTCAAGACGGAGGTGGTCAGTTCGGTGTAAAGAGGATAGGCGCCGCGCACGCCAGGATAGGAGCGGGCCTGGTGCAGACGTGTGATGGAGAAACGTTTTTCAGCAGCCAGTGTGTATTTCGCTTTGCTGGTCAGAAAAATGTCGCCTTGCAGATCATCGATGATTTTCACCTGGCTATCGAACAGGGCATTCTGGAAACCGACTTGGGTGAACATGAGGAGAACGGCAAAAGCAATCCCTGCCAACGCCACGATCAACCGGCGCCAATCGTGGGTAAGGTTCTTCCAGGCCAGAGATGTCTTACGATTTCGATTCATGGAAGTGGTAAGGGAAGTCGTCGGTGTCGTCCTCAGAATAAATCGGCCGGATCCGCCTGGTAGAGTTTTCGCAGTGCTGCCAGGCCTGACAGAACGCACATGAGGATGGCCAGCAGGAGTACGGTCGCGGCAATCTGCCAGGTCATGGTCATCGGCATGCCCGATTTGCTTCCCACCAGGATGTAAAGGCCCCAGGAAATCAGCATGGAAGGGATAAATCCCAATACGGCCAGCAGGAAGGACTGGCTCAGAACTACTCGGGTGAGGTAGCCATTGGAGTAGCCCATCGCCTTGAGGGTGGCGTATTCGTGGATCATGCTTGCAATGTCGGTGGAAAGGACCTGGTAGACGATGGCCACGCCGACAAACAGGGCTACCCAGACGCCTAAATTGAATATCTGGCCCAAGGGCGTTTCGACCACCCAGCGATGTTCTTCGCGCGCGTTCACCTCGTTTCGGGTCAACACTTCCACATCGGACAGTTCCGGGTTGTCCGTCTGAGAGTTTTCCAGGAGCGAAGCCGGATGGGCGAATAACCGTTGCAGTCGCAGCCTGACCCTATCCAGGTTCCGCGGATCGCGCAGCTTGAGCAAACCGAAAGTTGCCTGTTCCACAGGCTGCCAGGGGCAGGCCTGGGCGTATCCGGTGGGGTTTGTCAGGCAGGCTCCGTTCGAAGCCAGCCCTGTTCCCAGCTCGAAATGATTGATGATACGTATCCGCCAGGGACCCAGGGAAGTTTCCACGTTGATATCCTGATCACCGAATTTTATCCCGTTGGCGGGACCGTACTCGGGTTTGGATTTCTGGTCGATGAGCACGAAACGTGGGTTGGTGAGCAGTCGGGCTTTCTCCCGGATGTCTGGATTTACGAAGGGGGGATCGGACGGATTTACTCCCATGGTGATGATCCCGCGCCATTGACCTTCCCAATCTTCCGCTGCCGTGCCCGCCGACTGTGGCTTTTGCCACTCGCTCAAGCCGAGGTAGAAAGGGCAAGCTCGGGTGATTTCAGGAAGCGATGCCGCCTGGTAGATGCGGGTGCGGGGAAAGGATCGGGCATCAGTCAGGTGAATGTAGGCGGGGGACCGCAGCATGAGATCGAAGTCCAGTGCGGAGTAAATCTGAGTGGCCGTTTTTTTGATCGCATCCTTGAAACCCATCTGCATGAAGATCAGGATGACCGCGAAACCGACGCCTGCCAGGGCGACAGCCGTACGCAATTTGTTGTGGGTCAGATTTTTCCATGCCAGCGGAGTATTCATAGAATCGCTCAGGATTACTGAAATTCCACGGTTACTTGCAAGCCGACACGTTGTCCCGCTTCTTTCGTTGCGGCAATATCGTCCGGGTCAATTTCGATCAAGACTTGAATTACCGAGCGGTCCATGGGAGCCAGGGGGTTGCGGTCCGCCAAACCTGGGCTGGTGATGATTTTACTAATCCGCCGTACGGTGCCCAGGATGCCACCCTTGCCCGAGTTGGCATGGGGTGCGTAGTTGCCCGAGAACGCGGGGCTGCGTAACAAGGCTTGTTGGCCAACGCGGACTTGTTTGGCGTCCGCTTCATAGACTTCGGCGATGCATGCCATGTGGTTCAAGTCGGCTACTTGCAGGATGGGCAACTGGGTGATGAATTCCCCAGGCCGCATGAATATTTTCAGAACCGTGTAATGGGTCGCCTCTTGGTTGCCCGCGTGCGTACTAGCTGGCAGTCTTAATTCCGACTGAGCCACCATTTTACGGGCGGCTTCAATTTCCATGTTGATGGCCGCCAGTTGGTATTGTTCAATTTCCTGCAGTTGCTGCCTGTTGGTCTGGGCGACTTCCACACTCAGTTTTGCGGCCCGGACGGCGGCAATGGCTGCCGCCAGCGTAGGCCCCAGCGAACTGTTTGCCGTTTTGTATTCCAGCATGGCCCGCTGGCTTTGGTTCTTTTGCAGCGCTAACTGGTGTGACGTGACCAGTTCGGGGTCGTCTTTGCTCAAGTCCAGAAGGGTCTCGTATTGTTGCTGGGTAAGTTCGGCTGCTTCGCGCAGATTCTCCAGGCGAGAATTTTGAGCTTCGATCTCAGCCTGCCTGGCCAGTGTCTGCCGGTAGGTTGCTTTTGCCTGCAGCAGTTGGACGTCGGCCAGGCGGATTTCGCCCTGCTGTTTCTGCTCGGTAAGCATTTTCTTGGACTTTAAGGCGGCCAGTTGTGTCTGGCGAATGGCATGGCTGTCGAGATAACCCAGCAGGCAGGGATCGTTTACCCGGAGAGCGGCGCCCTGCGCGCCAGGTGAAGGAGGCGTATTTTCGCTGAGTGTCTGGTTCTGTTTGGGGTTGTTTTCCGAGTTGGAATCCCCTTGCTGATTGGCGGCTGGAGCCCGCGGAAAGACCGTGATGACTTCGCCTTCCTCGACATGGGGCTGCAAGCTAGTCAGCCTCTCCCCCGGGAGGGCACTGATCGAAAGGATTCCAGCAAACGGATCCAAGCGTCCGAGGGCGACGACCTGGCGAGGCTTTTCGCCGGTTTGTCCCGATTGTGGCCGACTATCGGGAGTCGACCGCTGACAGCCAACCGTCAGGGCGCAACAGATTGCCAGCAGGCTCGTGCCGCGGAGAAAGCCGCGTAAAGGCTGGATGCGGCCGATCATTTTCGACTCCACCATGTTTTTACAGGGTAGCTGGGAGAATAAGCTTTAGAACTAGAAAACATTACCTTTCAAAATGGTTGGCGGCAGGTCTGATGTCAAGGAAGTGGATGAAAGAAATCCATCTTGGAATGATAGAAAACGATAAAATTATGTCATAATTTGAAAGGTAACGATTGAATGTTGGTAGATTTCTGCTATTATGAAAGTGCAGGCAGCCTCTATTGGCAGACAGGCAGCCTCCATTGGCAGACAGGCAGGGCGTTGGCATGAATTCGGAGGAGAGACGCGAGAAGTTGCTGCAACTGGTGCAGGCAAGGGGGTTTGCTTCCTTGCCGGATCTGGTAGCGGTCGTGGATGTTTCCGAATCGACCGTGCGGCGAGATCTGGACGCCCTGGAGGAAGGTGGGTCAGTCAAGCGAACTCATGGCGGCGCGTTTTATTCTGGCCCGTCTCCCAATTTGCCACATTTCAGGCAGCGTCAGGAATCGCAATGGGATAAGAAAAAGCGGATTGCGGACGCCGCGGCAAGTTTGATTGAAGATGGCGATACGGTGTTGCTGGATGGTGGCAGCACCACGTACGAACTTGCTCGCGTACTGGTCGGCAGGCCGCTACAAGTCGTGACCAATTCCTTGCCGGTGGCCAACCTGTTCAATACCGATGCCAGTACCGATTTGATCATCATCGGCGGCTATGTTCACGCTCGCACTGGCTCGGTGCAGGGGCCGTACGCGAGTGAGATGCTGAAAAAATTGCATGTACGGCGGGCCGTGATGAGCGCGGCGGGTATCAATGACCGGGGTATTTTCAATACCAATCGGCTGCTCGTCGAGACTCAGTGGGCGATGATGGCTGCAACAGATGAAGTGATTGTAGTGGCTGACAGTACGAAGTTCGGCCACCAGAGCCTGGCCCATGTGGGTGAGCTACACTCGATCAACACCATGGTAGTCGACGATCAGTTGAGTGAATCGTGGCGTGAGAAGGTCGTTGCCGCGGGTGTCCATTTGATTCTGGCCGGGGAGGGCGTGGGGAAGAATGGGCAGAAGGCGGAGAGCATAGGGCAGTAGGCAGTAAAAAATGGGAACGCAAAACAATGTGCAAGTTAAACGCAAGGGCTGCCTGGGACGCCAGCGATTTTTTTCACTTAACTCGCGCCTAGCGCCTTTTAACTAGCGTCTATATACAACAATGGTTTGAGAGTCCCATGCAATTAGCCAACCTTACAGAAGCGTCTGGACTGGACCGCACGGTTGTTGAGCAGATTGTTCGGCAAGTTGTGCTGAAGCAGAGCCTCTTGTCATCCGAACCGCCAGATACCCGGGAGCCGAAGCTGGTGATCAGTATTTCCGCCCGGCATGTGCATCTGTCGGACGAACATGTCGAAGTACTTTTCGGCTCTGGGCATACGCTGACTCCCATGAAGGATTTGTATCAGGACGGATTCTATGCGGCCCAGGAGACGGTGATGGTCGTCGGACCACGTCGACGAATGCTGCCATCGGTACGGATCCTGGGTCCAACCCGTTCTTACAGCCAGGTGGAATTGGCGTTCACCGATGGTATTTCCCTGGGAATCGATTTGCCGGTGCGAGCCAGCGGCCATATCGATGGGTCACCCGGGTGTGTGCTGGTGGGGCCTCAGGGAGTGGTGGAGTTATCGCAGGGAGTGATTCGGGCCGAGCGGCATGTCCACATGAACCATGAGCATGCTCGCTATTACGGAGTGGCGGGCGGCGATCGGATGAGCCTTAAAGTGACTTCGCCTTGCTCTGTCGTCCTGGAGGATTTGCTGGTACGAGCAGACGATACGAGCAAGCTGGAAGTCCATCTGGATACCGACGAGGGCAATGCCACCGACTTGGACCATGCAACTTGCGTGGAATTGCTCAAGCAGGATGGCGCGTGTTCGTGCCAGAGTTAGTTTTTTCTTGTTACTTATTAACAAACAGTGAGGACTTGTGTGATGTCAAAAGCAACGGCAGCGCTCGGGATGATTGAAACCAAAGGGTTCGTGCCCCTGGTGGAAGCAACCGATGCCATGATGAAAGCCGCCAATGTGCAGTTCATGGGCTGGGATAAGGTGGGGGGTGGAATGGCGGCCGCCTTTGTTTCGGGTGATGTGGCAGCCGTGAAAGCGGCCACCGACGCAGGTGCCAGTGCCGCGAGCCGCATCGGCGAAGTGACCAGTGTGCAAGTGATTCCTCGGCCCCATGACGACGTTGAGACGATACTTCCCACTTTGAAGAAAGCCGGAAAATAACTTTTCTGGCGGGTCGGCCATTCTTAGAGCTACCTGGGATATTTAACCATTGAAGAAAGAGGAGTAGAGGACAACCATGCAAAATGCAATTGGACTCGTGGAGACAAAAGGCCTGGTACCGCTGGTCGAGGCGACCGATGCCATGGCCAAAGCGGCTAACGTGAAGATCGAAACGCGGGTGGGAATCGGCGGTGGCCTGGTGACCACGGTCGTCAGTGGAGATGTCGGTAGTGTACGCGCTGCTGTGGAGGCTGGAGCGGCGGCTGCGACCCAGGTGGGCGAGTTGGTCTCCAGCCATATTATACCACGTCCCTCGGATGGGTTGGTGGAAGCCTACTTGTGCTAGAAATATCATGAAGATTTTGGTAGCCAATCTAGGGTCGACCAGTTTCAAGTATCGGCTGTTCGACATGCGCGAGGAGCGTCAGTTGGCGCGCGGCAGCGTGGAGCGAATTGGCGCGCCGGAGAGTCGTACGCAGGTCGAGATAGAAGGAGCCACGCGCGAGTCGGTGGCCACCGTGCCGGATCATGCGGTGGCGGTGCGACGTTGTCTCGAACAGTTGACCGACCCGGAACATGGCTGCCTGCGGGATGCCAAGGAAGTGGCGGCCATTGGTTTCAAGGCGGTGCATGGCGGGCGGTTGAGCGGAGCCCAGCGGGTGACGCCTGAAGTGCTTGACGCCATGGCGGAGATGAACCCGATTGCGCCGGCCCACAATCCGCCGTATATCGAGGCGATGCGTTTGCTCGGCGAACGCTTGCCGGAAATTCCCCTGGTGGCCGTTTTTGAAACCGGTTTTCACGCAACCATGCCGGATCGCAACCGGTACTATGCGGTTCCACGGGCCTGGGCGGAAAAGTATGGCATCCAGCGTTGGGGGTTTCATGGCGCGAGTCACACCTACATCGCGGGCAGGATCGCTGAAATTTTGCGGCGAGACGACCTGCGGGTGATCTCGTGCCATCTGGGCGGATCGAGCAGTCTTTGTGCAATTCGTGCGGGAAAAAGCGTGGCCACTTCGATGGGGATGAGTCCTCAGACGGGATTGCCGCAAAACAACCGCGTGGGCGATTTCGATCCATTCGCGTTGCCGCTGGTGATGCAACGGGAGGGCAAATCGCTCAGCGAAGTTTTGGCAATTTTGGCGAATGGAAGTGGCCTACTGGGATTGTCGGAAACCAGTGGCGACATCCGAGATTTGCGAGTCGCGGCTGCCCGTGGGAGCGAACCGGCCCGATTGGCTTTGGAGGTTTACACGGCGTCCATCCGCCATTACCTGGGCGCTTACCTGGTGGAACTGGGAGGGGCTGATGCGATTGTGTTTACGGGCGGAATTGGCGAGAACGGCGCGGACGTTCGCACCGGAGTCTGCGCCGATTTGGAAGAGCTGGGAATTGTCCTGGACGCTGCCGCCAATGAGACCGCCCAGGGCGAGGCCCGAATCAGCGCGGCCTCGAGCCGAACGCAGATCTGGGTCGTGCCCACCAACGAAGAGATCGTGGTAGCCCGCCAGACACGTGATGTGTTGGAGGGTTGAGAGTTGAGAGTTGATGAGCTGAGAGCTGAGGTGGCATGAAGGGGTCAGGTCTAAGTTTTCGGCTTGCACGCCCAGCGGATTGGAAACCTTGCTGACCGAAAATTAGACCAGACCCCGCCCTCCTGATACCTGACACCCGAAACACTGAAACACTGAAACACTGAAACACTGAAACACTGAAACACTGAAACACTGAAACACTGAAACACTGAAACACTGAAACCATGTTTATTGCCAAAGTTACCGGTTCTCTGGTCGCGACTCAAAAAGTCGAGGCGATGAGCGGGTATAAGCTGCTGATGGTCGAGCCGTACCGTCTGGATGCCAAAAGTCGCGATAGCCTGGTCACGACAGGCCGCACCTTCGTGGCGATTGACATGCTGGGAGCCGGAGAAGGGCAATTCGTGCTGATTACTCAGGGATCCAGTGCTCGGATGACCCCCGAAACAAAAAGCCTGCCTATCGATACGCTCGTGGTAGGTATTGTCGACACGGTTTATGTAGATCAGATGTGCGTTTTCGGACGTGATCAGGTCAAGAAGGGATGATTGACCAAGGATCGTTATTAAGACAAGACAAGGTTCGAAGCCGAATCAGCCAGATTCAATGGAAAGTCGGAGAAAATCCCCCATGCAAACCACGACGATGCAACCATCATCCCAAACAACCGAGGCCTTGGTTCGTACTGTTGTCGAGCAGGTACTGGCCCAGATAGGTCCACTTGCGGCCCCGGCAAGTGCCCGCTCCCTGATCGGTCGGCATGGATTGTTCAGTTGTCCGGATGAAGCCGTACGGGCTGCCCGGGAGGCTTTTGAGCAACTCAGCGAACGGACCAAGGAAGATCGCAAGCGGATCATCGATCATATCCGGCGTATTTCCATCGATCAGTGCGTGGAGCTGGGCACGATGGAGATGGAAGAGACGAAAATCGGCCGGCTGCAACATAAAATTGAAAAACTCAAAACTCTTGGCGAGAAGACTCCGGGGGTGGAGTTTCTGCGGAGCGAAGTTTTCAGCGGGGACCGGGGCCTGGCGGTGATCGAACATGCTCCCTTTGGAGTTATTGGCGCGATTACCCCCGTTACGCATTCCCTGCCTACCATCACCGGCAATGCGGTGAGCATGATTGCCGGTGGCAATACGCTGGTCGTGAATCCGCATCCCAGCGGCAAACGGGTGGCGGCGGAGGGAGTGCGCCGATTCAATGAGGCGATCCATGCCGACCTGGGAATCGACAACCTGATTTGCCTGATAACCGAGCCGACCCTGGAAACGGCCAACGCGATATTTGGCCATCGCGGGATCGATGCGATTTGTGTCACCGGAGGGCCGGCCGTGGCACGGGCCGCGCTCAACAGCGGCAAGCGGGCGATCGTTGCCGGGCCTGGAAATCCACCGGTGGTGGTGGACGAGACGGCCGACTTGGACCGGGCGGCGCAGGCCATCATTCAGGGTTGCTCGTACGATAACAATCTGCTCTGCATTGCCGAAAAGGAAGTATTTGTCGTCGAGCGTGTGTTCGATGCCATGCTCGATGCCATGCAGCAGGCCGGTGCGGTTCGCTTGAACTCGGGCGAAATCGACCAATTGACCAGCGTGGCCATCGCCACCGTGGGGGAAGGGGATCAGCGGCACGACGTGGCAGCCAAGGAATTCATCGGCCAGGATGCCTCGGTTCTGGCCCGAGCCGCGGGGCGACAGGTTTCTCCGGAAACGGAAGTTGTCTTCGGCGAGACCGATGAGTTCAACCCGTTTGTTTCGGTGGAGCAAATGATGCCTTTCCTGCCATTTATTCGGGTACGCGATATCGACCAGGCCATTGCCAAGGCGAAACAGTACGAACATGGATTCCGGCACACCAGCATCATTCATACGAACAATGTTCGAAACATGACCAGGATGGGTCGAGCGCTCGATACCACGCTGTTCGTTAAAAACGGCCCCTGCATGGCCGCGTTGGGACTCGGAGGCGAGGGGTATATTTCGTTCTCGATTGCGACGCCGACCGGCGAGGGCGTTACGACACCCCTTACTTTCACCCGTGAACGGCGTTGCTCGCTGATTGACGATTTGCACATATTGGGGAAATAAACAGCATGCTGCTGGCTCGGGCAATTGGTACGGCGACGTCGACGGTGAAGCATGCTTCGATGGAAGGCTGCAAATTGCTGGTGGTGCAGCCTTTGGCCGCCGATCGCAGCTCGCCCGATGGAGCTCCGCAGTTGGCGGTCGATCGGCTGGGGGCCGGTCGTGGGGACCTGGTGATCATTACCAGCGATGGACGTTATACACGAGAATTGCTGCAGTGTACCAACACGCCGGTGCGTTGGAGCGTGATAGGAATTCAGGACTGATGGTGACATGGCCGAGGGAGATCGAACCGGAAACGCTCGAACGTATTGTTCGTGAAGTTACGCGCCGGTTGGGCGAGATGCCCGAGTTTGCCTCCAGCTTCGCGGATTCGACCGCTTCCATTCCGAGCGACGAGACCCATGCAGAAGTGTCTGCACCGACAACGGGGCCCGCTCCGAGCCCAACATCCGTTC
>JAJRWS010000016.1 GCA_024276705.1 Planctomycetota bacterium | reverse complement strand
GAATTCCAAAATTCCCACAACCATCAGGAAAAAGATCGGCGCCACGACGGCGAATTCCACCGCCGCGGCACCCATGCGACCATCCCGTCGTCGTCGATGGCCACGCGAGATGGCACGTCGTGTCCGTGAGTGATGAGGCCGGCATGGAATCGATCGCTTATTCTCGTTCCCCTCCACCTCTCCGCTTTCCGCAGAAGAGATGGTTGAAGTAGCAGCGAGTTGGATATCTGGCGCCGCTCGGCGATAGGCCGAACGACTGCCAAATGGATGTGTTATCGCGATCCGCGAAGCTTTGCTCTTGGGTTGTGTAATCATGGGAAATCTCATGGTTTTTCTTGTTTCAGGTTTTTGCAACCGTACCAATGGGAAATGGCTGGATTTACTCAATGAGTACCACGGTGGAATAGACATGGTCGCTGGTGCCGGCTGTGGTGGAAGGAATCACGCCCGCGCAGATGATTGGCCCAACTTGGATGGTGACATGTTTTTTCGTCATGGGGCCCGTTAATTTGACATCCATGATGCGGATGCCACACCACTTGACGATAGTGTAGACGGCCGTGTTGCCAGGCCCGTTGACTTCGGAGAAAATGGGGATGCACCGGGGTTGACCCCGGATCGCGGAGAGTTCGTCCTTGAACCCGGCGCTGATGCCCGTATCGCCGTTGAGTTTCAATTCCCCCGCATTGTCAAAGCGGATTTCACCTCCCAGCACGGCCAGGTCGG
Organism: Planctomycetota bacterium; assembly: GCA_024276705.1. Classification (GTDB taxonomy): domain Bacteria; phylum Planctomycetota; class Planctomycetia; order Pirellulales; family Lacipirellulaceae; genus JAJRWS01. The sequence continues at coordinate 3,882 of JAJRWS010000016.1, read as the reverse complement.
TCGCGTTCACGCCATGGAGAATCTGCCTGGCGATATCGGCCGTACTGTTATTGGAACTGCCGATATCGACCGTGCCCCGGTTGCCGGGAGAATCGGTGCCTTGCGGGTAAAGGTTGACTTCGATCAGGTTGTCGTATCCATTGACGGGCAAACCCGTATCGCTGTCAATCGCCCAGACGTTTGTTGGAGGGGTGTCATTTGGACCGGCCGCTATTTGTTCGATGAGAATTTCATAGGTATGCAGGTCCAACGCAAACGGCAACAGCATGATATTGGAGCCATTGGCGGGTATTTGAAATCCGGCCACATCTCGCACGAAGCCGGCCAACGCTTCGGTCTGCAGGGCCTGGCTCCGCAAGCCGAAGACGTTGGCAAAGTAATACGGGACTTCGCCATTGAGATTCGAGTTCTTGTGTGCCCGGACGCGTACCGCATTGTATTTGTTGGGGTTGGATGTATCCAGCACACTTGCCGGGTTGAGGAAGTCAGCGATGTACCCTACGACCACATCGCCTTCGGTGTTGTTGCTGGCATTCAAGTCAAGCGATACGTTCTGGTTGGTGACACGGTTTTGGCTTGAATACAATTCGGCCGTTTGCCGCGTCAGAACCGAGGCTTCCGTTAAGCTGGCCTGATCGGATAACTGTTGTCCCAGTTCCCAGCAGGCGGCAATGGCGGAAGCGTCCGCGGTGCGTTGCAGTTCTTCCCTGGCCGATAGCACATAGCCCAGATCGACACTGAACGCCAGCATTCCCAACAAGACGACACACATAATCGCCGCCAGAATGGTAATCGATCCGTTTCGCGAAGCTGCCTGCTGTTGTCGTTGTCGGTATTTCATGATGGTGCCTTGGGTGAATGGTATCTGGTGTCTGGAGCGATTGCTCAATAGGCGGTTACGTCACCTCAAGGATTCAGTTCCGTGCCGATGGCGATGGGGGATACCAGTTCGTGCACGATGCCATCGTCGGTAATCCAGCGCAGTTTCCGGAGAACCAACGATTCGACCCGGTTTCCGGCATAGCCGACTTCCGATTCGCCCAGCGAATTGGCCACTCGATAGCCGTTCAAGTTATCCAGTGTGGTCGCTGTCGTGAGTTTTAAGTACCCTTCTCCTCCGAAAGAACTCCAGGTCGCGGACGATCCGTCCACGATCTCAAAGGTGAGCAGGCCGTTGACGACTTCCATCCGCTGGGTCCAGGTGATCACTTCGGCTTCCTGATTCAGTGTGCCTTCCTGGGGACCGCTATGGATATCTCGAAGTGCGTCGCTTTCCCACTGCTGCACCTGCATGCCTCCCGGGGAAAACTCTGGCAGGCTTTTGTGATTCAAGGTAAAAATAAAGAACGTGCCACTCAGGTCGAGTCGGGGAGACATGACCATGCTCGCTTGCGGCGAACTCCGCTCGGGTGTCGGTTGGCCCACGCTCAGTTCCCAATGTTCTTCAATTGAGACGATATTGGCGGCTTGCAGGGAGGTGGTTGCTGTTGCGATCCAGCCGATACAACAGGTGATCGTCAGACAAACCAGACGGAGGTGATGGTGTGTGAGTGTGTGCATGATTTGAGGACTCTCTTACGGGATGCGACGTGAGGTTCCAGGGGGAGTGTTTATGGTGTTGTCTGCCGGGGTTGGCCATCGCGATTGGAGCGGTGGAAGAAGTTGGCAGATTATTTCTCGTTGCATGTTGGAAAAGCATTAAGGCGATCACGAGGTGCCTGATGAGGTCGTGAATCACCAGTTGGAAAAGAAAAAGCTCGAATGGCATCGAGAGGAAGTCCAACCATTACAACACTAGTCCATGAATTCGAGTCATCGCAGAGGAATCGATTCCATAGCATTCGGTGCTGCCATTTAGCCACCGTGAAGAGCCATTTCGCCACCGCCAAGAGATCGAGTGGCCAAACGAAAACGCCCGGCGTGGAGAAACCACACCGGGCGATGATTTTATAGAACCTGGTGACAACCCCGTTTACCCATTAACACAACTGAGCCTCGGGTATTTCAGGGCTATACGTTGTCCCGAAGGCACTCGAGGCTAGCGCCTTCGGCTCAAAGTGAGTGCTATAGGAGCGTTTCCGGGAGTCCCTTCGGCCACGTTACAGGTAAAACAGGGGCCGCACGTAGTCGGCTTTACTGGAGGTTTCCGCCAACTCGCCAAAATTGTAGTCCTCGCCCCGCTGCCCACCTTTGAGCTGGATCCCTTCAATCGCATCCGCATCCCGATCGTCGTTGGCCAACAGGTCGGGGGCAAGAAATCCGACGACCGTTGCCAGGGTGCCATTTCCTACCTGACCCACCGAATCCTTGCCATCGCGAAGACGGTCCGGCTGAGTTTCAATCAGCATGTATTGGCCTGGCATGAGGTTGTCGAAGCTGTAGGTTCCATCCGATTCGGTCTGGGTGACGCGATTGACCGGTTGGCCTTGGAAGTCCGTGCCCCGGAGCGTGATCAACACACTGGCCAGGGGTGGTTCGTTGGGATCGATGGTCCCATCGTCGTTCCGATCCACATAGACGTTTCCACTGAGGCTAGCCGGTTCCACGTTGACCTGCGTGGTGACGGAATCCTCGTTGTTGTTCAAGTTGGTTTCCGTTTCGTTGCCCCCGACTTCGGCCCGGTTGACGAGTTGGCCGACAAAATCGTCATCGATCTCGACGGTGATGGTCACGCGGTCGGTCTCTCCATTGGCCAGTTCGCCCATTTCAAAGACCACCTGGCCATCGGTCGTGCTGGCCGGAGTCTGCGAGGCCTGCACGAAGGTCACTCCGGTCGTGGGGAGGGTGTCGACGATGGTTACGCCGGTTGCCCTGGATGGACCGTTGTTGACAACTTCCAGCGTGTATTGAAAAGTATCGCCCGGTTCCACCGAATCGTCGCTACCGGTTTTATCCAGAACCAGGTCGATTCGGGGGGTGATGGAGTTGGAAACCTGGTCGGTATTGTTGGTCAGGTTCCATTCGCCCGCGGCGCTGACCGTGGCCGAGTTGACCAGGGTACCGGTCGCATCGGCGTCGACCACCGCGACGATGGTCACGATCACCGAGGTGCCACTGGCCAGGGAACCGAAGTCAGCCGTAACGCGTCCCGCGCTCTGTTGCAGATCCATTCCGGGTTGGTTCGTACTGCTCGATTGGTAAGTCACGCCCGCGGGCAGGGTGTCGGTAAACTGCACGTCCGCCGCCGTGGAGGGCCCATTGTTGGTGACCAGAATCTGGTAGGTCAGGGTCTCGTTGGGAGCCACGGACGTTTTTTCCACCGACTTGTCGAGTACCAGGTCGAACCCAAAGAAGCCAAAATCGACGGTGCGATTGGTATTGGCATCCGCATCGCCATCGTCGGTCGATTCCGTTCCTCCCAGGAGAGCCACCGCGGAACTCAGGACCCCATCGCTGGTCAACTCGCCGCCGTTATCATCCAGGTTTTGGTCAGAGTTGGGATCCGCCCCTGCCTGATTCCCCAGGCTGGATCGCAACCCGGCCAAAGGGCCGTCCGGCAGGAAGTTGTCCGGGTCGACCTGGACGGTGTATTTTCCCGGGAAGAGATTTTCGAACAGATAGTCGCCGTCCGCGTCGGTGGTCGTCATGCCGAGCCACGCATCGACGCCGCGACTGTACTGATTATTCCCATCGGTATCTTCGTACAGATTTAGTTGGACACCAGCGACCGGGGGTTCCCCCGCTTCCTGCAGGCCATTGTCGTTGAGGTCTTTCCAGACGTGGTCACCCAGGCTCATGCGTGGCAGGGCCGTGAAATTAGCCTGTTTGGTCGCCCGCCCGACCAGCCCCACCAGTGAGACCTGGCCGTCCGCTGCTGGAACTCCTTCGAAGGTCAATTCCAGTGCGCCAACCCGGGTAAAATCGGCTCCCTGGCCTAACTTG
>JAJRWS010000360.1 GCA_024276705.1 Planctomycetota bacterium | reverse complement strand
TGACGGCGAGTACGAGTACCGCTCTGCTGAGTACGAGTACGAAATCCAAACCAAAACGCAATGAAGCCAAAAACAAACGTTTCAACCGTTCCCACGCCCCGCTTTGCGGGGCAAGCCAAAGACAAGGCTTCTAGCCGTGGTCGATTAATCTTACTGTTACTCATATGTATGCTGGCTCACTAGTCGATTTTTCGTGTTATGGATTAAGATTAAGATTAAGATTAAGATTAAGATTAAGAGCGGGAATGTACGGTTTTATGTTGTGAACGGTTACCCGGAACCAATGGAACCTCCAGAGAGATACCTGGTACGATGCGATGGAAACGGTGGTCGACAGTCGCGGTGCTGATACTCTCGCTGGCGCTGCTTGCCGGCTGGCAATCTCGTGAGTACCTGCAGGAAGTGAAGCGGGCACGAGAAACGCTTCACCGGGAAGCCCATGCCATCGCCAGCGCTCTGGTCGGTGGGTTCTATTCGCATCGCCGGCGTGGGCGTTTCTTTGTCGACCAGGTTCAGGGTTTGCTGGATGGGCTGGTTCGTACCGAGGACATCCTGGCCGTGAGTGTTACCTCGGAGGATGGGCAGCGTCTTCTTGAAGCCGGCAAAACATCTTTGTTGCCAGAAGAGGCGGAGTTTGAAACGGGAGATTATTGGCAGGAAATGGGTTTTTGCCTGGTGGAGGGGTTTGAGTTGCCAACTCTCCCGGAAGGGGAGCAGGAAGGGTTTGGACGCGGTTTTCGCGGCGGTCCTGCCGAGGGGGGGCCTCCAGCCTGGGCGGGCTCCGGGTCCGATTTTTCGGCTGGGGGGCTGTTTGCAGTCTGCCTGGCGATGGATCGTTCGCAAGTCGATGCCCAATGCCGTAACGCCGCCTGGTTGCGAGGGACACTGGTGGGGATCGGAACGTTGCTGTTGCTGGGTGTGGCTTTGGCCTGGCAGCTCACCGTTCGGGCCGCGGGCCGGGCCCGGTTGCTGGAAATCGAAACTCGAAATTTGCGTGATTTGAATCAGGCTGCCGCCGGCCTGGCCCATGAAACACGGAATCCGCTGGGATTGATCCGGGGCTGGGCTCAGCGTTTGGTGCAATCGGAATTTCCCACGGATGCGCAACATGCCCAAGCGGAAGCCATCGTTGAGGAGTGCGATCGGGTGACCGCGCGAATCAACCAATTCCTGACCTTTGCGCGTCCGCGTGAGCCCCAACTCGAGCCGATCCGGGTCCGGGAACTGGCGGATGAGCTGGCCACGGTACTGGAAGGAGATCTGGAGGAAAAAAGGATTAAATTGAACCGCCAGTCCCTCTCGGAGAGCGAAACCATCCAGGCGGACCGGGAAATGCTGCGGCAGGCTCTTTTTAATCTTATCCAGAATGCCATTCAATTCTCTCCCGAAGAAAGTGAAATTGAGATTCACCTCGGCAGAGGGCAAGATGGAACGAGACGTTTGGAGGTCTTCGACCGCGGTCCGGCCGTGCCTATGGAGGCTGTGGATTCGCTGTTTACACCCTATTTCACCACTCGGCCCGAGGGTACCGGCTTGGGCCTGGCCATCGTCAGCCACATCGCCAGCGTGCATGGCTGGCAAGCTGGCTACACGCCTCGCGCTGGGGGGGGAGCACTCTTCTGGTTGGATCGATTGCATGTCTAAGAACCATTCCCAAGACCCATGCACCATCCTGGTGGTGGATGATGAAGCGGCTCAGCGGCAGTTGTTGCGAGGCTTTCTGGAATCGATCGGTTTCCATGTCCGTGAAGCGGCCTCCGCGGAAGAGGCATTGGCAGCGATCGGTCGCCAGAGGCCGGACATGGTACTGCTCGATGTGCGGTTGCCCGGCATCAACGGCATGCAGTGCCTGGCGGAAATCCGCCGGATTGCGGTCGATTTGCCGGTGCTCTTGATTACCGCATACGCCGATCTGCGCCAGGCCGTCTCGGCCATGAAAAGCGGAGCAGACGATTATCTGGCCAAACCGATCGACTTGGACGAGCTGGCAGTCGTAATTTCCGATACGTTGGGCCTGGCCGATGCGGCTGCGGCTGGCAACCGAGGCCCAGGGCAGAGCCCGGTGCCGGCGCTGCCCAAGGGAATTGTCTGCGAAAGCGCCGGGATGCGGCATGTGGTACAGACTGCCGCAGTGATTGCGAAGTCCGACGCGCCAGTGTTGATCACCGGTCCCAGCGGGGCGGGCAAGGAGGTAATTGCTCAGCTCATTCATCGTTGGAGCGGCAGGTCCAACAGGCCTCTGGTGGCTGCCAACTGTGCCGGGTTGCCCGAATCGCTGATCGAAAGCGAGCTGTTCGGACATGTCCGTGGCGCATTTACCGGGGCGACCAGCGCGCGGCCTGGATTTTTTCGAGCCGCCCATCAGGGCACCCTGTTTTTAGACGAAATCGGTGAATTACCGCTAACCATGCAGCCCAAATTGCTGCGTGCCCTGGAGTCGGGTCAGGTGACACCGGTGGGAAGTGACCAGCCCGTGGAGATCGACACGCGTTTGGTCGCGGCCACCAATCGCGACCTGGCGGAGGCGGTCGAGCAAGGACAGTTTCGCGAGGACCTCTACTACCGGATCAATGTGGTGGAACTGTACGTGCCACCCCTCGGCGAGCGGCGCGAGGACATTCCTAAACTAGCCCGCCTCTTCGCCACGCAATTCGCGGGCGGTCCAGTGCGATTGTCACCGCAGACCATGCATTGTCTGGTCGCCAACACCTGGACAGGCAATGTTCGCGAGCTGCGCAATGCCATGCAGCGGGCCTGTTTGCTTTGTCGCGGTGATATTATCATGCCGGAACATCTGCCCGCGAAAATTGCCGGCCTGGCTTCCCGCGATGGCGCGGATGATTCCACGACGGGTCGGCTTTCCCAGGTTGAGCGGACCACGATTCTGACGACTCTGGAAGAGTGCCAGGGTAATCGAACTCAGGCGGCCAAGAAATTGGGAATCAGCCGCCGCGGTCTAATCTACAAATTGCGCGCGATTGAAGCGGAGAGTGGCAAATCATGATCTCTCGCGATCGAGTACTCACCGCTCTTGAACATGCCGAACCGGATCGTTTACCGATCGATTTGGGGGGGACGCGCCAATCGGGTATCGCCGCGTCGACTTACCATCGGCTGAAAGAGCGTCTGGGAATCTCGTCGCCCACTCGCGTCTACGACCTCTATCAGATGCTGGCCGAAGTGGAGCGGCCGGTGATGCAGCGGCTTGGCGCGGATGTGGTCGGCTTGAACCGCCCCGAAGTAGCGTTTGGCATTCGCAACGAAGACTGGCGGCCGTGGCGAATGTTTGACGAGACTCCGGTGGAGGTGCCTGGCGATTTTCAACCGGTCACCCGGCCCAATGGCGACTTGGACATTCTGGCTGACGGAAAACCGATTGCCCGCATGCCCGCCGGCGGATATTACTTTGACCGGCTTGAAATCTATCCGGGGGCCGCGCACCTGCCGATCGAGCAGGTCAACCCGCCGGTGATATGCGATGCACTCTGCGAGCATTACCGGTTGCAGGCCGAAGCCTATTACCAGAACACCGATTTCGCGGTCGTGGCTCCCCTGGGCCCCCCTTACGAGTTGTTTTATGGGCTGGGTACCGGTGGTTTTGAAAACTGGATGATCACGCTGGCGGCCGACCCCGACTACGTCGATGCGCTGTGCGAAAAATTGGTCGGTATCTGGCTGGAAAATCTGCACCGATTTACTCAGGCTGTTGGTGATCGGGTGCATATTTTACAGTTCAACGATGACTTTGGCATGCAGAGCGGACCGTTCCTCTCGGTCAAGATGTTCCGCGAGCTGATCATGCCCCATTATGCCCGCGGGCTGGAGTGGATCCACCAGAACACAGCCATGAAAATTTTTCTCCATTCCGACGGCGCGTTGATGCCATTGATCCCCTCGTTGATCGAAATGGGGATCGACATTCTCAACCCGATCCAGACCAGCGCCCAGGGCATGGATGCCCAAACACTGAAGGACAAATATGGTGACCAGCTCGTATTTTGGGGCGGTTCGCTCGATTGCCAGAAAACGCTCCCTTTTGGCACTCCCGAGGAAGTGCGGCAGGAGGTCGAGGAGCATATTCGTGTCTTCGCTCCTGGAGGTGGATACGTGTTTGCATCCGTGCACAATATCCAGGCGGGTGTCCCTCCCGAGAATGTCTTGTCCATGTTCGACACGGCCAGACAGTGGTCTTATTTCCGTCGAGAAAACCCCCGGCTTCTTTGAGGAGCCTTCCTCAAGCCACCCGCTATGCGGGTGGTACATGACTGATCTATCCGTTCCTGCAGACGAAACCGGCATGGGTCGAGGCGAGCTGGAGGTGGCTCATTCCCCGTTATGCAAATTTGCTCCGAAACATAAAATACACAGCACCAACAAGACACAATCCGGCCCATAGATAATCCATTTTCAATGGTTCTTTCATATAAAACAATGAAAACGGGACGAATACACTCAAGGTAATGACCTCTTGAATTATTTTGAGTTGACCAATGGACAAAACGGCGAAGCCTATGCGGTTCGCTGGAACTTGAAACATATATTCAAACAGTGCAATGCCCCAGCTGATCAGTGCCGCCACGATCCATGGCTTGTTGTTTAATTCTCTGAGGTGGGCATACCACGCGAATGTCATAAAAACGTTGCTACAGAATAAAAGGCCAATTGTAAAAATGATTTGTTTCATCGGTTCCTTTCAATCGTGAATGTCCCGGCCTCTTTTCCAAATTCGGTGAATACGACATCCAGTTCCGCACCGTGGCTTGGATTGTGTTGCGATGGAGCATTTTGCTCAGTCATGGCGTCGCTCTCATGCTTCCACGGTTGGAATCGGGAAACCAATAGATCGGCTGCCAATGCTTGTAGATCTGGCTGTTTATTCGATATAGCTGGTCGCTTTGAAGATGTCTTCAGGTTGGAAAAAAGCATGAACCGGTGGCGGCTGTCAGGATTGGATACCACTCTCGATTGCTGGTTGCCTTGGATACTGGATCTGCTTGGTGCCATGATTGGTGTGAGTCTTTCGGCGTTGTCCGCGCTGGTAATTTCCGCAGCCAATGCCGCGTTGCCGAAGGCCGATGTGGCCACGCCAGGGCTGATGTACTGCTGTTGCCAGCTCAGGAAATCCAGGCCATCGACATCGCCATCTCCATTGGCATCGCCATCGGCTCGATCGGCGCCCGGACCGTTTCCGAAGCCCCTTTCCCAGACGACAAGGTCCTCGCGATCGACTCTGCCGTCGGAGTTGAAGTCGGCGGGGATCGACAGGTTGCCCGGGCTTGGGAGCGAGGCGGTCCAACTGGCGGCAAAAGGAGCGAAGGCCTGGGGCGAGTTGCGGGTCAATGATTTTCCGGTGCCGTCGGCTTCGGTCGGCCAGGGTGGCAGTTTGTCGTAGCGGACCGAATCGATCAGCACGTTGCCGGTGAGGAGATTCTGCGGGTCTTCAGGTCGCAGCAGCTTGATGTTCTCACCCGCATTGTCGAGTTGCCCGGTCGCTGCCCCGAACAACTTCGCGGCACTGTCCATTCCAAGCACGTTGCGGAAAGCGTTGGCCTTGGTGGACTCCGCGTCGGGATTGAACGTGACGACCACAATCGCTTCGCCAGCAGCAACGGTCGTACCTTCCGGGAAGGTGAAGTCGATTCCTTGGACGCTCCAATGGCTGATGTCGAGGGACGAGAAGCTGCTGTTGTAAAGTTCAATATACACCAGTTCGGCGCGGCTGATATTGCCTTGTTCGGGTGGCGTCACTTCAGCCGGGTTGTAGTGCACTTCGCTGATCAGCAAATTGCCAAAAACGGGCCCGCTGTTGGCACTCCCCCAGGTTTGAGTGGTCATGGGAAACAGGGTCCCATCGGCCTGGCCATCGAGCCAGCGGCCAAGTGATACACCGCTGTCAGTGGCATCGAATTCCAGCTGGTCGGCAAACCGAAGCGGCTTGCCCGTGACCGGGTCGGCCGTCACGAGCCAAAGGTCGTCGCCATTTTTTCCGTCCAACCCGAAGCCGAATTGTGATTCCGCGAAGGTCAGGTACTGACCGGCGCCGATGCTGGTTTCAGCCGGTACCTGGTATCGAAACAGGTTGCTGCGAGTATCACTCAGGTACCAGTTGTCCAGATCAATGGGCGCGGTGGTCGTGTTGTAGAGCTCAATAAGATCGGCCGCGGCGCCGTCGCTGTGCGAAAGTATTTCATTGACGATGATCTCATCGATGGGGCCTGTGCCGGCAGCACCCGGGGAACCGCCAAACTCGTTGCTGCTCCGCCAGTTGGTCGCCTGGTCATAATCACTCGCCGTGGCGATCGTTTCCAGTGAAGATCCCGTGCCATCGGCCCGCTCCGGCCAGTTGCCCGAGTCGTCGTATTCGAAGGATTGTATATCAATCCCATTTGCCGCTCGGAGCGTAATCCGTTCCCCTCCGTTGTCCAGCTTGCCGGTATACTCGCCGGCAAGGCTGAGGCCGGTCCCATATCGGGATTCGAAAGCCTCGCGGTTTTTGACCACGAGGATGAATTCGTCCGGGTCGAGTATCTGCTGATCGAACGTGAAGGTGATGCCTGCCAAATCTGCGCCATCGACTACCTTGACAAACTGTACGCCGGACAGGTCTATCGTTTCACTGCCAACATTTTGCAATTCGACAAATTCAAACTGGTTAGAATCGACTTCCAGTTCATTGAGGCCCGGCACGGGATTGGCGTCGTGCGGGTTGTAGTTGAGTTCAGTAATTCGAAGGCTTGCAGGGTCGGCCAGAGGAGCCACGGTGAACGTCGCCTCGTTCAGGGCGGACCACTCGCCCCCATTCAAGGCACGGGCGCGGACCGTGACGGCCGTAACGATCTCCAGCGGAATTCCCGCGTACGTGCTGGCCGTGCTGCTGATGGCGCCGCCCGTAGCTCGCGGATCGGAACCATCAAGCGTGTAGTAGATCGTCCCCGCCGGCGCGGAGAGGGTCAAATCAAATCCGCTTGGGATCGGGCCGCCCTGTTGGTTGAAGGTGGGAAATTCCACGTTTGGAAACAGATTGCGGTTTCGAAGTTGCTCAACCACGACGGCCGTTCGCTGCGGGAAATAGTTGTCGAGTAAGTCGTTTTGGGTGTCGAGCCAATCGCTGTAGGTGTAAGGGGTAGAAACTCTGTTGTCGCCCCAGCGGGCCGATTCCCCGACGAGCGCCCGATCGATCTCGCCCATCAACTGCTGGTAGGTGGCGGTTGTGCTGGCCGGGGTCAGGGCCCCGTCGTGGAAGAAATGTTTTTGTACATGATCGGCGAACAGCAACCGGTATTCGGCGTTGGCCGTCAAACGCTGGTGGATCTCTGCGGGGCTTCCGGTATTGTTCTTGCTCGTCACGTTCTCGGATAAATTTTTCAGCACATGTTCCGCATCCCAACTGTGGAAGCGCCAGCGGCCCGCCGGATCGGACCGGTTGAACGAGGCATACCAATTGTGATGGGCCCAATCCGTATTCCCGGCATAAAAATTGATCAGCATATAATCGATCAGGTCGTCGACATCCAGCACGGCAGTCAGGTTTTGGAAGCTGGCGTCGTTGGCCAGATTCTCCCTGGCCAGATTCAGCATGGCCTGGTAATCGGCAGAACTGCCGTTGACCACGGTCGTGCTGTCATGCTTGAGAATATCGTAATCGTCCTTGTTGCCTCCCAGGTATTCGGCCGCGAACGATGCGTCGGGCCGTTCGTGAACGTAATACATCCCCCAATACAACCCGTTGATGTAGAGGTGATGGTAACGGGCATGGGGCGCGAATCCGCCTATGGCGTTTTGGAGGTTGGCGACAAACTGATCCTGGATGAATTTGGCCTTGTCGGTCTGACTCGTACTGGGATGGGTCCAGCCATAATTCAACGTCGCATCGAGAATGAATGTGTCGAATCGGTCGGTGGCCTCCGCGCCGAACAGAGGATAGTCGAGTTTGGTCGGGCCATAGGTCTCGGTAAATTTCATTCGCAGCGACAGCTTGTCGGATTTCCAACGATTGGTGCTCGAACCGCCCTGGATCTGCACCGAACCATCAATCTGGAAGCCGGTGCTCCCATCGGGCAAGATCAGTTCCACGGATGCTGCTCGGGGTGAACCGGAGCCACTGATGTAGATGCCTTGTCCGTTGCCACCAAACATCTCCTCCCAGGGCAAGACCAGCGAGAGCGTGGGGATCGAACGCAGGTCGTCGATCGTCAGACGATTGTCAGAAATTGCGTTACCAGTGATGTCGGGATCGACTTCCCAATCCGCTCCGTCATGGCCCCAGGCGGCATAGGGCGGCAAGCCGGTGCCGTCGGCGCCAAAAGACGCATTCTGCCGGAGTACGTCGTTCGGGAACAGGTAGGTTTGCGTGGCCACGGTAGTTGAAAGAACGCCCGGCTGGAAGGTCGCGGCCCGAAGGATGGTGGTCGACGTGATTGGGATCGGCCCGGTGTAGATCGTGCCTGTCGTGGCTGTCGGAAGAGAGCCATCACGAGTGTAGCGAATTTGGGTTTCGGAGGAGTCGGGTGCGATCTCGACCAGAAAAGGCGCGTCGAAAAACCCCGTTCGACGCTGAAGTTCATGCCGGCAGCCATCCCCAACACGGTGGGTGTGCCGAAGTCGCCGGTTGTAGAAGTTGATGCATAGACCGCCGGAGTGGTCTCGGATCGAGCGGCGTTGAGTGCCGACATGAGGGGGGAATCGTTGCTGGAAAGGCCAAGGCTTGCCGAAAGGATCAACCGGGGCTCAAGCTGCTCCAACGTCAACCTGGCCTGCATTCGACAGGGAGTCGCTGAAGAGCCCAATGAATACGAAAATCGAACTTTCATGAATTACTCGCAGGCATTGCGTACAATGACTGCATTATATCCCATGGCCTACCGACTGCATACTTTTCCAGTATGCAGATTTTACTTGCCCATCTCCCCCTGCTTGCCGCGAAAAAGGGGAGGCTCCCCTTTAGATTCCCCTTTAGATTCCTCCATAATGCGATCTGAGTTGTTCAACCAGGGCGATTGCCATTTCAAGTCGTTGATTCGCACGGCTTTTGCCCTCAGCGGTCGGGGGGGTGAGCCCCTCTAGGGCCATGAGTTCTTCCGGGGATCGAAAACTGGTTTGCCAATTCCTGAAAATCGATTTGAGCACTAAATGTCGTGGTTGCGATGCCCCGATATGCCGCAAGAGTTGGTAGGTCCTTTGGTGGTAGACGATCAGAACATCGTTGCGATGCAAGAAGCGATTCCAGCGGCTGCGAAACTCGTCAAGCGATACCGCGGCAGCAATATCCGCCGCCGTAAGTCGCATGTGTTTCCATAAATCGCTGGCAAGCAGTGGCTGCTGTTGCAGGCAGCAGGAGAAACGTTCTGCCGTGCCCAACCGCTGCGCGACCCAATTCACCGGTAGTGGGGCAACGGTGCGTTTCCCGAGTCGGCCCGGCGTCGCTTCGCCATAGGCAACGACCAGTTGCCTGGAATCTTGCAACAAGGCGAGCGGAACATTACAGGGATGGGTTCGGCGCGATTTTTTTCGCCGCCACGCCGCATGACTGGCCGGATGCCCCATTTGCTTTTCCACCATCGTATTGAAAGCAAACAGCAACTGGTCCAATCCGATCGTTTCGGGCTCCAGGGTATGCAGCGCCGCTACGGTTGCCTCCAGGGTCGAAAGACTCTGGCTATTCGGTTCACGCCGAATTCGGTATTGCCCTGGAGACGAGGGAGCCAGGCGGTAACATGGCAGATCTCGAAGTTGTGGCACATCGCGAACGATCGTCTTCGCCTGATGCCACGTACCGTCAATGAGGACCAATTGACTCGGGCGTTCCGTGCCAGGAAGTTCGGTGAGCGAACGAGCCTTTGCGCAAGGATACAGAAGGCCTGCCCCAGGCTGGATGGGCAGGTGCCTCGCACCCATGCGCCGGTTGTGATCGGTAATCAAATGGCAGCGGCGCAGCGCTTTTCGCACGATCCTGGCGGTATTGAAGGGATGAAAACGCTCGCCCACATGCTGCAAAATCAAGATGTTTGTACGATTGTCGATCCGTGGAATCAAGTCGCAAAAGCAGTGGGACTTTGGCCGAAAACATTCATAACAACGCCCCGACGTTATATTTCCCCTATCAGGCTCCCTGGCTCTCTCATCCATATCAATGATTCTACCGCCAGACCGGTCTTGAATCGACCCTTGCTATCATACCATCAGTCGCGGGGTCTGGCTGCCGTCTCCGGTGAGGCGTGGATAGGAGGGCTGTTCACTCCGCCGCCGAAACCGTTGGAGCTGGAAGCGGATTTGCTGTTCAAAGCGGTGGCCCCAGTCGGTCAGGACCGTGGCTTGTAGCAAGCCGAGGATCAGCAGCAAGCCGATTGCGGCGAGCCAGCGGCTGGGAGCCTGTTGCCGGAATGGACGGCCGCTGCCCACGGTTGGCATTTAGGTGGGCGCGACCGGGAAACCGTAGCGCTTGGCCAGCGCGCGGGCGTGGCCCAAATGGATGACCGGAATTCCACGCCCTGCAAATCGGGCCATGATGCTGTCGGTCGCCATCGCGGCAGCTGGCACGGTGCGATTCAATCCCGGCAGGTAGTGCCGCTTCGCCTCGTTGCCACCGGTCGACACGACACCTCCTCCCACGTTGACATACGCCCGGATGGGACTTGTGCCGGCAGCGGTCGAGTAGATCCGCATCCGCTGCTCAATCGACTCTGCCCGGCTCTTGTCGCCGATGGTCGGCAGGCCACTACGGTGGATCCCCGTGGCGACCAGCGCCAAGGCCTCGGTGGACATGCCGAGGCCTCGATCGGCGATCCCGCCGACGGAAGCAGCTTGCGAATGGAAAGAAATCAGGTGCTGCTCGTACAAGTGGCGTTCCATATCGAGCCATAGAAAATCGGGCCGGTTCGCTCCGTACTGGCTCGAGGTTACGCTGGCTACCGCGATCGGGTGCAGATGGAGGCTTTCGATGGCTCCGCAGAGGGCGATGTTCAGGGCTGGCATGGATCCGGTCCAGCCGACCGCGATGGTGTCGCCCGGCTCGACTCCTGCCGCCAGCAGCATTTCCACCACGGCGGCGGCAAAGTTCGGGTTGATGGTGGTTTGTTTATCGACCAGCTCCGCAGGGCGGCTGGTCACCTGGGTCATCGCTTCTCCGAGCAACCCACTGCCGGTCGGATCGAGAACCTGGTCGATGGTGTCGCCCCGTTGGAGCCGAGCTTGCCGGATCGCCTGGAACGCTTCCGCGGCCCGGCTCGCGGCTTGCAACTTATGGGCGTTATGTTCGGCTTTGCCCAGCAGGTGAGAGCCGTGGACCACGGCCCAGGCCATGATGGCTGCCAGGCTGATCAGGACCAGAGTTTTTTGCGATGCTTTTTGCGGTCTCCAGTAAACGCCATTCATACCATCACCTCCATGCCTACCAGAATTAATACCAGACGAACCACCACCGACGAAGTTACCAGCGGGGCAATCGTTTCGAGCAATCCCTGGCGATCGATCCAGAGGGCGATCAAGCCTGGGAGGATGAAGCCAATCACCGCGAAGCAGGTTGAGAGTGTTGTCGAGGGCATGTCGGTCAGGCCGGTCCAGAATGGCACCATGCGCACCAGGGTAGCTAGTAAGAAACCGACCAGGATCATCATCACGATCCGGCGCCGGCCATAGAGGATGGTCACTTGCGCCAGGCCACGGACCAGGGCAAAGGTCGCCAGTGCCACCAGCAGAGTGACGAGGATACTCAGCGGCTGGTGCAGGGAAAGCGCCAGGTAACCCGGAACGATCATGCCGCCTGCGGACAAGCCGTAGGCTTCGGTGAACAGCAGGCTCACCATTAATCCAATCGCAATAGAAACGGTCATCGTATCCATCAAGCGGCCCTCCTGATTGCGAGTTGATTGGCGGGAATCACCGACCCAACAGCGTTCCGCTGCCGGTCGAAGTGTTGCACCAGTTCCATGCCGGGACTGGCGATGTTGCCCATGCCCATGACCAGGGCGGAGCGGCCAATTTGCCGGTTCAGCGTACTGAGCAACTGTGGGAGTGGTTTGTTTTCCAGGCAAGTGATCCGTTGCCGATCGAGGCCGTGGGAGGTCGCCTGGCGGGCGAACAGGTGGGTGGCGGTGCCGGTGACCAGGTAATGATCCGCGGGGGTCCATTCGAGACATGCTTTGGCAAGTTGAGCGGAACGATCGGCTCGGTCCGCGCGGCAATTAACTACCGCGATGCGGCGGTCAATTTGAGGAAAGCGTTGTAGAACGAGTTCCCAAATTTTACCGGTCGATTCGGGATCGTTGGCCGCAAAACCGTTGACGAACACTGTGTGTCGATCAGAATCCTCGGTCTGGGCGACAGTCATTACTCCCGGATCGGGTTGGGCGTGCCACATGCCCCGCAGGGCGGTAGTCCGATCGACGCCGATGTCGTGGCAGACTTTCAAAGCGAGGGCGACGTTGTCTGGGTGTTCAATGTATGAAAACCGTTCCAACTCATCCCAGGTCACTTGGGCCACCTGCTCATCGTCCACGGCAATCAGTTGCGAACCGCGATCGTTGGCCGCTGCCGTCAGGATGCCGAGGTGAGTCTGCTCGGCCGTGAATAGTTTACCGCCCACCGGAGTAGTGCCGGCCAGCGCGCGGGCCACGTCCTGAACGGTTGGCCCCATGACGTCGAGATGATCGGCCCGCGTATTGGTGATTACTCCGTGGGTCGAGCGAATCAGCTTCAATTCACAGATCGACTGCAGGCATGGATTCAAGGCCATGCATTCGATCACCAGTGCCTCGGCCCGTTGTAAGGCGGCGGCGCGAACCACCCGGATTTGTTCCTTGACGTTGGCCCGTGCCGGCCGGAACACGGGGTATTCCGTGCCATCGGGAAAAATCATCTGCGGCAGCGTGCCGGTTGTTTTGGCACACGTTCGGATACCGCCCGCACGCAGGCCGGCGGCGATCAGCCGGGTGACTCCCGACTTGCCTCGGGTACCGTTCACGTGAATTCGAATGGGAATCGATGCCAACCGGCGCTGATGCCAGTAAGATTCCCAAACGCCCAATGCGCTCAGGGCGGCGGTGCCGGCCGCCAATAAGAGAGTGCCGTCCATGACTCGTATGACTCTTTCTCGCCTCGTTCCATGAGGCGCTTTCAGGGGAGAATCGCGGCAGTCGATGCCTGAGATTGCGCGACTCTGTAAATCTGACAAACAGTCCGGAAGTCGTTACAAGCGAGCTTGCCGGTTGTAACGATTGCCGCAGCCATCTCATCGTGCGGCTTGCCCGGAACGGTCGATTGGGTCCTTGGGGTTCGTGGAAGAATGCTTGTTTTGCCCGGCGGGTTGACTTGCCGCCAGTACGAGAATCGTGCAACTCGCGCGCCAATCGATAAGGACTTGTCGGACCAGTCCGGGCGAGGGGGGGTAATGCGGGGAAACCGTAAAGTCGGTAGCTACGGCTTGTCGATTCGGTAATCGATCAGCTTTTTTCGTAGCGTCGTCCGGTGGATCCCCAAAGCGCGGGCCGCGGCCGCGTATTGCCGCTGGTACTTCTGGTAGGAGGCTTCCAACAGGGGGGGTTCAACAATCTCGAGCAATTGTTCAAGCAACCCTTGGCAATCTTCGGCCGATTGCAAACGTTCCGAGGCCCAATGGCCCACAGCATTGGCCAGACGGTCCGTCAGATCCTCGGTGGCGGCGTCCTGTGTTGGCTGGAGGGTGGAGGATGCGGGTGGCAGATGCTCCTGTTCGATGGCGCCCTGGCGGGCGACGACAGCCGCATGTTCGATCACGCGGCGCAATTCGCGGACATTGCCGGGCCACTTTCGGCCGCATAGATCGTGGTTTGCCTGTTCGGTGAAATGCAAGCTTTTTCCCGTGGCCGCAACCAGTTCCTGTAAAAAATGTTCGGCTAAAGGCAGGATGTCATCGGGCCGTTCCCGCAAGGGAGGAATGTTAATTTCAAATCCACTTAAGCGAAAGTAAAGGTCGTGTCGAAATTGGCCTTGCTGGACGAGGTCGGCCAGGTCTTTGTGAGTAGCGGTGACGATGCGGAAGTCCGATTGGACGGGCTCCTTGCCACCCACCGGGAGAATCTCTTTTTGTTCCAGAGCGCGTAGCAGTTTGACCTGAATGGGCAGTGGGATATCGGCCACCTCATCCAGGAAGAGCGTGCCGTGGTTGGCTTGGGTGAGCAAACCTTCGCGGGCAACAACCGCTCCAGTGAACGACCCGCGGGCATGGCCGAACAGTTCGCTTTCGACCAAGGCCGGGGTGAGTGCGGCCGCATTCACCACAATCAGGGGGTTCTTGGCGCGCTGGCTGTATTGGTGAATGGCTCGGGCGACCAGTTCCTTGCCGACACCGCTTTCGCCTGTCACCAGGACCGAGATATCGGAACCGGCCGCCAACGCCACCTGGCGGTAGATCTCACGCATCGCTACCGATTGGCCCACCAGGCCTCCCGCCGCAATCGGGGGCAAGGTGGGCGGATGGTCCTCACGGCCAGCTTGTAAGGCTCGTTGCAGGGCCTTGCGCATGGAGTCGATGTCGAACGGCTTGACCACGTATTCAAAAATGTTCTGTTTGAGTGCCGCCACGGTGGTTGCCAGGTCGCCATGGGCGGTCATCAACAAGACGGGGGCCCCTCCGGTCACCTCCTGGAAAGTTGGGATTGCTTCCAGGCCGGTGATGCCAGGCAGGCGGACATCCAATACAATGACGTCCGGACGCATTTGGCGAGCCGCCTCGATACCCGCTTCGGCCGATCCGCACGTAACGACTTGGCAGTCGAGGCCTTCGCCTAATCGTTTCAATCCCCAACAGATGGCTGGCTCGTCGTCAACGACAAGAATTTTCGACATCAAGAACCTCTTGTGGAAGGCCTGGCAGTTGCACGGTAAAGACGGTCCGATCGCCATCTCGTTCCCAAGTAAGGGTGCCACCATGTTGTTGCACAATGTCCCGGGATACCGACAGGCCCAGTCCGGTTCCATGGAGCTTGTCGGTGGCAAACTTTTCGAATAGACGATCTCGCACGACCGGGGATGGACCCGCTCCCGAGTCGGTGACGGTAATACGCACGGCACGGGCGGCCGTCTGCTGAAGGGCCAGCGTGACCTGCCGCTCGGCAGACGCGGGGTAGCTTTGGGCGGCTGCCGCTTCGATGCCGTTTTGTAACAAGTTAAGAATGACCTGTTCCAACGCTTCGCGGTTGGCCATGGCATGCATCGGTTCCGTGGGGCGATCCCACGACAGGACGACGAGCAAGTGCTCTGCGAGAGGCCGCATCAGGGGTAGCAGTTGCTCCAGCATGGCTGTCAGGTCGACCAATTTGGGATCGATCGTTTCTTGCGGCCTGCTCAGTTGCAGATAGCGTTGCAATTGGTTTTCCATGATCTGCAATTGGCGGGTGGCAATTGCCAAACTCTCGCATTCCTCCAGCGGGCATTCTCCGGCATGGATCTGCAACGCCATGCGTGCCCCTGTCACCGCGTTGCGGATCTCATGGGCCAGGCCGCTGCCCAGTTGTTCCAGAATTTTCTCTTGCTCCGTCCGCCGGATCTTTGCCTCATAGAGTTTGAGTTGCTCGGCCATTGTGTTGATGTCACGTACCAGATCGCCCAATTCGTCTTGTTGCAGAGGAACCGGGAAGGGCCGGAAATCTCCCTGGGCAATACGCCGGACATGCCGGGTGATCTGGTTCGCGGTCAGGCTGATTCGATGGGCGATCCAGACACCACACAAACCGGTCGCCACAATCGCCAGTCCGCCCATCAGCAAGGGAGGGGCGACTGCCTCGCGCCATGCGCGTCGAAAATCGTCTTGAGGGTAAAATAAGTGGAGTTGTGGCTGGCCCGATTTCCCCCGTCGTCGGGGAAGCATGACTGAGGCATAAAATAAAACCTGGTCCCCGAGCGTCACCCGGTGATCGAGGACGATTTTTCGCCAATCGCTCGCCATCGCGCCGGAGCCCCAATCCCTTGAAGTGCTTTGCAAGCCACTGGTGGCCACGTTCCGATCCCCATCGATCAGTAAGAATTCGGCACCCGAGAGACCCTTCATCTGTTCTAAAACAGGCCGCGTGAGCGGGAAATTCGATTCGCTCAGGGTACGGGCAACGCCACGAAGACGTGTCTCGACCTGGTGAGTGGTACGATCGGACAAGGCGATGGCCTGCCACAGTACCAGTGAGGCGACGGCCAGCAGCATGACGCCCATCAGGGGAGCGATGATCTGATAGCGTAGGGGGTAACGCATGCCGGGGGCTGGTGGTAGAGATGCTGGCGAAATTGCGTGCCACGGGATAGTCGCGACTTTATTCACCATGCCATGGTTGCGGAAGAACCGCAACCCACCAGCAGTCGTGTCGAATGGTTCGACAGCCATGTCGAACGGTTCGACATGAGGGTTGAGGGGTGAGGGCAGTCCTTTTTACTAGAGTTTATCAACATCCTGCATTTTCGGAAAACGAGGTAACCTTTCTAAACAACGAGTACTTACTCATCGGGATCCCGATAGTTTTGCTGGTGCTAGTAAAAAGCCCTGAGGGTGAGGGGTGATAATGCTTATCTGACGGCTGGGTCGGCACGGTATTTGCACCGCACTTCGAGCCATTATGACGCGCCATCGTGCGATGCCATGGTAGGGCAAACATCAATCGGCCGAGGAATAGGAACAGAGAAAAGGAACAGGCATGCGGGTCAGGAAACGATGTGGTTTTACCCTGGTGGAGCTGTTGGTGGTGATCGCCATCATCGGTATTCTAATCGCCCTGCTGTTGCCGGCGATTCAGGCGGCCCGCGAGGCGGCCCGGCGGAGCCAATGCCAGAATAATTTGCGCCAATTGGGTCTGGGGCTGTTAAACCTGGAAAGTGCCCGGGGACGTTTACCAGCCAGTGCTGTGGTCGATCTGCGGGTCACGCAAACGGGAAACAATGGTTCCTGGGGGGTCCATGGTCGGATCTTGCCTTACCTGGAGCAAGAGAATCTTCGCCGGTTGGTCAATCTGGAAATGGCCTGGGATTTTCAGCAAGCCATCGATGGATTGCGGCTCCCCCTATTTCAGTGTCCAAGCGATGCGGAGAGCCTACGGGTTCGAGACCCGGGCAAGGGGAAGGTGTTTCTCTACCCGACCAATTATGGTTTCAACCTGGGGACCTGGTTCGTTTACGATCCGGCGACCGGCCGGGGAGGAGACGGGGCCTTTTATCCGAACAGCTTTCTGAAAATGTCGCGCTTCGCCGACGGTACCAGCCACACGCTGGCCGCGGCGGAAGTGAAAGCGTGGACTCCCTACCGGCGTAACGGCGGGCCCTCGACCACAACAATTCCGAATCAGGCTAGTGCGGCAGCGGCGATCGTTGCTTCGGGCGCCCAGACCAAGACGACCGGTCACACCGAATGGCCCGACGGACGTGTTCACCATAGCGGATTTACCGCGACCCTCGCGCCCAACACGTTCGTGCCGTACGAACTGAACGGCGAGGTGGTCGATGCTGACTACAATTCCTGGCAGGAAGGGAAGAACGGCTCGGCCGGCCAACCGACCTACGCGATCGTGACTTCGCGGAGCTTCCATCCTGGCGTGGTCCAAGTCGCCATGATCGATGGTTCCGTTCAGACGATTTCCAACGATGTTGAATTAGCAGTCTGGCGATCCCTGGCGACTCGGGACGGGGGTGAGGTGGGAAAGGAACCATGATTCCCGTTCTTAAACCACCTGCTCTGCTGGTGAGTACCCATCAGGCTCAGCCGTTCCGTCGTACTCGTACTCGCTCTCGCGCTCGAATGGAACCATTGGATGCAAACAAAACCTGATACCATGGATGTTGATGATGACTGAAGTGGCCTCTCACTTGGATTCGAGTACGAGTACCGCTCTGCTGAGTACGAGTACGATATTTATTCTCCAGCCCCTTTTAGGGGCTTTCCTCAAGCCACCGGCTCTGCCGGTGGTACGTGACTTTCCAGCCACCGCGAGAAGTAGCAGCATCCAGGTTGCCGGTTCCGGAACTGCCTGGGTCGAGGAGAGCAGTGAAGGAGTGCCGCTGCCAAATTGCCGCTGCCAGGCCAGGAAGTCGTTCCCGTCGCTGTCGCCGTCGCCATCGGCATCGGCTCCAGCGTTGGTATCAAACGATGCTTGCCAGACCGAAAGGTCGGCATCGTCGACCTGGCCATCGGTATTGAAATCGGCCGTAAAACCGTCTGCCAGGATTTCCAGCCATACGGCCGTGGGCTGATACGTAATGTCCCAGGCCAGGCCGGACAAGGTGGGAAAAATGACCGTATCGAATTGGCTGCCATTCAGGGCTCCACCGATTATCTGAAACGTATCTCCCGCGGCCGGAATAAAGTCGTCCAACAACTCGATATCCAGGATGCCGGCCAACGTTGCGCCATCGGTGTCGATCGTACTGTATTGGCCCGCCGCGTCGGTGCCATCCGCCCGGGTTGTGCCCGCTAATCCGAAACTCAGCGTCGCGCCTGCCCCCAAAGTCATGGCTCCCGAAACAGTGATCAGGCTCGGATCCAAATGCAAGCTACCCTGAGCCGTGCCGGCGGTGCCAGCGAAGACCGTGGCCACGTCCAGTTGGGGGGCTGTGATGGAGCTGGCCACCAGATGCAACGATCCGTTGGCTTGGATCAGCCCGTTTGTGCTGCCGCCGGCAAGAGTTCCCACGCTGACTTTGTCGGCAACGGTCATCGTAACGTTTTGAAAGGTGGCGTTCCCGGTGGCGCTGGCTTGCTGATTGAGTTCTGCGATTGCGTCCCCGACGCTCAACGATCCGGGCAACAACGGATCGGCAAACCCAACGGAGATTGTTGCGTCCGAAATGCTCACCGTCCCCTGGCCAGTGTTCACGCCCCCGGCGGAACCGGAGGTCCGGCCTATTTCAAAGTCATCGCCCACGGTGATCGAGGGCGTCTGGCGAATGGTCAAATTACCCGTGCCGGTTGACTGGCCGGACCCGCTAACCTGGCCGACGTCCAAATCGGTAGCCACTTCCAGTGTGCCAATGCGTTCCAACAACAAGGTTCCGTTGCCCTCGGAAGTGGAGTTGACGGCGCCACTACTGGTCGAGCCGATATCGATGTCGCCGCCAGACATGCTGAGGGTGCCAATGGTGAGTGTGCCAATGTCGCGCAGCACAGCGTTGCCGGTGCCTTGGGAGCTTGCCGTCGATCCACCAAGTGGAACACTCGGGCCGCTCGTGCTTGCCTGGCCCACGTCCAAATCCGCCCCAATGGTCACCGAAGTGGAACGCTCCAGAGTCAAGGTGCCATTGGCCATGCCGACAACATTATCCCTGGTATTGCTCCGTCCCACGAACAGATCCTTCGAAATCAGAACGGTGGATATATCCTGGATCGTCGCAATCGCTGTCACGGTGGCCTGGCCGCTTCCCGCAGTTGACCGGACATGACCAATCCCCACCAGATTGTCGACCGAAAGATTGTCCGCCGTTTGGATATTGAGCGTGCCGGTCGCGTTGGCCACACCTCCGCCAGTGACACTGGCCATGGCCACATCCAGGTTGTTGCCAATGGAGATGCTACCCATGCTGGTCAGGCTGGCACTGCTGTTGGTGGTGTCTTGTCCGCCGGCGTTTTTTATGCTGCCCACCAACAGGTGATCGCCGACCATCAGGTTGCTGACCGATTCCAGAATCAGGGTTCCAGTAGAATTTTTCACGCCGACCGTGGGTCCGGTGTCTCCCACCAGCAGGGCCTGTCCCACTTCGAATCGGTCGCTGGCATCGGTCAGATGCAAGGTTCCCGTTGCCGATGCGGTGGCGGTGCCACCGGCCCGGCCGATTTCCACATTGTCCGGCACGGTTACCGTCGGGACGCGCTCGATCGTGAGTGAACCGGTGGCGTTGGCTTCCGCGCCAAGCGTGGCGCTGGCGGGGCCAATGTCGATGTCTCCATTGCCGCTGGTGCCGACCAGGACATTGGCCGCATCGGTGATGGTGGCCGAGCCATTGCTGGTGACGAAGACGGGACCGGTCGCGACACCGCCACCAATTTCGCCGATGTCCAAGTCAACGCCCATGTTTAAGGCTACCCCCGTGACAGTGAGTCTGCCCGTTCCACTATTCTTGCCGACCTCCAGCCGGTTGACATCGATGGCTGCACCCATCGCGGTGGAACTGTCGGCCACGGCTTCGCCCCCATTGTTGATTTGGGCGACGTCGGAGGCGATGGGTACGAACGGACTGCTCCAATTGGTCGGATCGAACCAGTCGCCCGCAGTGGGGCCCGTTTGGGGGTTTAGCCAGGAATTGGGCTGTCCCATCACTGCCTGGCCGGGTATGCCTGATGCGCTCAAGACCAGTGCGGTCAGCAGGAACTGCCATGGAACCGGCCTGGGGTATTGTTTCGTCATGTCGGGTTCTTTTCTGCTGTGGTGCCTTACTCCGGACAAGGCCTCAACTTGAGGCCTTGCCCGAGCATGCTGCCCACATGTTGCTCCTTGAGAGGAGTCGATTCAGGACGAAGAATCCGCCATGAAATTTACAGTAAAATCTCATTGCATGCGGAAGCGAACGAGGGCCAGGCCAAGGCAGCCCAGCAGTAGGGTCGCCAGGCTGGCTGGTTCCGGAACCACAGCCGCGATTTGGGCTTCATTTCCGCCAGTGAATTGCAGAAGAAAAGGGGGCAGGAGCCGAATTGGCAGACCAGGCAAGGACACGTCAACGGTCGGCGTCAAGAAGGTTTCTCCGTTAGCAACCCGCGAAGACCTCCTGTCGCCAACGACACCGACACGTGTCCGAATTGTGTCCAAGTTTGTGGCAACGCACCACGCGGACAAGTGTCGCTGCCACCCGTAAAACAAAATAGGGAACTTAAATCGATTTACGGATTCTGGCCATCGTTCACGCTGACCTGATAGGCCATGGCGAATTCATCGATATCGTTTACCAGGAACGAAACATGGCCATCCAGATAAGCTCCGTTGACACCCCCCGGATGTAGACTGCGTGGGGCGGCGGAGAGGTAGCCTTTGACACCACGCACTTGGATCCAGGGCGAACAGGGCATGCCTGCTTGGACTGCTTCCTGACGGTAAGATTCAAAGCAGGTTTGCAGCGTATCGGTGTTGGGGCCCGGATTGTTGGGCCGTTGAGTTTCGCCACGGCTGTCGGGATTGGCCTGGAAAGCCACCTGCCGGTCGGTCAGGTAAGAATCACCCGCGCCGCTGCCATCGTGGTCCACGCCCCAGCCTTGCGGGTGCATGTCAAACGCCAGCAGGCTCGCTCCGGTCCAGGCCAGCGCCCAGGCTCCTCTTTCGTCATGGGGCTGGTCCAAGGTGCGCAGTTCACTGAAAACGGGTGTCCTGGAAGTTCCATCTTCGATGCGGCTAAGTTTTTGGCCGGTGGCCAATAGGGCGCCAGGATAGACCAGTTGCAGGTCGACATGGAACGGGCTGACGTAGGCCGCATAGTTGCCTTTGGCGATCGGTTTGCCACGCGTCAATACCGGATGTTCAAAATACCGCCCTCGGGCCGCACCGCTGGGACAGAGGTAAGTTGGCACAAACTCGGCTTGTGGATTCCCGGTTTGGGAAAAGATGGTTTTGTTGAAATCGAACGATCGGCCAAGAGTGGATTTTTCCAAGTAGGGTTGCAATAATACGGCCCAACTGAGCTGGGGGCCACGAAGCTGGTGAATGATTTCCACATCGTAGGTCGAGTCGTGCAGGATGCTGACCAGGCCACAGGGCGGGAGCCGCTTCTGCGATTGTTCGTAGTTGAGGGTTGCCAGGGCAATTTGCTTGAGGTTGTTGGCACAATGGATGCGGCGGCTCGCTTCCCGTGATGCCTGCACCGCGGGCAACAAGAGCGAAACGAGAATGCCGATGATAGCGATCACCACCAGCAGTTCCACGAGTGTGAAGCCCTTGGAGGAAGAGCGGATCGTCAATGGCCGCAGGAATTTCATGCTTAGTGAAACGTATGCCGCCATCGGTAGTCGGTCAGCCCTTCCAGGGCGCGATCGACGGTTGCGAGATCGTGGAGAGGGCCTTCGGCCCGATGGGAGAGTATTTTGTCGTGGTGGCGTAATGGGCCATGCGGTGCAAGGGTATGGCCCGTTATGGCTGGGAGCCGGTTCAAGGTACGCCGGTATCGAAATTGCTGGCTTGTGGTTTGAGCGGCGTCGATCTCGATGGTTGCCGGGAGATGGCCTGCGTCCCCTGGGCCGGATCGGCCATGGACGGCCAGGGTCAGGATGGCAAGGTCTTGCGACGTAAATACCTGGTTGGCCGAAGAGGCGGTAAAGCTTGGTCCGTTCGTCGCCGCTTGAATCGCGTTGAGGGGAAGCAGGATCTCCTGGCCATTGCTTTCCTGGAACACGATACTTGATAGTGAGATGGTTTGCGTTGAGTTGAAACTCTGCTGCCAGAGGTTCAAGTCCTGGCCGTCCACGATGCCGTTGGCATCCCAGTCGCCCGTGGCCCGGGAGACGCCCGTGGTGGCGCCATGCCCACGTTGCCAGGCCAGGAAGTCCCGTCCATCGACATCCCCATCGGCATCCCCATCGCCTTGAGTCTGAGGCGTGAGGGTGGGAATGAATTGCTGTTGCCAGATCGTCAGATCCTGGCCGTCCACATCTCCATCCAGGTCGCTGTTCCCGTCCGCAAGGGAAGCACCGGTCGTGGTTCCAAACCCAAGTTGCCAGCGCAGGAAATCGGTGCCTGAGACGAACCCATTGGCGTCGAAATCGCCCGACGGGCCCACCACAATCTTCGCGGTTGCCAGGTTCGACTCCTGGCCAAAATCGAACGCCTTGTAGGTGAACTGGTCGAGTCCCATGAAACCCGGCTCGGGCGTGTACTCGAAACCCCCATCGGTAGCCAGGGTGAGTTCGCCATGCAGCGTGGTTGTTTGCAACAGAGCGACGATGGCGTCATTTTCGGGATCGAGGTCATTTCCCAGCAGGCCCACGTTGCCCGTGACAGACAGGCCAACGCCGCTGGTAGAACCGTTCCCTGCGGCGATATTCAAGCCACTGTCCGTGCCGGTATGGTAGATATCGTTTTGGGCCAGGGGAGGGCCATTTTCGCCCGATTGAGTCCATACCCAGCTCCACCAGTCCCCTAAAAGGAGTGTGATCAATTCTGGCAGATCAAAGCCGGCCGGTGGGTCGGTGATGGAACCGATGAAATCATCCCACAGGAACGGATCGGGAGAAACAAAACCACCGGGATAGCAGAAGAATCCTTCCTGGCCCGTTTCGGTGCATTGGAACGGATTGTTGGTCGGATCATCTGGGTCGCCAACAAAGGGGTCTGAAAAAGGCTTGCCCAGCACGGTGTAGGATAACTCCGGCGCCACACTGCCGTCGAGTGTCAAGACAACCATCTCCACCGTGTAGGTGCCCGGTTCGAGAAATACGGCTTCCGCCGAGCGCATCTCTCCTGGCCGTGCCGCCAGGCGAAAGACTTGCGTCCCCCGGTCATCGCGAATGGTAGCGACCAGCACGGTGGGCGTGGTCGTCACGGCGGCGTCTGCCTGCAAGACGAAGTGAAACAACTGAGGACGGGCGACATAGAGCGTGTGATCGTTCTGCGTGATACCAGCGCCAAGGGTGCCCATGGCCAGATTGTCAAGCACTGACGTCTGATCCGAGAATACAATGGTCAGGCTGTAGTTGCCGGTGTCGAAGGGTTGCCCCGGGTTGGCCGCGGCGACTTTCACGGTATGGGTGGCATCGGCAGCGATTCCCGCAACCTGAATGATTACCTCGCTGCCGCCGTTGGACAGGATCGTAGCGGGTAATTCCGTCTGGTTTTTGTCAAAAACCTCGAGTTTTGGAATCAGTCCCGCCGGATCGAGCGATCGGAGTGTGACTGTCATCACATTGGCACCATCTGCGGGAACCGCGCGGGATTTAAAAGTATAAAAATCGACATCGGTGCTGTCGGCGATGCTTGCAATCGTTTCATAACGGGTTGCCTCCACAAATCCAGGGACCGTCTTGAGGCCTGTGCTCAGACTGATTTCATCGTCCTGGTGGAGGTCGTCATTGTAGAGGCCGTCTTCGTTGGGATCGAACAATTCCTGCAGATCGTCCGTTTCAAGAAAACGGAGCGAACCGTCCGCGACCGCGTCGATAGCTGGCTGAGCGACCTGGTTGAGATCGTCAAATATGGCCACCAGGGAATAGCCGCCGATGGCATGCAAGCCCGAGGTAGCTCCTGAAACCTTGAAAAAAATGGTGTCATGGCCAGTCAGGGAAGCCGTCTGGAATGTGAGCCGGTCACCACCGACGGCAGTCGATTCCACCCATCCGAGCGATTGCTCTTCGGCATCGAATACTTCGAGGCGGGGCGCCAGTAAACTGATGCCCGCGGAACGCACCTGGACGGTGAATGCCCCAGTGTAGTTGCTGGGGGTGTCGAGGGTATAGAAATCGACGTCCGTTCCGTCCGTCAGATCTCCGTAGACGATCGAGGGGGCCGAACCCTCGTCGTTCGTGGCCTCGGCCAGTTCTAATTCCGTGGCAGTTGAAAAAGAATCGTTGTCGGCCGGTTCGTTGTCGTCCGCCTCGCTTATTTCATTCAAGTCGTCCGCCCGCGTGCCATGCAGGGCTTGCAGTTGTCCGATGTCGGTGGCCGTGGGCTGCGTGGCGGTGGGGATGGGGATGCCCGTATTCATGGGGGATGCCGGATCGTTGCTGTCCTCCAGGCCAAATACGTTACCCGCTTCGTGCAGAGCGACGCCGAAGATATCGTCGATCGAAGTGTATGGAAAATTCGTATTGAACAGCACGTCGGCGAACCAGGTGCCTGTCACCACACCGTCGATGGGAACCGATACCGCACCGATTTGCGGATCCATGCGGATTGCCCCGACGCGAATATCACCAAAACGGTCATCCTTCTGGCTGACACCGGCCGTGCCAAAAGGCTCACCCCCGTCGGTCACTACGCCAATGTCCGCGTTGGTATTCACGGCCCAGGTCTGGAAGGCTCGTAAAATGGCATCTTGCCATAGTTCCGTGGCGGCAATTCCATCAAAAGTCGCTGCCAAGGTGTTGGTCTGTCCGGCTATTTCGGTTCCATCCGCGGCAAAGCTGAGTGTCAAGTGCGCATCGGTGCCGGTCAAGAAGCCGTCCCCATCGAGCAAGATCCGCTTTTCGAGCGGCTCCATTGCCAGCCGACGGATTGCAGCGTCATTGCGCGACGAACGGATCGATGAGGGTGAGCGACGAGTGGGTGGATAAAACTTCAACACGTGGGGTTGTCAGCTTTCGATTGGGCAGAATGAGATTGTAATAGGCGGGAAGGCCAGCTGATATGAGGTAAAAAGATTGATTGGCCCCTCTGTAGGGCGGGTGTCTGGTGTGTGTGGTAACAAGGTCTGATGAGAGGAGTCGAAAGGAAGGTGCGAACCCGCCAATAAAACTGAAATTAGCGGAATCCGTGGCCTGAGGCGAGCGGCAGATGAAAACTTACCAATCACAACCCGACGCGGTAACGGTTTCCATGTCAGGTTGGTATATTCTCAAGTGCCGCTCGCCTGAAGCCTGGCCCACACAATGGGATGGTATTTTCATTCTAAACCATCCGATCTAATTGCACCATCAATTTGCCAGCAATAGCCATGGATTGGCAGGGGTTTGGGTGCCGGCCTCCTCCGTTGCGAACTTGGGTATAAATGGCCGTATAGAAGGTAGTGCACCCCCCCCATTTTCGAGCTAAGTGGGAACTGGTAAATTCAGTAGCCTAAATTTCGGCTGTCCTTTATTCCAAACACTTTCCAAGAACCTGAGTTTACGAACATGACCACAGCCAGCCAAGCCGAGACCCATTCCTTCCAGGCGGAGACCGCCCGCTTGTTGGAATTGATGATTCACTCTCTCTACACCAACAAGGAGATCTTCCTGCGGGAGCTGATTTCCAATGCCTCCGACGCGCTTGACCGGATGCGGTTCGAGTCTCTCACGCATCCGGACTTGTTGGGAGACGACAAGGTGCTGCAGATACGGCTGGAAACCGACTCGGAAAATCGCACGTTGACCGTTTCGGACAATGGGATTGGCATGACGCGCGAAGAAGTTGTCCAGAACATTGGTACGATTGCCAAATCGGGCACGCGCGAGCTGCTGCAGAAATTGCAGGAGTCTCAAGCCGCGGATCAACCGGAGGGACTGATTGGCCAATTTGGCGTTGGGTTTTATTCAACCTTCATGGTGGCCGATCGAGTGACACTCACCACACGGCGGGCAGGTGAAGAGTCGGCGACCCGGTGGGAGTCGACCGGAGATGGCCAATACACGTTGACAAAACTGGAAGGGGCCGAAGCGGAAAAAACGAGTCGTGGGACCCGGGTGACTCTCCATCTCAAGGCCGCGGATTCTGATGGAGGGTTACCCGATTACACGCAGTCGATGCTTCTCGCCCAAATCGTCAAAGCGCATTCCGATTTTGTGGCTTACCCTATCGTGCAGGAGCAAACACGCGAGGAAGTAGAACGTGACGAGAAGGGGCAGCCCGTTGAGGGGGGGAAAACCAAAACCATCACCGAAGACGTCACGCTCAATAGCATGCGGCCCATCTGGGTGCGCCCGCAGGCGGAGGTGACCGACGAGGAATACGCCGAGTTTTACCACCATATCAGCCATGACTGGCAGCCGCCAGCGAAAACATTGAGCTTCAAGGCCGAGGGTCGGATCGAATACTCGACCCTCCTGTTCATCCCGTCCCAGGCACCCCCCAACCTGCATTATGCGAACCAGGAGTATGGTTTGCAGTTGTATGTGAAGCGGGTGCTGATCA
The DNA here is from genome assembly GCA_024276705.1 of Planctomycetota bacterium. GTDB lineage: Bacteria > Planctomycetota > Planctomycetia > Pirellulales > Lacipirellulaceae > JAJRWS01. Next base: position 1,149 of record JAJRWS010000360.1, on the reverse strand, counting down.
TGGAAAACTATGAGGAATTACTACCTCGCTATTTGCGCTTCATGAAAGGGATTGTCGACTCGTCCGACTTGCCATTGAATATCTCTCGGCAGCGATTGCAGGAGGATCGGCATATCCAACAGATTCGGCAGTGGGTAGCGCGCCGGGTACTCGATTCGCTTGCAACTTTGCAACAGGATGAACCCCAAGAGTACGCCCAATTCTGGGACCAGTTTGGTAGTGTCTTGAAAGAAGGAGTTGCCGATCATGGCGCGAAAGAGGCCATCCTGCCTTTGTTGATGTTCGCATCCTCCGCGGACCCGGAGAAACGGACCTCGCTGGCCGACTACATTGGCCGGATGGTGGAGGGGCAGGAGGCGATTTATTACATCACGGGCGATTCTCGCGGGTTGGTGGAGAACGCGCCCCAATTGGAACGGTTCAAGGCCCGGCACTATGAAGTTCTCTATCTCACCGAACCGGTGGATGAGTTCATGACGCAATATCTGGATAAGTTTGATGGCAAAAAGGTAACGTCGGTGACTCAGGGAACGGTCGAGTTGGGCAGCGAGAGCGAACGCCAGCAGGCGGAAGAGGTGCTCAAGAAGCATGGTGAACAGTACGCCGAACTGTTAAAGTCACTCCAGGAAGTGTTGGACGAATATGTCAAGGAAGTTCGGCTGACCAGTCGGCTCACCGAATCTCCGGCCTGTCTGGTAGGCGACGAATTCGACCTGAGCCCCCAGTTGGAACGTATGCTGCGCGATTCGGGATCCGAGGTGCCTGAGCGGAAACGCATTCTGGAATTAAATCCAGAACATCCGCTCCTGGAAAAATTTGCCGGGCTCTGCGGTTCCGAGGCGTTGGCGGATCGCGGGTTCATGCTCTATTGCAATGCCGTCCTGGCGGAAGGGGGAGAGTTGCCCGATCCGGCCCGATTCAATCGCCTGCTGGCGGAGTTCATGTTAAAGGATGACTGATGGTTCCGGGTCATGGACCATTTGCTCTCGATCCTGCTGGCAACCGTTTGGATACTCGCCATGCGACTCGAGTACGAGTACCGCCGCAAGCGGCTGAGTACGAGTACGAAGGTGCATTATCAGAACGCCACGATTTACCGAAGTTTTTTTCTTGAACGTTCCCTACAGAAAACCGGATAGTTATTTATCG
>JAJRWS010000359.1 GCA_024276705.1 Planctomycetota bacterium | reverse complement strand
ATGCGACTCGAGTACGAGTACCGCCGCAAGCGGCTGAGTACGAGTACGAAGGTGCATTATCAGAACGCCACGATTTACCGAAGTTTTTTTCTTGAACGTTCCCTACAGAAAACCGGATAGTTATTTATCGGCCAAGCCTTAAGGAATGAACGGCGTAGCGGGGCATGGGCAATGTGCTTTTCCTGGATTCCCTCGCCAGTAGTTTCCCAGGCAACGAGCTACGTTCCCTTTCGCGCAATTGTGTAGGACAGTCCCAGTCCCTTGCAGGCCAGATGGGCCACACGCACAGGCAGATAATCGAGCCATGGTTCCGCCAACTGTTTCCAGGACCGCAAACCATGGCCCGCAGTCAAAAGACGTTTTTTGGTTACCAGCAGGGGTGTGGCCACATGGTCAAATCCGGCCTGGTGGAGCAAGCTGGTGACTTCCCGCAGGCGATACTCCTTGAGGTGCAGGCCTCGGGCGGTCGTGCGCGGGGGACAGAAATCTCCTGTCACGTCCATGGGGCGAAGCAACCAGTTTGGCGTGATGGTGACCAGGCTCCCACCCGGAGCCAGGAGACGGTGGATGCTGCCCAGGTAGTCGAGAATCTCATCGGGGCAGATGTGCTCGAAGACGTCGTTCCAGAAGATAAGGCTGGGCTGGTGGGTGATTGATTGAGGCGACAAATCGGTCAGGCTACCCAGGAGCAAACGGTCGGAAAAATCGTTGCCCAGCAGGCTGAGCGCCTGATTACGCATGGTGTGAGAGACCTCGATGCCACCGATTTCGAATCCGCGTTCCCGGATTTGCTGGAGCATGGTTCCACTGCCATAACCGACTTCGAACAGGCTGGGACGCTCGATGTTCCGGTGCCGTTGTCGCTCGAGCAGACGGCCTACGAACTGAACGTCCCGTTGGCCCAGGCCCATCACCAGGGGCTCCGCGCGATCGACCCTTAGGGCCGCCAGGATTGAACAGATCGTGTCGTAAGCATGACTGGTTACTATTTGTCGTGCGGGTGAACTTTTGGGGGCACGTTGGATCTGCCGGGCAAACTGTTGCTCTTGCTCCCATTGCAGGCGGTGCAACTGTTGGCAGGAGAGCTCCTGGAGCGGTTGCCAACTGCCATCAGCCAGCATGACCTGGTGCGCAGCTCCTTCTGCCAACGGTTCGGCGACGGTTGGGATCGGTTCTTCGATGGTGAGCATGACGTGTTCCTGGTTCGGTATTTTTGAAATTCAGTACTTCCAAATTGTCACTCAGCCCTACGCTGGGCAGGGCGATAAGCCGCCCGGGAACCGATGTTTTTAGTAGCTAGCGCTTTGCCCGGGTCGGCTTCATCGGCCATTCTTGGAACTGCTTTGATTAAGTTTTTCTGCCGCTGGTGAGGGCTTTCCCTATTTGCATACCACAGTGGTACAGAAATCTTGGGTTTTGCCGGAGATAACGTTTCCATAATCGATTTGGTTCTCGCGACAGGCGAAAAATCCACTCCAGAGACAAATGCTGCATCCAGCGTGGAGCATGTTTTTTATGACCGGCAATAAAGTCAAAAGCGGCTCCAACCCCTAGCATCACACAGTTTAGCTGGTTCTTGTGAGCCGCCATCCAGCGTTCCTGCTTGGGGCAACCGATGCCAACAAACAGGATATCGACTTTCGCCGCATGTATTTGTGCAACGACGTTCTTGTCTTCCTCCGGAGTCAGCGTCCGGTAGGGAGGAGCAAACGCATAGGGAACCTGGAGGCCAGGGTATTTACTTTGCAGCCGACGGGTCACGGTTTGCAGCATGGTGGCGGAACTGCCGCCATAAAAGCCAATCTTCAAACTTTTTGCGGCGGAGACGGCACACAAGGCATGTACCAGGTCCTGACCGCGCACTTGTTTCGCCTGATGGTGGCCCATGAGCTTTTGGGCGATGGAAATAGGTTTTCCATCCGCGACGACCAGATTCGCCTGGTTGACAACGTGACGAAAATCAGCGGTATCAAAGGTTTCCATGCACATATGCACATTGGAGACACAAACGTAGGAGCCTGCCTTTTGAGCCGTTAGGTCAACCACTCGCTCAACCGCTTCCGCCAGGCAGCCGACATGCACATTCATCGTCAGGATGTTCTGTTGTTTCATGGAATGGTTCCTCGCTACTTTTCCAACAGAGCATGATAGCGATTAAAGATGCGGCCCAATACTTTTTGGGGTTGGAAATCCTGGACTGTTTGGGAAATGAATTCAGGTGTCATCCATGCTCTTTGTTGTTGGATCCATGCAGAAACGGTGGTTGCATAGTCCGCGGGGTCTCCCTTGGTGACGACCGCTCCATTTTTTTCACTAATGATTCTCTTGACTTCTCCGACATTTGTTGAAAAGGATGGGAGTCCCGAAGCGATCGCTTCCAGCAGGGCGATGGGCATCCCTTCGTAGTTGGAACCGAGCAAAAATCCGTCACATCCCTGAAAAGTGTAGGAGATAGCACTCCGTTTCTGCACGCCCAGGAAATGGACTCGGTTGGCCATGTCCAGTGTGCGAGCATGCTGTTCGGTCGTTTCCCGCAATACGCCATCGCCGATCAGCAGTAAGTGGTAGGGAGTGGTCTCATTCTTCAGACATTTCAAAATATCCACGAGAAAGCATGGATCTTTTTGGAAGTCCAGTCTGCCAACAAATGCCAGGAGTTTTACAGCTTCATCCTTGAGTCCTAGCCGTTTGAGAAGTCGCTCTCGTGCAAGCTTCCGCTGCGCGGTCGCCAGCGGGAAAAAAAGCCGTGGGTCATACCAGGTGGGCGTAAAATGGATTTTATTGCCAAGAGCTGGCGACTGGCGCGTGTAATAGACAGCGGATTCTTCATGGACACAGTGGATCAAGTCAAATTTTTTCATGAAGGTGCGTTCGATTGCGTAGAACAATCGGGGGCATACGCCCCAGCGTATATCGCCCTTGACTTTCCGCAAGGATTGCAGATCCTGATGGACGAACAGCGATTTGGGCCTGCGGTCCCGCAGGAACGCAATGACCGGTTCAAATCGGTGAAATTCAAGCAAATCGCCACGGATTTCAGACCGATATTTCAGGATCGATCGGGTAAATCGCAGGGAAAGGGGAATCTTGGAGCGTTGACTGCAAGTGTCCTCGATGAGGACCGGAAAAAATCGAAACGTTCGATTCCCTGGAACTTCGATGTGGTGCCATTGCCCGGGTGGGTATTGGGAAGGGTCGGTCGTGACTCCAAAAACTTCGTAGGCAAAACCCGCGGGAGAATGATCCAGGATACCCTTGATAAAGGTGTCGATACCCCCAGGGATGTTGCCGCAAGGGTCCGCAGGATAGATTATTGAAACTTGGATCATGAGGTATCCACGCAGATCATGCAAGTGAAATCCTAAGTTGCCATTGTTTGCTCGGGCATCGTGCCCATGGCGTCACTCAGAGGCAGCCCCACGGTAACAGAACTGACAGTACTGGCAGAGAAAGGTGTTGATGCCATGGCTGCCGATCTGGTAGAGGTTTGTAGTTCTGGTTGAGGTTCGTATGCCGTGGCCGTTAGCCTCGAATCTTGCACCGTGGTGAATTGAGGTGATGCCGGTCCCATGGAGAGGAAAAAATATCCTAATCCGATCATTAACCCTCCCACCATTCCGGTGAGAACGACCATGGCTCGACTCGGTCCGATGGGGTGAAGGCCCGTTTCCGGCTGGTCAATTCGCGAGACAAGACTTGAGCTATGCACGGCAGCCTGAGTCGCCCGGATTTCGTTGAGTCTTCCGCGGGCCCGTTCCAAGACGGCGCGGCTGCTGGAGACCGCGGCAATTCGATTGGAGTAAGCGGCCCGATGTTCTGCCAGTCGGCCCAACCGTTGTTCAACATTTTGCAGGAGTCGGCGGTTGACCTGATAACGTTCACGGGCCAGTTTGAGGTCGGCTTTGGCTGCTTGGACTGCCGTTTGCAACTCATCGTGCAGATCCTGACGGATGCTTTCCTCGGCCAATAGTGCAGATTTCACGTAAGGGTGATTCACGGACCGTGAGCCACTAAGTTGGGCGGTGCGTAACTGAGCATCCACAAGACCATCTTTCAGACGCCTCAGGGCAAGTTGAGATTCGAGCAGACTGCTGGGCATCGCGACGATTTGCCCCGGTTTTTGCTCCGCTTCGGTGAGCATGGCGAGCAATTGTTCCGTTTCGTGTAACCGTGTGGTTAGTTGGCGATTTTCACCTTCCAGTTGTACCAGTTGTTGACGCAAATCGCTTTGCCCGCTGAACGCGGAATGCAAGGTCCTTAGTTCACCCAAATCGGCCCCCAATTGTCCTTCGAATTGGACCAGACGCTGAGTCTCTTTCGCATGGGTTGAGGTGGACAAAGCGACTTGCTTTTCCAGTTCGGCAATCAAACTTTGAGCCTGCTGATCGCGTAGCTGGCCAAGTCGTAATTCCAACTGATGACACAATGCGTTCAACAGTCGTATCGCGCGTTCTTTGTACGGGTCTTGAACTGTCATGTAAAAGACTTCCGTTTTGCCGAATTCAGATCCGTTGGGAGGAAGAACCTCCTGATGTTTGCGAAACTGTTCAACTTCTTTGTCGGTGGGAGTACGATTCCCGTTGACTTCCTTCAGTGTATCGATGACCACCTGGCGACTTTTTGCCAGCTCCAAAATCGTTTCCTGAAGAGTGCGTATTTCGTCGGAATTGGCGAACTTACCAGGCTGGTTTGCTTCCGTATTACTGGCTTCTTGCCGCACCACGAGCGTCTGTTTAGCTTCCCAGTAACGGGTCATTGTGAGCGCATAGATCAATGCGATGGCGGTGCAGACAAGGGTTGGAACAAGCCAGCGGTAGCGATAGCGGATGAGCAGATGCATTGTTTCCCCGAAGGGCATGGCATGAGCTGAGTCAAAGGGCATGTTCGTTACCTGGAAGAGTGTTTATTGGGGGTTCAGGGTTCAGCATTTGCAGTCCACTTTTGGCTCGAAATCTTGAATACTGAACGCACCCTCCTTCACAAAAGCTTTGGTCCTTACTGGAGATTAGCTTATGGCTTATACCGCAGAAGAAAAATACTGTGTCTCCCAGCTGAGTGTGTTGCGTAAATACAACATGTTGCCAATTTGCCCGATGGTCCGCCGTTTGCTTTTGAAAAATCAGGCGTAGCGATTCAAATACTAGCCTATGGTTAACAGAGGAATTTCTTTTTCGCAGTCCGCGTGTGGTCTCATAATGCAAGTGAAATGCGTACGTCAATTAGAGCCATTGCAACCACTGGCAACTCGTTGGGATCAACTGGCGGGAGATTGTCCATTCCGTGAGTGGAATTGGCTAACAACGTGGTGGCAACATTATGGCAACATGCATGCCGGTGTTCCGATGGATCACGGTACCAACCTGCAACGCGAGCTCTACGTCCTGCTGGTTTATGCCGATCCTTCGCAGCGTTCTCCATCCGGCTCTTGTGGCGAAATGAATGGCTTGAAGACGGCCATGAGTGACCGTGTCAATAAGCAAGACGTGGTGGCAATTCTCCCCTGTTATCTGGAACGGACAATTACTCGTGGTCGTGTGCTACGGCTCTTGGGTGACGGCGAGGTTTGCAGCGACCATCTTTCCCTTCTGGTGGAATCCAACCGGACAGATGTTAGCCAGATCCTCTCCGCGCTGGTCGCTTTTCTGGATAGAAATGCGGATGACTGGGATCTGCTTGAATTTGTCGGTGTGGAAGCCGATGATCCGATGTTGGCAAAGTTGTTTGCCATGATGGGGCAACAAGATTTTCAAGTCTGCAACCGACCTGGTTTAAAACGATGGAGCGTCTCCTTGCCAGAAAGCTGGGAATTGTATCTGGCCCAACTCTCCAAGTCCCATCGTAAGCAGTTGCGGAGGTTGCAACGCCGTGTTCTGGATACTGATCGGGCCGTTTGGCATCTGGCCGAGGCGGACGATGATTTGGCGAAAGGTTGGGACTGTCTGGTTGACCTCCATCAGCGCAGGCGTCACAGCCTTGGGCAACCGGGTTGTTTTACATCGGTTCGATTTGCCCGATTCCACCGACACGTGGCAGGTCTTCTGTTAGCGGCAGGAAAGCTGAAATTATCTTGGTTGGAGTTGGACGGTGAGCCGGTGGCGGCCGAATACATGCTGGCTGGCGTCTCGGCCAGTTATGCCTATCAGAGCGGTTTGTCGCCAGAACGAATCGAGGAAAGCCCGGGCCAGCTATCACTGATGTGTTCGATCCAGCAGGCGATCGGCTCGGAGCATCGGCAGTTTGATTTCCTACGTGGCGATGAACCCTACAAAGCGCATTGGCGAGCCAAGCCACATGAAACATGCCATGTGCAAGTGGTGCCTTCCCGAGTGGGCGCCCGCTGGCGTTACCAGTCGTGGTCCCACATACGCCAGGCCGGTCTGTGGATGCGAGATTTGGTAACCAGTGGAAGTGTTGAGGCAGGAACTCAAAGGGCATGAGCCGTAGGCGCTAGCCTCGGGTAGCGGGGAGCAACGCCTTGTGTTCAGAGTGGACGTATGGCGAAGAACGAATCGAAAGATCAGAGTGCGGAGGAGTTTATTACGTGCGTTTTTATTCAGCACCACTAGTAATAAAAAGGGATGCTCCCGACCCTTACTTTCTTTCCTGACACCCGACACCCGACACCCGACACCTGGCATGCTTGATACCTGCAAGACACAACTGCTTGGCCTCTATTACCTGGCGACGCTCCCGCAACGCCGGCATGCCGCGTCGCGCCGTTGCTTGCAGTCGCAAGTACCGATGATTGTGCTGTTTTACCATCGAGTGGCCGACAAGCACCCCAATGGCTGGACGATTTCCACGACGAGATTTCGTGCGCAGATCGAGTGGTTACGGCATCGTTTTGAGATTGTCTCGCTGGAAACGGCACAGCAGCGGATTGAGATGGGCGCGAATGATCGACCCACCGTTTGTATAACTTTTGACGATGGTTACGCGGATAATTGCCAAATGGCCATCCCCTGGCTCCTGGCGGAGAAGATCCCATTTACCTATTTTGTTTCCACTCTTTACATGCAACTGGGCAAGCCCTTTCCACATGACGTTGCCCGGGGCCGGCCCTTGCCGCCCAACACCATTGAACAACTACGCGACATGGCCACGGCAGGTGTTGAGATTGGCGCGCATACCCGCTCCCATGCCGACTTGGGAGCCGTACATGACAAGCGGAAATTGGCCGATGAAATCATCGGTTCGCGAGAGGATCTGGAAGATGTTTTGGGCCAGGCGGTACAATATTTCGCCTTCCCGTATGGGATGCCAAAGAACTTATCGACCGCCGCATTTCGGCTAGCTTATGAAGCATCTTTCCGAGGTGTCTGCTCGGCCTACGGTGGCTACAACGGGCCGGCCGGCGATTCTTTCCACTTGCGCCGGATTCATGGCTACCCCGAATGGTCGAGGTTCTGCAATTGGCTCACTTTGGATCCGCGCAAGCTATCCATCGGCGATCTATACAACCCGGGCGATTATCGAAACCCAAAGGAGCTTTGACCATTAGCGTGTCCCAGGAAAATTTGCAGCAACCCGCGGATAACAACCGGTTGCGCACCGATACGTTGGCGGCAAGCGTGGTGATTCTCATGCTGGTCACCGTGGTGCAGCGCAGTGTTGGTTTTGGCCGGGGGATTCTATTTTGCCGGTGGCTGACGCCCGAATCTCTCGGCCAGTGGGAAATGGCTTATAGCTTTTTGATGCTGGCAGCGCCCTTGGCCGTGCTGGGAGTTCCCGGTTCTTTTGGGAGGTATGTGGAACACTATCGGCAACGGGGCCATCTGCGAACCTTCCTGCGCCGAACCACGCTTTGGACCGGCGTCTGCTGTCTACTGGCCACCGGGTTGCTGATCGGTTTTGCCCGCCAATTCTCGCAGTTGATTTTCGGCAGTGAGGATTGGACTTCCATGATCACGGGCATCGCATTCTGCCTGGCTGCCATCATATTCCATCATATGCTCGCCTCCCTGTTCACGGCTTTGCGCATGGTCCGTGTTGTTTCCGCCATGAATTTCGCCAACAGCCTGCTGTTTGCCATACTCTCGTTGGGGCTGTTGTGGTGGCAGCCCCAAGTGTCGAGTCTGCTCATCGGTTATGGAGTTGCCTGCCTTCTTGCCTCCCTGGGAGCCATCGCATGGACCTTGCCAGGTTTCAAGCAGATCGAACAACCACAAGAGAGTCTTGCTCAGTACGAATTCTGGGGAAAGCTGCTGCGATTCGCATTTTTCGTCTGGATCAGTAATTTTCTAGCCCACCTGTTCGGAATTGTTGATCGGTACATGATTGTGCATTATGGTGGGCTCACGCCGGCCGAGGCGATGGTGCAGGTGGGCTTTTATCATAGCAGTCGCCTGGTGCCGCTGTTGATGGTTTCCTTTGCCGATTTGTTAAGTAGTCTTTCCCTGCCCCACCTCAGTGCGGATTGGGAATCGGGCCATCGAGAACAGGTTGGCCGGCGATTGAATTTCACTTTGAAAATCACCTGCCTGGGCATGCTCGTTTTCGGTGTTTGCGTGTTATGGTTTTCTCCGTTATTGTTCCAGACGATTTTGCAGGGCAAGTACGATCGAGGGATGGCAGTCCTGCCCTGGACCCTGGCGGGTTGCAGTTGGTATGGGATCTACGCGGTAGCCCACAACTACCTGTGGTGCGCGGAAAAAACCAGGCAGGCAACTTTGCCGCTTGCCGTGGGACTGGTTGTCAACATCGGGCTCAACTTGCTGTTGTTACCGATTTGGGGATTGTTGGGAGCCGTGTTGGCCACGGCCATTTCGAGCTTCCTTTGCGTTTTGCTCACGCTATTGTTAAGTCGCCATTATGGGATGCCTGTTGGGCGAGGAACCTGGCTGTTAGGGTTGATTCCCATCGCGTTGGGTCTGGGAACGTTTCCGGCGACCGTCACATTGCTGCTGCTGATGCCCGTGGCGATTGCAACTCCGTTGATCTTCGATCTCCACGAACGGAATGAAATCCGGCAGCAGGCCGCCCATTACCTGGCCAAATTGTGGCCGCCGATGGGACGTCGAACCATGCCCACACCCCCAACCACCACGAACCGCCCTTTACGCGTGATGTTTCTTATCACCAGCATGCCGGTGGGCGGGGCGGAAACGTTGCTCATGAATCTGGTCCGTGGCATGGACCGGGCGCGGTTTCAGCCCGAAATTTGCTGCCTGAAAAAGCCAGGTCCGCTGGGCAAAACGCTCCAGGCGGAAATGCCTGTTCATAGCGGATTGATTCAAGGCAAGTACGATATCCGAGTGCTGCCGCGACTCTGGAAGTTGTTGCAACGGCGCCAGATCGATGCAGTTATCACCGTGGGAGCGGGAGACAAAATGTTCTGGGGACGCCTGGCGGCACGTTTGGCGCGAGTCCCCGTGGTTGTGTCGGCCTTGCACAGTACCGGCTGGCCTGACGGAGTGGGGCGTCTGAACCGCCTCCTGACTCCGTGGACTGATGCTTTCATCGCCGTGGCGGATACTCATGCCAGGTTCCTGGTCGAATGGGAAAATTTTCCAGATGCCAAGGTCCAGACCATCCATAACGGTATCGATACGTGCCGGTTTGCACCCGAAGATCCCAAACCCATACGAAGCGCCTTGGGTATTTCCTTTTCAGCGCCGGTGGTGGGGATTGTGGCCGCTCTGCGGACGGAAAAAAACCACGAGTTGTTTTTACGCGGTGCCCAGCAGATTGCTCACGAGATGCCGGGTACCCAGTTTCTGATCATTGGGGATGGGCCACGTCAGGAGATCTTGCAGCACCTGGCCCGGGATTTGGATTTGACGAGTCCAGTCCATTTTCTCGGCTCAAGAGAAGACATCCCGCAACTGATTTCGGCTTGCGATGTCCTGGCCCTTACCTCGCATAACGAGGCGAACCCGGTATCCATTCTCGAAGCTTTCGGGTGTGGTTGCCCGGTCGTGGCGGCCGACGTAGGTTCCATACGAGAAACGGTAGTTCCTGGAGAAACGGGTTGCCTTTTTCCCGCAGGGGATACCGAGGCGTATGTCGAGTCGATTGTGAGTCTGCTCAAGGACCCAGCCCTATGTCACCGATTCGGCAATGAGGGCCGACGACGAGTTCAGCGGGACTGGTCGCTGCAAAGGATGGTGGATGGCTATCAAACGCTGATTGCCAATCTGTATGACGCCAAAGAGCATCGTGGCACACGCTCGAATGCGGTTTATCGGTTGCAACCAGAAAGGGGTCGGGGTTCAGGGTTCCGAGGCAGTACCGCCCGATAAAGCAGTGCTTTTTGTGTTGTTCACGTCATGGCGATTTGTTACACAAAAAGTGAAAAAATGGCATCAAATCGAATTGTGTACCATGGTGGCGCAGTGGGTTGATTCTCTCACGGCCCGGTAGCGAGCCTGGGAAGTAAGCCGTACAAACGGCATAGTGCGGAAGTTCGGAACAGGAATTCTACCATGTTTCATACTCCTTGGTCTGTTCCCGCAAGCTAGGTTTTATTGCCCACCACGAACCCTCCACGACTTCACTGGACGGTTCGTGTTTTTATCGAGGCGCACCTATCACTTCGAGTCATCTCATTATCGCGCCAGGATTCGCTCATGACCACATCCCACCTCGTTGACTGGACCGCCCAACAATACTTGGGCGTGGAAGATGAGATTTTGCTAGCCCGACACAACCTGCACGAGTCGGGTCAATTCGACGATGAGAATCTCATCCGGATGTTCGATACGCATCCCGAGGTCGATTTTGGTATCAATACAATGTCTACCTCCAATGCCGAATTCGCCTGGCGCGAAGGAGATCGAAATGGAGTCTCCTCGGAGAAATTACTCGAGTTAATCCATCGGGGTCACCTTTGGGTCAACTTGCGCAATGTATTGAGTCACCATGACGAGGTGCGACAGGCGATCCATTCGATTTATGATGAGTTGGAGTCGAACAAGCCAAAATTTCATGCTCGGGATCGCTCGGCAAATTTGCTAATCTCCTCGCCCGGTGCGATTGTCTATTACCATCTTGACGTGCCAGTGAATATGCTGTGGCATATTCGTGGGCACAAACGGGTATGGGTTTATCCGCCTTTCGATACACATTTCGCGCCACAAGATGTGGTGGAACGGATCTGTGCGGCGGAGATGGTGGAGGATGCCCCTTTCGAGCCCAGTTATGATGACTTCGCCCAAATCTTTGACGTGGAGCCAGGGCAGCTATTGACCTGGCCTCAGCTCACACCGCATCGAGTAGAAAATCTGGGCCGCGGACTTTGTGTTTCGCTTTCCACCGAACACGTGAACGCTCGTGCGGGGCGTCGTATCAATGTACATTTGGCCAACCAATTTCTGCGTCGCACTTTCGGTCTGCCTTGCAGATCGATCGCCGTGGAAGGTGCCATGGCTCACTTGAAGCAGTCGTTGATTCGTGGCGTGCGCAAGTACCGTAAGCTTCGCAAGCAGGAAGTGCCAAAGGAGAATGAGTATCCGGCCTCCTTTTATGTCGATCCGGATTCTCCCACCGGGTACACTTTGATTGAGGGCTCGCCCGCCCCCAAATCGCCGGAGCAACAGCGTGAAGAGGCCGAAAGGCCACTGTCTTGCGTTTGACCAATCATCGAACACGTAAAAAACATGATTTCCCTCTTCCATCATTGTCGCCAACTCGGTTTTAAGGGCGTTACCCAGCAAACCTGCTATCGGGGATTGCAATGCCTGATGACCCTGGATTTGACTCGAGTCGTACTGCTGCGCGGGGCGGCCGTCTGCCTTCCCCGAGAGATTGATTCACGGTATCGGTTCCAGCAGCTCACGGCAGGGGAATTACGCACATTGAGTGAAAATCCCCAGAACCACCTGGCCGGGGCACGGATCGAACGTTTGGAGGAGGGCAGGCATCTTTGTTATGCCGCATTGTGCGGAACTCAACTGGCCTCCTACGCCTGGTTTGCTCTCGAGGGCATTGACGCCGAGAGCCATCGCGGACGCCAGAAGAACACGGGCGTGGCGATCTCGTATCCAAGTACCATGGCTTTCATGTATCATGGCTTCACACTGCCCGAGCATCGTGGTCAGGGGTTATACGGATGGGTCAACGGTATGGCGCTGGCCGCATTGGCCAGGCATGGCATCGACACGCTGCTTTCGACCATGGACTGGACGAATCTTGCTGCCTGGCAAAGCTGCCGGCGGCTCGGGTTTGTCGATCTGGGGCTCCTTTGGCGTTGGGGCTGGGCCAACTGGATGCATACACATGCTCCCCGCCAGGTCAAGGTGTTGGGGGTTCAATTCGGCCACCCATCGTTCGCGATGCCTGACGCGTCGCACGGAACGAATCTGGGCATTTCCACATGCGAGTGAGGCCTTCCAGTCGCCTCGCAACGCAGATACCATGGATAGAGTTCGGCTCTCCATCTGCCAATTGCTGGCAATCTCCCAACCGTGCTCATGATCACCGAAACGTTACTAACTTGGATTGCCCGGTTTATTAGTGGCGTGAGCGTGCGCTGGATCGACAGCCAGCCCGATATCTGCCAGCGTGTTTATTTTGCCAACCATACCAGCCACCTCGATGTGATCCTGGTTTGGTCCGCATTGCCCACGGACGTACGTCGTTTGACCCGGCCGATCGCCGCGAAAGATTATTGGACCAGCGGTTTTATTCGTCGGCATGTCGCGAAGGTATACAATGCGATGTTGATCGATCGAAAGGAAATCAAGGTCCATCAGAGCCCCATCGACCTGATGCTCCGAGAAATTGGCAATACCCACTCGTTGATACTGTTTCCCGAAGGTGGCCGCAGGATGGATGAAGGGGTGGGGGAATTTAAAAGCGGGTTGTACTATTTGAGTAAAAAACGGCCTGAGTTGGAGCTGATTCCTGTTTACATCAATAATATGAATCGCATTCTACCCCGCGGCGAGATCCTCCCCGTGCCGCTGTTGTCGTCGGTGACTTTTGGGCCTCCCATCTGGCTGGAAGCGGGTGAGCCCAAGACCGATTTTCTGGTACGTGCACGCGAGGCCGTGCTACGTCTGAAGGATAGGTAATCAAATGGTACAAGATTGGGCCTTGGTGGGTGTCGTGCTGGGGTTGCTGGGTTTGGCAACTCTGGTCGGCCATTGGCTCCGCCGGCAGGCAGTTTTTGGCGTGGACCCACAAGTGGTCGATACGTTCAATGCTCGAATCCAGGCCTGGTGGTTTTTTTGCCTGGTTGTTGCGGTGGCCTTTTTCAGTCCCTGGTTGACGGTATTGCTATTTGGTTTGTTGTCGTTTTGGGCTTTACGGGAGTTTATTACGCTCACACCTTCCGGGATGGGGGACCACCGGGCGCTGTTCTGGGTTTTCTTTTTCTTTACGCCGATGCAGTTTATCCTGGTGGCACGAAACAACTATGAGTTGTATAGCGTAATGATTCCCGTTTATGCCTTCTTGTTCATTCAGGCACGTGTTGCCATTTCCGGAGAGTCCTACCGGTTTCTCGAACGGGTGGCAAAAATACAGTGTGCGCTCATGGTATGCGTCTACTGTCTCAGCTATGCGCCCGCGCTGCTCTACCTGAATTTTGGCGACGATTTGGGGAAGCGCGCCAATGCCCGATTGTTATTCTTTTTTATCACAATTGTACTGTTCTCGGAATTGCTCCAGTTTGTCTGGGGCAAGCTCCAAGGCAAGCATATCATTGCTGAAAGCATTGACGGTTCGCGTACTTGGGAAGGTTTGCTGGGTGGGGCCGTTTCAACCGGTTTGTTGGGCAGCACACTCTATTGGGCCACTCCCTTTCAAAATTGGTGGGTGTCAGCAGCCATGTCGCTGTTGATCGCAGTGATGGCTTCCGCCGGAGCCATGACCATGGCTGCCATCAAATCGGATCGTGGCGAAGTTCGGTCCGGTACTCTGATCGAAGGGCACGGGGGAGTTCTTGACCGTATTGACGCGGTCTGTTTTGCTGCCCCGGTATTTTTTCACGTCACTCGGTACTTCTTTGCCACCTAGCAAGCTATCGATAGAGAGTGCCCCGCTGTCGGGCCGCGTCGTAGATGCTGCCGCGCGGGCTGGCCTTTGCCAGTTTGCCGCCGGTTGTGGGCCATGTGATCGCGGAGGGGGTTTGGGATTTCGCGGGATCCTTCAAGGCCCCTTTGCCGGTCCAGGGTTCGGTCACCACGTGGATGCCCTGAGCCGCGGTCCACTCGGTCATGGCTGGCCGAGTGCCTGGTTGAGAAGAAGCCTGTAGCGATACCGTATCGACCGGTGGGCGGCTACCCGGACTCAGGCCTTGTCGTGTCGGGACTCCAGGGGCCGCGCTGGCAAGGGTTGTTCCGCTGACAGGTAGAATTTCCGGACGTCCCTGTTGGATCCAATCCATCCAAGTATTTTGCAGGGTTAGCAGGTTGCGATAGCCATAAGTTTCGTGAATTGCCCTGGGCCAGTTTTCATCTTGCATTCCATCTTCCAGGAAAACAAGAAACGTATGTTTGCCACGTTGGGCGATGAGAAACTTGGCCAGCGAATGTCCCTGGGCGTAGAGGGGAAGGACATCTTGAGGGTATTCCTTCATCGCAAACATGGAGCTGAAGGGAATGCCGCGATGCGTTTGCAAAAATTCGATCAGCATCGTTTCCTGTTTGGAAATTTCACTTTGGTGTTCAACCGTCGTGCAGGCGCCTTCATCCGCCCAGCGAGGCAGGGGTCTGCGAAAATGGCTGGCGAAGATCGTGTGCGTCACCTCGTGGGGCAGGACCGAATCGAGGATCCTCTGGAGAGAGCCCTGAATTTCCATCCGCCAACCAAACACCTCTCCCTGATCGAAGACGAAGCTGGTTGCGCCGCCGGCACCAAGCTGCGGCGAAACGCGCGCCTTGATCGGACATGCTTTGGACCAGTCAGGCAGCTCTTTTCCGAGCCATTCCAGGGCCATTTCCCGCCGCCAATGTTCGGCCGTATCGCCAATTTGCCTGGCGATTTGAGGGGTCGGTGCATCGACGGTGAAATTGGCTGTCCGATAGCCGGCCCCAAGGGCGGAGTTTGAGAATAAACAGATCAGACTAAAAAGGGCGATAGCATGCAGGGGGTCGAGTAATTGTCCTGCTGGGCACCATCTGCTGGGTGCCCGGCCGCCGGGAGCTTCCATGCTCATCCATTCCTTCTTTCTTCAGGACTCATCCGTGTCCGTGATGATGTCGCCCCAGTTGGGACCTATTGTTAGGACCTGCACGACACGTGATTCATTCACCTGCCACGTTCATGTTCCCTCGAAGCGAAACGAATATGTACCAAAACCGCCTGCCTTTTGGCTAGGCCGATTTTTCACCGCCTGAACTGTTCCACCAGACGTCCCGGTGATCCCATGGCATTGTAGCCGCCATCGAGGTGCAGAATTTCGCCGGTGATACCCGAGGACATATCCGACAGCAAAAAAACGCCGCTCTGGGCAGCTTCTTCATGGGTGATATTCCGGCCCAGGGGTGCCATGCCCGCATAGAGCCCCAGCATT
Organism: Planctomycetota bacterium; assembly: GCA_024276705.1. Classification (GTDB taxonomy): domain Bacteria; phylum Planctomycetota; class Planctomycetia; order Pirellulales; family Lacipirellulaceae; genus JAJRWS01. The sequence continues at coordinate 5,479 of JAJRWS010000359.1, read as the reverse complement.
TCCTCCACGCCAGCTCCTCGGCCTGAGATCGTTTGCAGGGGACCGGCACTCAACGCATTGACGCGAATGCCTCGAGTGCCCAGGTCAAATGCCAGGTAACCGACTATCGAGTCGAGTGCCGCTTTGCAGATTCCCATCACGTTGTAACCTGGCACGGTCTTCTCACCTCCGTAGTAGGTCAACGTGAGGATGCTGGCACCATCACTCAGTACACCCTGAGCGGCATGGGACAAGGCAATCAGGCTGTACGCACTGATTTCCATTGCCAGCTTGAAACCATCACGACTCGTGGCAATGGTGTCTCCTTTCAAGTCTTCGGGAGGAGCGTAAGCTATGGAATGCAGCAGAAAGTCGAGCTGTCCCAGCTCTTCGCCCGCACGTTGCATGACTGCTTCGATCTGCTCGTCTTCGGTGGCATCCATCGGCTGCAGGAACTTAACTTGTGGATTGCCCTCGGTTAGCTTGGTAATACGGTTGAGATTTTTCTTTCGAGTATCATCCGGTTTGTCGGGCATGTAGGAAAAGCCGCATTCACCTCCCTCTTGCATGATCCGCTCAGCGATTGCCCAGGCAATCGACTGCTTGTTAAATACGCCTGTAATCAAGCCTCGCTTGCCGTCGAACAAACCCATCGAAATTCCTCATTTCTTCCTGCTATTCAGAACGTGTAAGCGTGGCAGGATAACACCCACTCTGGTTGAGGGGGAAGGGTGTCTGTCCAGGGCTGCCCGGGAAAGTTGTGTCTGCCAGGAGGTCGTACCGATCAGAAGAAGAATTCCGGGTAATTTTGCCAATTTGTTGTCAAAATGAATGCGCTTTCCTGGAATTACTGTTGTCTTATTAACTCTAACCTGTATAGTTGTGTAGTCATGCGGATTTGATAATGGCGTTTTATTTCACATGAGTCAAATGATGCAAATAGGTGGCAACGACAATCTGGAGAGTGATAAGAGAGATTGGTGCCAACTGCAGCAGTCGATTCTGCGTGCAACTGCTGCGTACGATCAGCTCCTGCCGTTTTTGCAAGAAGTCTTAGGCCTGATTCAGGCCTATCTGGATGCCAACGAGATAGTGGTGGTAGCTAGCAATCCTCCCCAATGGCAGGTCGTGCTGAGAACAAGCCTTCCTGCAAAGCCGATTCCCTTCGAACTGGCCGCCGAAAGCTTGGATCTTCAACAGCCCGCTGCATTCGGAAAGTGGACAAGCTATCCGTTGAACGAGGAGTTTGTCTTGCTGATTCATGGGGCTGAAAAGGGTGCGACCATGGAGTGTTGCGCGACGGCATTGGCTGCAGCTTTTGCCGTTTTGTTAGACCGGCAACAGAATCGTCGCCGTATTCGACGCCTCGGTACCATCCTGGAGATTACCCAATCCTGGAATCAAACGCAGAGCATGGAAAACCTCCTGCAGGAAATGGCCGAAGCGGCAACCGATTTGCTTTCCGCCGACCGCGCCAGCATTTTTCTCTGGGATAAAGTGAATCAGACACTCATTGCCCGGCCTGCTTTGGGGATGGAAGATCACGAATTACGTTTCGCCGATACTACGGGAATTGTAGGGCAGGTTGTGCACCAGGGGGAACCACGCCGAGTTGGGGGAGGCCTCGGTGAAGACCAGATTGACCGTGAGGTGGATCAAGCCACCGGTTATCAAACCGATACGATTCTCTGCGTGCCACTCACAACCCCGCGAGGCCATTGCCTGGGGGCATTCGAAGTACTCAATAAGAAACAGGGAAATTTTACCGACGAGGACCAACAGGCGCTGGTTGAGTTGGCTACCCATGCGGCTGTCGCGTTGGAAAATACCCAGCAATTCGAACAGTTGCTCGCCAAGCATCAGCAATTGGTTGAGCAGGCTGCCGAAGCGACTCAGTTAATCGGTGCTAGCCCAGCCATCGAAGCGGTTCGCTCGACCGTGCATCGTATTGCGGATACCGAGTTGGCGATACTCATCCTGGGGGAGAATGGTACGGGCAAGGAAGTGGTAGCCAGGATGCTACACTATCTCAGTCATCGGCGCGATCAGCCTTGGATTGCCGTGAATTGTGCGGCTTTGTCGGAGACCTTGTTGGAAAGCGAGTTATTTGGCCATGAGAAAGGGGCTTTTACCGATGCGCATGCGGAGCGGGCTGGCAAATTCGAGTTAGCCTCGGGAGGGACATTGTTTCTTGATGAAATTGGCGATTTAAGCCTGGCAGGCCAGGCCAAGTTGCTGCGTGTCCTCGAAGAAAAAACCGTGGTCCGAGTTGGCGGTTCGATGCCCGTTCATACCGATGTACGAATTTTGGCTGCAACCAACCAGGACTTGGCTGCCATGGTACGCGAGAAAAAATTTCGTGAAGATCTTTTTTTCCGTCTCAACGTGGTCAGTCTTGTCCTGCCTCCATTGCGTGAACGCGGAGCCGATAGTTTACAGTTGGGGGAATATTTTTTACAAAAATTTTGTCTTAGTATGGGACGAAAAGTGCCCAAGCTGACCGATGCGGCCGAGTCGCGACTCCTGTCGCACTCCTGGCCAGGGAATGTTCGCGAATTACGCAACTTGATGGAACGGTTGGCTTACCTTACTTCGGGAGACCGAATTGATGCCGGGGAAATGGATTTTATCAATGCCAGTGGGGCTGCGGCGCCCGCGGTTGTGCCTGAAGAAAGTACTCTGGCGGAGGCGACTTGGCAATTTCAGCGTCAATGGATCCGCCAGGTCATTCGTGCCAGGCAGGGCAACATGAGCCAGGCTGCCAGGCAGTTGGGTTTGCATCGTTCGAATCTCTACCGAAAAATGCGCCAACTGGAAATGGAGGAGTAGTTAAAAGTGGCTAGCCCTTTGTCAAACTAATATTTTCGGGTAGTGGTCTGTGTAGCCTTTGCCCTTCCAAGAGTTGTTCCGATCGCTATCCGAAAATTTAGGCTTGACTAGACACTAGCAACTATTCTTTCCCCCCAAGCATGCCACCTATTAAGGACTCTTTGAGTTCGGTCCCCTCAGGGATGGAGTATAGAAAATCTTCCTTTTTCAACTCCGGGGAAGAAATGTTTTCATGCAGTTCGGTCATGGAGCCTTTCATCTGGGCCGTCTCGAAGAGTGTTTTCGATTTCTCCATCATCGCCCGCATCTTTTTCATGCTTTCGGCGGTTACTTCCTGGCCCAAGCCTTTGAGTGCTTCAGCCACCTGCTGGTCCGTCATTTCAGGGATGGTGACACCGCCGTCCGGAGGTTCCAGAGACCGGCGGTACTTCAAGACAAGAAAACGTGATTTGGATATCCAGAAGGTTTCCTTTTTGGATATGGTAGAGGCTCCGCTAATCACATGGCACGCTTCATCGTCGATTTTTTCGCTGGCTTCAATCACTGGTTCCCGCAGTCGCGTAAACGGTTGCGGCTGATCCTTGAAAACCGCCAGGTAGAGCGCGGGGATCGTGTAGACGCAACCGCCAGAAATCCCCATGGCGCCTCCCAACGCCATATCGTCGCTGCCCATTTTTCCATACGCCTTCATGGCACCGATATAAAGGTAAGGCTGCTCCCCATCACTCCATACGGCCCCATGCTGTCCCGCGTTGGGGGCGGGCACGTTTTTTTGTGTCCATTGGATTAAATATTGATTTGGCTTCTTTAGCCGCATGGTGAAGGACGTTTGGGTATGGATCTTGTTGCTACCCGTATCGATCTCCGATTCCACCGTTCCGGTCGATTGATAGGATGGCATCGCATGGTACGTGGCGATCACTTTTTCGAATATCTGGACCACGGTGAGTGGCTCTGCCTTCTCGTCTGCTGACAGGACCTTTTCGTCTGCTGACAGGACGGGACTGGCAGGCAGCAGGAACCCCAACGCTACCAAGAGAGGTAGCGCGAAGAATGGAACGCCCAGATTCCCCTTGTCCATTTCCGCCATTCCAGGCCCTTTCCCTCCAGCATGATGAGAATCAGAAATAGCTGCCTCTGCCAGTGTGTAGCCTTTATGCCTACATCCTTGAGCATAACTTGCCGCCGATTCTTGAGCAACTAGCAGAGCAAAACGCCCGGTATCATCTACTCGCCTCCGGCGCCGATTCAAACGTTTTCCGGCAAAATCCATGGATCCCGATAAGACCGCCGGAATAGCTTCATGGCTTCGGGGTTGTCGGCGATGGTTTCGTTCCGCGGGTCGATCACCAGTTTCTGGCCGTCCAATCGATAGCTGATATTGCCATAATGGATCATCAACGCGCTGAGGTGGGCCTTGGCAATGTCTGCATTGGGCCGCGCACGGGTACGAATGCACTCGATGAAATTTTCCTTGTGCTCCGGATCGGGGAAGCGGCCGTACTGCTGATCCTTGACGACCGGCTGGCGCTGATGGGGGCGGACAAAGACCTGCCAGCCGCCTCCATGGCGTCCCACGACCATCATCCCCTCAGTGCCATAGATTTCGATTCGGGTCGCGTTTTGGAACCAGTAGGGAAACATGTCATTATCACGCACACCGGGATCCGTTTTAAGCATGTAGGGTGCGAAGAGTGTCAATTCGAAACTGACCAGCAACTTGTCGAAATCGTACAAGGCTACCTGAGTGTCCGGGGTCTGGGCAGCCGATTGGAGATCGTACCGTCCACCCGTGGAGTATACTGTTTGTGGGTATTCGACCCCCAACAGCCAGCGGGCCAGATCGATCTGGTGGCTGGCATCGTTGGCGATGTCGCCTCCCGAATAAGCCCACTGGTGATTCCAGCACTTGTGCCGACTGGCGTTGTACCTGCATGCTTGGGCCGGACCGTTCCACATATTCCAATCCAAGTCGGCCGGTGCTTCGCTGTCGGGCACGACCGGGCAATTGCCCCAGGGCGGTTTTTGATTGTAAATGCGGCAGAGATGGATCGCACCCAGTTTTCCCGCTTCAATATACTTTCGTGCCCCCATGTTGTACGGTGCGCTGCGGTTCTGAAACCCACACTGGACGACTCGCTGATATTTACGGGCAGCGGCAATCATCTGCTGGCCTTCCCAGCAGTCGTGGGTTGGGGGCTTTTCCACGTAGACATCCTTGCCCGCCTGGCAGGCCCACACGGTGGCCAGGGCATGCCAGTGGTCCGGCGTGGCGATCACCACCGCGTCGATGGACGGATCCTCGAGCAGCTGGCGAAAATCGCCATGGGTCGCGGGCGTTTGGCCACCTTGAAGCCTGGCGATGGCGGCCGCCTTGCTCTCCAGGACCTTATGATTCACGTCGGCAATCGCTGCGAAGGTGCAATCGCCGCGTTCCAGAAAGCCTTTGGCCAGGTGGGGACCGCGACCGCCACAACCAATCAGGCCCAGTACGATTTTATCGTTTGCCGGCGCCGCATGGATCGATCGTGGATTGGTAAGCAGCGTGATGCCCGCGGCAACCCCTCCCGTAGCCAACGCAAGTCCCGCAGTTCCGGATTGGTCCAAAAAATCTCGGCGATTGATTTTTTCAGCCATGTCGATTTTCCAAGCGTTAGAATTCCGCTCCGAT